>CAZNFS010000026.1:0-27074 GCA_964572695.1 uncultured Desulfobacteraceae bacterium
ACAAAACCGAAAAGGACAATATTAATATGAACCGGACGGATTCGCCCGAAAACGAGCCAGCCCACATCCTTAATCAGATCCGGTGCCATCAATTCGGTGGCTCCCAGCAAACCCGCCAGCGTGCCGACCATCATCCAAACAGCCGATGTGAGGCAAAAGCCCTTGGCCGTAAGGTAGTTATGTGAAGACGATTCATTCATACTAAAAATCTACAATCATCAATCAAAAATCGACAATCAGGAGTGGCATGCCAACCAACAATCAACCGTTGCTTTTTTTTCGCGGTGGCATTCAACACAAAAACCCATTTCAAAACGTTGTCCCTTGAGTCGATCCATGGTCTCAACCGCCCCATGGCATTTTTGACACTCAATCTCCTTTTTAATATGTCGTTGATGGTTGAAAAGCACATGTTCCGGCAGGTGAAACACTTTTTGCCACGGAACGGGCTTTTGGGCATTGAAAAACGCGTGCTCCTTTTGAATCCAGGGATGATCGGCAATGATGTATCGATGACAAAAAAGGCATTTTTCGATCGGTGGAATCCCGGGATGTATCGATCGCTCCACGTAAGGATGACAAAACCGGCACTGAATCGCCTTAACGCCGGCATGCACCCGATGGCTGAAAGGGATCGGTTGCGCCGGTCCGATTCTCGCAGAAGGGGAAGTATAGAAGAAATAGACAAAAAGCACAATTAAAAGAATACTGCCCCCGATGGCCAAAAGCGGTGTTTTATTGTCCCCGATGATCCTGACGCCTTTATGCAGAGTAGTGATGTTTAACATCAGTTGACCCCACGCATTTCACCCCGGGTGATTTCGGGAAACAGATTAAAAAAGGCCCTGAGGGCCAATACCATCAATCCAAAGAAACCGACAAAGATCAAACCGTCCATCAGCCCGACAGAAATAGCCTTTACATCAGGAAACAGGGCGGGGCTGACCAGCAGGAAGTGCTCAAGCCAAATGCCCATGATGACAACTGCACACAGAATACTCATAAATTTAGGCCGGGTTTTGATCTTTTTATTAATGAGTATGAAAAAAGGGAGCAGAAAGCAGATGATGAAAACAAACCAGGCCAACCCGTTCCAGGGAGCGCTCATGGTGCGTTTGATGATGTAGGCTGTCTCTTCGGAAATATTTCCGTACCAGATCACCACAAACTGGCAGTAGAAAAAATCGGCCCACATCAAGCAAAAGGCAAAAAAGAGCTTGCCCAGGTCATGAAATTGAGCCGGTTTTAAACTGAATGCGATTGCCGGGTTCAGATGCAGAACCGACGCCAGGATAATCAAGGCCCCCAGTCCGACGTAAAATGCTTTGATAAAATTATACGCTCCAAAGAGGGTTGAAAACCAATGCGGATCCAGGCTCATCACCAGATCGTATCCGGTCAGTGAGAGAATGACGCCAAAAGCGAGCATATAGAGGATGCTGAAAAGGCCCATCCGGCTGCGAAGTTTATCAGGGTCCTGGATACCCCGGTCCCAGCGCTTTTGTAAAAAGGTTCTGATCTTTCCGGGGTGCTCCATTGCGGTGAGCCTTAACCGCATGGCATAATAAAGATACGCCCCGCCCACGCCATAAAGGATCAAAAGACCCAAAAGATTTCGGGAAAAGAGAAAGGGGATGTTCAACCAGATTTCTTTACCGTGCAGGTCATATTGGTTCCAGACGAAGATATATTTTGATCCCAGAAAAAGGAATACAAACAGGATCGCCGAAATCGGGAAGAAGGCGCTGAATGATTCGGCCAGGCCCTGGAGCGGTCCGCTCCAGCGGGCTTTGGTTGTGTGCATAAGCGTTGAAAACAGGAGTCCGCCCTGGGCGATGGCGGACCACAACAGAAAGTTGATCAGATAGGCTTGCCAGGCCCTTTCCGGGTGAGGCCCGAAGAGACCGATGCCGAATGTGATCAATCCGATGACGACTGCGATAAGCGCAGTCAGGTATAACGGGTTTTTAGATATTGGCGGTGTGATTTTCATAACTCCTCAAACAGGTTGACCTCGCCGCCTTCTTTTTTAAACAACTCGGCCAGAGCGGTTTGCTGGCCTTCATCACAGTCGGCTAAAATTCCGAAATGGTCACCGGAGCAGCGCGGATCATATCGCCTCAGACCGCCATAGTCGGGCAACCGTGCCATATAGATGAAACCGATGATGTTCCCCAAAATGGCAAAAAGAATGGTACATTCGAAACCGACGATAAAAAATGGAACCAGGGCCACGACCGGTTTGCCACCGACGATCAGGCTCCACTGGGTGGCCGTAAATATTGCCAGGCCAAATCCAAAAAAGAAGCCCATAATCCCTCCTACAAGTGTAAAATAGCCCACCTTGCTCATGGGCTGTTTGAGTGCCGCTGCCACTTTGGAGCTGGGAATGGGACTATGGACTTTGTTTATCGAATAAGGAGTCGCCGCCAGCGCGTGTATGGCGGAGACCGCTTTATCTTCGTCTTTAAAGAGTCCCATGATGGAGGGCTTAGGATTCATGCGTGTCACCGTGATGCATCGTGATGAAGGCTTTCCTTGAGTTCGGTCATGGAAACCGACGGCATATGTTTTACAAAAAGCACAAAGAGAAAAAAGAACAGGCAGAAGCTGCCGAACATAATTCCAAATTCGATCAGCGTCGGACTGTACAGTCCCCAGGTGTGAGGAATAAAGTCATGTCCCACACTGCCGGCGATGATGACGAAACGCTCAAACCACATACCGATATTGATCAGAATGGAAATGCCAAACAACCAGACAATACGGGTTCTGATGATCTTAAAGAAGAAAAGCAGGGGAACCATTGAATTGAATACCACCATAATCCAGTATTGAAGGGCATAATCGCCAAACATCCGCCAGCGGAAAGTTTCCATTTCAACGATGTTATGGCTGTACCAGGCGATAAAGATCTCGGTACTGTATGCGAATCCAACGATGAGGCCGGTAAAGATGATTGTTTTGGCCACGTTTTCCAGCACCTGGGGCGTTATAATGTTTTCAAAGTGAAACAACTTGCGCAAAGGAATCATCAGGGTGATGACCATGGCCAGGCCGGAATGAATGGCGCCGGCCACAAAATAAGGCGCAAAAATAGTGGTATGCCAGCCCGGTACGACCCCCAGAGCAAAATCCCAGGAGACGACACTGTGGACCGAAATCACCAGCGGCGTTGCCAGGGCCGCAAAGAATAGATAGATGCGGGTATAATGCCGCCACTGCTCGTACTCACCTGTCCAGCCGAGGGATAGAATCGTAAATATTTTTTGGCGTATACCGGTCGAACGGTCGCGAACGATGGCAAGGTCGGGAAGCATTCCCGTGAACCAGAACAGTGAAGAAACCGTCAGATAGGTGCTGATGGCAATAACGTCGAACATCAGCGGAGATTGAAAATTGGGCCAGAGCAATCTCTGATTGGGAACCGGAAGCATGTAGTAGACCATCCAGACGCGTCCGAGATGGATAAATGGAAAAAGCCCGGCAATGCAAACGGCAAACACGGTCATGGTTTCCGCCGCACGGGCGATGGGATTGCGCCACCCGGCCCGGAAGAGATGCAGGATGGCCGAAATAAGTGTCCCCGAATGCGCAATCCCGACCCAAAAAACAAAGTTAATCAGGTAGGTTCCCCAGGCGACGGGGTTGTTCATGCCGGCGACGCCGATGCCAAATAGGATTTGATAAATCCAACAGGTCACCCCGGTCAAAACCCCCATAAACAGGAGTATGATAACGGCCCAGTACCCCCGCCCGGGCGGGCTCAGCGATTGGAGCACCAGGTTGTCAATTTTGGAAAATGTGAATTCCGCCGTTTTCATATCCTAAATTTTAGAAATTATTGTTAACCGCAGACACAGATAGACTATTGTGGCGACGACTTGTCGCCACAATTATTGTCATGCCCTTCGGGCAAATCTAAGACGAATCGTTTAATTCCAGCTTTTGAATGTTTGAAATTGACTAAAAGTCCAACCTGTAATCCGGTGGCTTTTAGATAATTCAAGAGTTGGGCTTCATGTATTTTTTCTATTTTTTCAACTGTTTTCAGTTCAACGATAATTTTGTTTTCAACAATTATATCTGCCACGTATTCGCCAACCGTTTTGTCTTTATAATAAACTTTTACTGGAACCTGACTTTCAGCTTTCAACCCTCGGCTCTTAAGCTCGATCATTAGAGCGTTTTCGTAAACTTTTTCAAGAAATCCCGGGCCAAGGCTTCTGTTAACTTCAAATACCGCCCCATTTATCGTATAGGTGATATCATTGATGCCCAATGTTAAGCGGCCTCCTTCGCGAAGCGAACGGTTCTTTGTTCGGCCAACTTGTCCCGTGATTTTTCACGGGAGTCGGCCGAACAAAGTGTCCCCATGTTTCTGCGTGTGTCTGCGGTTAATTAAATATCCTGCACCACCTTTTTCAGGTAAACTACAGCCGGTTTCGTATTCAAATACCCCATGGCCTGATAGGCGCGCGGGTCGGCCGTCAATTTACGGACCAAGCTGGCCGGGTCCATCATGTTTCCAAATACCAGTGCGCCCGTAGGACAGGTTTGGACGCAGGCCGGAGTTACCTCACCATCTTCTATCTTGCGATTTTCATTTTTGGCAGCCCCATGGGCAGCCTTGATGCGCTGAATACAGAAGGAGCATTTTTCCATGACCCCCTTGGAGCGAACGGTGACATCCGGATTCAGCTGCCAATGAAGCGGATCGGGAAATTGCCATTCAAACCAATTGAAACGCCGGACCTTGTAAGGGCAGTTCTGGGCGCAGAATCGGGTACCGATGCAGCGGTTATAGATCTGGTTGTTTATCCCTTCAGTGGAGTGATGGGGGGCATAGACCGGACAAACCGCTTCACAGGGCGCATTATCACAATGCTGACACATCATGGGGAAGAAAATAATGTGCTGCATCCGGTTCGGGTCATGGTAGCGCTGGATTTGCAGCCATGCCATTTCACGGCCTTCAATTATCCGCTCCCGTCCGACAACGCCGATATTGTTTTCGGCGTAACAGGCCGCGGCACAGGCGCCACAGCCGACGCACCTGTCCAGATCGACCACCATACCCCAGCGATAATCTTTGTGCGGGTGCGGCGGATAGATGTCGCGTTTGGCGTCATAGCCCTCCATCAGGGGCAATGTCAGCGGAAAGTCGTCCATGGCAAGCCCGGATTTTGGATGAGATGCGGCGTCCGATAAGGCTTTGCTTGTGGTAAACACGGCAATCTTGCGGCCATGCTGTACGCGGCTGCCATCGGTGTGGGCGAGCCGTATATTTTTTTTGAGGGCAGCGATGGAGGTCAGCGAAGTTGTCAGATAGGGTTCTCCGGATTCAGGATTTGTATCTGGCGGCAGAAGCCTATAGGGATTGGCAGCGGCTTCTTTAAGGGGGCCCTCAAAGTTAGCATGCCCCTGGCCGACGGCCATGGCCAGGGTACCGGATCGCACAGCGGTTGTTTCATATACAGGGGCCTTGATTTTACCATGTTTGGAACCGATTTCGAGCAGATCTCCGTGCTCTAAATTTCTTTGCTTTAAATCCTGAGCATTCATCAAAAGCGGCGTTTGCCAGGCAATTTTCGTGAGTGGATCGGGTATTTCACACAACCAGGGTTTGTTGGCACCCCGGCCATCAAAGAACCGGATCGAGGGAATTGAGAGGAAAACGGGTCGGGCTGCCGGTTTTAAATCGGTTTTTTCAACGTATTTGAGAAAAGTTTCCGGTCGAATTAAATCTGTCGACAGCCGGTTTCGATCAACTTTGCTTTCAAAGATTGCGCCTTCGCTTTTAAAGATGCCGCCGCGTTGAAGGGTCTCCAGCCATTCAGCTTCATTGTGTATCTTTTGGTTTGCGACCAATTGGTTATAAAGATAGCCGGAGTAGGTTTGGGCCGGATCGGCCGGGGCAAAAGCTGCTTTCAGAATCGCGTCGCCAAGTATCGGGGATGGATTCAATTGTCCCATGGACGGCTGCAGGGTAGACACAAGGCCGGTTTGGCCGCTGTACTCATCCCAGGTCTCCAAAGGCAGCCTGACGGGAAAAATAAGGTCTGCCAGGGCTGTTGTCTCGTCCATAAAATTGGAAAAACTGACCGCAAAAACATTCGATTGACCGAGAGCGGTTTTAATCACCGGGGTCGAAGGCATCACAAAGGCCGGATTGACATTATTGAGCAAGACGACATCTGCAGCCCCGGCCTGAATGGCTTCAAAGAACGCCAGCGCCTCACTTCTTTTGGCAGCGGTTTCGACATGATGACGATTTTGAAAATCGTGCTGCGGCAGTTCCGGATTCAGCACGAGGTTAAGCAGATTAACGGCGATATTGGTCTGAAGCGCATGGGGTGACGTTCCGCATCCGTTTGTGCCCAGGATGAGAGGGGCTTTGGCATTCATAAAGCCGCGGATCAGCGCCTGGTATTGGTCGGAATCGAGACCGCCGGTTTGGATCACGCGGTTTTGCTCATAGGGGGCGCTGATTCGGGTGACGGCTTGACGCAGATTGGCCGGGAGGTTTTGCCCCTTGCTGCGGGCTAAAAGCGCTTTGATAAGGCCGAATACAATAATGGCTTCGGCACCCGGACGGCAGGGGAGCCACAGATCCGCATTCGCGCCGGTAAGAGACTGATAAGGACTTACATGAAAGAAAGCGCCTTTACGGCCGTTTTGTATAGCGTGCATCTGCTTAAATTGGCGCGCGTACTCAACCGGAGACAGCCAGGTTTCGAGAAAATCGGCGCCAAAAGAAAGGATGGTATCGGCCCTGTCAATCGAATATCGCGGAAGTCCCTCTATACCGAAAACATGTTTGTTGGCTGCTTTTGATGATTCATAGCCAAAAGGTTCAAACAGACACAGGTCTTCCGAATCCCAACGGGCCAGGGCTTCTCTAAAAAGACCGGCAAGATATCGGCCCACAATTTCGGATATGAACCACACACGGTTAGGGCCGCGTTTGGATGCCGCAAGGGTCTTTTGTTTCAGGATCTGGTGTGCCTGAGAGAAGGGAATCGGATGCCAGTTTTGGTCTACCTTTAAAAGCGGAGTGGTAATACGGGCCGGATGATAGATTCCCTGCAGCGACGCCTGCCCCCGGATGCACAGCTTGCCCTGGTTGATGGGGTGAAGCGGATTCCCCTCCACCTTAATGACTCTTCCTTCACGGTTTTTGGCCAGAATTCCGCACCCCGCCGGGCATTCGCGGCATGTCGAAGCATACCAGGTTGCCCTGCCGGTGACCTGATCATCCGGGGCCTGAACGAGGGAGTATAAGGTTTTTTGAGGTTCAGAATTACAGGCGGCGGTAAAGGCGACACTACCGATGCCTGCCATTTTGAGAAAAGTGCGCCGATTTATATCCGGAGTGCGGGCCATGAATAAAAGGTAAAGGCGTAGTGTAAAAAGAATGTTATTTTAAAGATTGATGATCTCGTAAAAAATCGCGAATTCAATTATAGATGGCTAAGTAAAAAGGTTCATATACAAGGCGTAGTGTTTTTTCAGGAACGAGGCCATACATGTAGTATGCCGAGTGTCTGAAAAAATATTACAACGCAGTAGATGGGACTTTTTACGACGCCATCAAGATTACTCTAATAGATCAGGATGCCTTTTGTTCTTTTTGCCAATAGGGGTTAATCAGATCTTCAAAAATGGCGATGGCCGCTTCGGCCCCCTGGCCTGCGGCGGTGACGATTTGTTTATATCCACCCTCCACATCACCGGCCGAATAAATACCGGCCACGTTGGTTCGGTGGCGAGAGTCGCGTTTGATATAACCATCCGGTGTCAATTCGACGCCGACCTTTTGAGCGAGTTCCACTGAGGGTGTATATCCGACGGCAATAAAGACGCCCTGGATTTTTAAGGTTGAGGTTTCACCGGTTTGGTTATTGATTAAGTCAACTTCCTCGACCGCTTGCTGTCCGCGTATTTCTTTGACTTCCGTGTTCCACAAAATGGGAATCTGATTTTGGGTCAGCTGCTGGGCCAGGACATCCTGGGCTCTCAGGTTGTCGCGCCGGTGAATGAGTGTGACGGAAACCCCCATGTGATGAAGATAAAGGGCTTCGGTAACGGCGCTGTTTCCCCCGCCCACCATGATGACGCTTTTACCTTTAAACAGGGGGCCGTCACACGTGCTGCAGTAGCTGACCCCTCTGCCTGCCAGACTGCTTTCTCCGGGTATCCCTAAATGGGTATGATTGGCTCCGGTTGCCAGTAAAACGGCACGGGTTTGAAATTTGCGTCTGCTGGTCTGGACCACAATCGGGTCGCCCGGTTCGATGCCCAGGACGGATTCGCCTTGAAAGATCTGGACGTACTGGAGGGCATGCGTGACCATAATATCCACTAAGGTTTTGCCGCCGACGGAGGTGAATCCGGGATAATTTTCAACTATGGGGGTGGTGGCGACCTGTCCCCCGAGTGCTTCGCGTTCAATCACGGCGGTTCTCAGCCCGCTGCGAACGGTATAGATTCCGGCCGTCAGCCCCGCGGGACCGCCGCCGACAATGAGCAGATCGGTTTCGACCAGTTCCGCGTCACTTTCGGGGATAAAGATCGTCTGAGGCTCCATCCTGATCAGGGAAAGAACAAAAACCTCTTCAGACTGCGCCCCCTGCCCGATGAGGATGTCATTGGCATAGGCCTGGGGGACGCTTTGGGCCGAGTATTGACTGGCCAGATCCGGCATGGCCTGGATATCGACAATCTCAAGCGAGACCAAATCGGGTTTTTCGATTGCCGCTTTCACTGCATTGACGGCTTCCTGGGGGCAATAGGGGCAGGTGGCGCTCACAAATACTTTGATTCGACGGGCGGAATCGAGCTTTTGGATGACCTTTATAGATTCCGGGCTCAGCTTGCTTTTAGCTGATCCGACCAGTAGCATCGTTTCAAGAAAGGTCCGGCCCTCTTCGCCCATGGGTGCTCCCAGCCAGCGAATGTCGTATCGCTCCGGTGCAATCAGGAGTGTCGGCGAACGGTCCACATTCCATTTTTGAGCCAGTTCATGATCGAGATCATATTCACGCATTGTAATTTTGGGAGTCAGTTCCCGGAAGGCGCGCACGATTTGACGTGTTGTTTGTGCGAAGATGTCGTCCTGCCCTTTTTGCACGAAGAGGTAGAGTGGAATTTCATCGGTTAAGGCTTCAAATGCGCTTCGAATCTGATTGATGGCATCCATTTGATTCGACCCGTTTGAATCAGGCCCCATATTGACTGAATTTGACATGACAACCCCCTAAACCGGCAAAGCCGGAACCAGATTGTTGATTGATGATTGTTGATTGACGATTTGAGGTATCTCTTCGCTCTGTCATTCTTAATTAAATTGACTTTGAATTCATTCGATAATCTGTGTATATATACCTAATTTGAGCGATTTTCAAGTTTGCCGTAGATACAAGGAAGAAGTCGTACCGCTATAGTGTATTATGCGGGACGGCATCTGACGCCGTAGGTGCGGTGAAATTGAGAATCCCAAGGGTTTCAAATTGTTGAAATTCAAATTGATTCAATTCATTAATAATATTTTGGAAATAACTATTTCAAAAATTTGAAACGCTCAGCTTAGGTTATAGGTAAATGAAAGTAAGTGTCAACTGTCGGGAATGCTCTGAATCCGGCTTTTCAAAATAGCGAAGCCATTATTTTGCTTGTCGAGCTAGGCGGTTAAGGTATAATTATCAATAAGATGTACCGATTTTTGCATTAACGGTATACCACAATACATCATTAGACGATCTCGTAAAAAAACCTTTCAGCTGTCATTGCGAGGAGTGGAGCGACGCGGCAATCTCATGATTTTATGCAGTTATAGACAACGGGATTGCTTCGCTGTGCTCGCAATGACATACTTTTTAATTTTTGCGAGTGCATCATCATTTGATACCTAAAAACAAACCAGGCGGAGCATTCGATAAAATGGGAATAGATGTTACGGTCAAAATCGGCGGTGAGGCGGGCCAGGGAATTCAAACGGTCGGAGATTTGTTGGCACATACCTGCCATAAGGCCGGTTTGTACATCATGGCGATCAACGATTTTGAATCAAGGATACGCGGCGGGCACAATTTTTTTCAAATGCGAATCAGCGACGATCCCATACTCGCTCCCAATCATAACGTCAATTTGCTGGTGGCCTTGAACGAAAAGACGATTGATCAGCATCATAAAGAGCTGGACCGCAATGGAATTACCCTGATGGACAAAGGCCTGGGCCTCACAAGGGCGGGCGTTTTGAAGGTTGCTTTCAGTGATTTGGCTATTCAGGCCGGAGGTAAGATCACCTCCAATACCGTTGCCGCGGGTGCCTGCCTGTCTCTTCTGGGGGCTCCCCTTGATCTCTTCAAGTCGGTGCTGATGGAACGATTTGGTACGAAAGGGGAGGCTGTAAGCGAACAAAACATCAAGGCGGCCGTGCTGGGGTATCAGGCCGTGGAAAAAAATGTGTTTGCAGAAGCGTTTGAATGGAAACGGAGCCGCCCCCGGGGGATTTTGCTGGATGGTTCCAAAACCATCGCCTTGGGTGCGTTGGCAGGGGATTGCCGCATGGCGGCCTTTTATCCCATGTCACCCGCCACGGGCATAATGGCGCAATTGAATACCTTTTCCGATACATTTCCACTGGTGGTGGAGCAGGCCGAAGATGAAATCGCAGCCCTCAATATGGCCCTGGGGGCATCGGTTGCCGGTGTCAGGGCCATGACGGCCACCTCCGGCGGCGGGTTTTGTCTGATGACCGAGACCCTCGGTTTGGCAGGGATTTCCGAGACGCCGGTGGTGATTGTCAATGCCCAAAGACCGGGTCCGGCAACCGGAATGGCGACGCGAACGGCCCAGGGAGATCTTCATTTTGTTATCCGCGCGGGCCAGGACGAGTTCCCCCGATTCGTGTTTGCCCCCGGGTCACCGGTGGAAGGATTTGAGATAATGACCCGGGCGTTCCATCTTTCTGAGAAATACCAGGTGCCGGCGATTGTCCTAACGGATCAGTTTTTTAATGATTCGCTTTATATTGATGCGCATTCATTCCGGGTTCCTGAAACGATCGAAAGGTTTATCGCCCAGGACGAAGATATGGAGAATCCGTCCCAGTACAAACGTTATGCCTTGTTATCTTCCGGCATCTCTCCCCGGGCCCTGCCGTGTCGGGGGGAAGCGCTTGTGTCGGTTTCCGGAAACGAGCATCAGGAAGACGGGCATATCAGCGAAGAGATCGAAGACCGAATCAACATGGTCAACAAACGCAATGCGAAAATACCCCACATGCGGGCGGAAATGAATCCGCCGCAAGCATATTACGGGGAGAGCGAGTTGCTCCTGGTGGGGTGGGGGTCAACTGCAGGGGTGATCCGTGAAAGCGTGGATATGTTGCGGGCCGAAGGGGTCGATGCCGGAAGCCTCCATTTTGCTGATATTTGGCCCTTTCGCGCGGATGTGGCCGTTCAAGCCCTAAACAAAGCCAGGCGGTTTATGATGGTGGAACAAAACAGCACGGCCCAGCTCGGGCAGTTGATAATGATGGAGACCGGCCTGCACCATGCGGGCGCCGTGTTAAAATATGATGGAAGGCCGTTTTTCCCAATTGAAATTGCCGAAGGGATCAAGAAACAGATAAGGTGACGATATGGTGATGAACAAAGATTATGACTCTGATTTTGAAAACAAATGGTGCCCGGGGTGCGGCAATTTTGGAATATTGGCGGCCATGAAAGATGCCCTGGTGAGCCTGGGAATCCCTCCCCGTAAGGTACTTATTGTTTCCGGAATCGGACAGGCTGCCAAAACGCCCCATTTTCTAAAATGCAATCTTCTGCACGGATTACACGGTCGCGCACTCCCCCTCGCCACCGGCGCCAAAATTGCAAATCACAATTTGAATATCATCGTAAATTCGGGGGATGGTGACTGCTATGGAGAAGGCGGAAATCATTTTATGCATGCCATACGCCGCAATTTGGATATCACCCTTCTGGTTCACAACAATAAAGTGTACGGCCTTACCCAGGGCCAGGCATCTCCCACTTCGGATATGGGGATGATTACCAAAATGCAGCATCATGGGGTTATGTCCGCATCGTTTAATCCGCCGGCGGTGGCGCTGGCGCTGGGGGCCGGATTTGTGGCACGCGGATTTTCGGGCAATCGCAAGCATCTGAACCGCTTGATTCAAGCCGGCATCACCCATAAAGGATTGAGCCTGATCGATATTCTGCAACCGTGTGTTTCCTTTAATCGAGTCAATACCTTCGCCTGGTACAAAGAGCGGATTTACGATTTGGAAGCCGAAAAGCATGACAGCGGCGATTTTGAAAAAGCAATGGCTTTGGCGCACGAATGGGGGGACCGAATCCCCATCGGTATTCTCTATCAAAAGGAGAATCCGACTTTTATGGACCAGTTCAAAACATTGAAGGCAGAACCCCTTATCGATCAAACGTATCAGCCACAGCAGCTCAGGGATCTGTTGAATTCACTCAATTAGTCCCGGTTAATTTTGAAGTGCATAGCTTGGGCACGTGGTGCTCATGATTTCCTTGGTTTTCTTCTGTTATTCATAATCGCGAACTAACTCAAAAGAAAAATATATCAAAAAACACAAAATTTCTTTTATAAGAACAATTTTTCTTATATATAAGCGCATATGAAAAAAATCTTAATATGCTGGATCGGGTTCGCCGATATTAAAGCCTCAAAAAAGGAGGAACAAGCCGGCTTCGGCCCGATCGGCCAGGCGGTCACAACACACGATTTCGATGAAATTGTCCTGATCAGCGATCTTGATAAAGCTAAATCAAGGAGTTATTTCAAATGGCTTAAGTCACATACAGACTCAGAAATTATCGTAGCCGATGCCTCACTTACCGGTCCGACCCAATTCGGAGAAATATATGAAGCCGCTGTCGGTGTCGTTCGCCAGACTTTAGATCGCTATGGCAATAAGGCCGAATTGACTTACCATCTCAGCCCCGGAACACCGGCTATGGCTGCAGTCTGGATAATTATTGCTAAAACTAGATTCCCGGCTACCTTGATAGAATCCTCACCCGCAGGGGGTGTAAAGACCGCATCTATTCCATTTGATATTTCAGCCGAATTCATTCCAGATCTACTAAGAAAACCCGATCAGCGGCTCGAAGAATTGACCAGCGGACTTACACCCGATGCACCCGAATTTAATAGCATTATCCACCGCAGTCGTATCATGAAACGGGTGATTGCCAAGGCTCGCCTAATTGCGCCTCGATCCGTTCCCGTTCTGATTGAGGGTGAATCGGGTACGGGCAAGGAATTGCTTGCGAAGGCAATACACGAAGCAAGTCCGCGCAGAGAGAATCCATTCATCCCGGTCAATTGCGGGGCCATTCCTTCGGAATTGATAGAGTCCGAATTGTTCGGGCACGAAAAAGGCGCTTTCACAGGAGCCGAAAAGAAGCGGAGCGGTTATTTTGAAGCAGCCCATAGGGGAACTCTTTTTCTTGACGAAATCGGGGAACTGTCACTTTCCGCCCAGGTAAAACTGTTGCGTGTGCTTCAGGAAAAAGAGATAACGCGCATTGGTGCTACGAAACCCATTCCCATTGATGTCCGAATCATAGCTGCCACGAACAGGAGCTTAATTGAGGAAGTTTCCGCCAATCGGTTCAGAGCGGATCTTTTTTATCGAATAGCCGTGGCGGTATTAAAGTTACATCCTCTGCGTGAAAGGTCCGGTGATGTCAGCCTGCTTGTTGATCGTCTTTTGGATCAAATCAATCAGGAAAGTATTAATGAACCCGGCTACAAACACAAAAAAATTTCCCCTTCTGCAAAAAATCTTATGCTTAAACACGACTGGCCGGGCAATGTGCGGGAGCTTCAAAACACGCTGCGGAGGGCGGCTATTTGGTCGCCAAGGACTACAATCGGGGTAGAAGACATTCGTGAGGCGCTACTACCGGCGAATAGATCGGGCGGCGATCAACTTCTTGGCAAGCCGATCAGTGAAGGCGTTAACTTGCTGCAACTAATCGAAAAATTGGCACAGCACTACCTAAAACGGGCTTTGGCTGAAGCTGGCGGGAATAAGACCAAAGCAGCTAAATTGGTTGGCCTGCCGAATTATCAGACGTTTACCAACTGGGTGAGTAAATATCATGTAAGCTAAGTTGGCACGGGTATTGCTGTATTCCCAGTGCATGAACGGGATCATCATGCAATCAACAAATTTTGAATTCCTCCGCGAAAAGTGGCCGGAACTTGCCAGTCTCGGCGGATTCGCCGAACAATATGCTTGGCCGGATCCCTCCAGTGCATTAGTGAAGATCAGATCCTATGTCGAGTCGATGATCCATCGCTTATATGATGAACACAACATACCCAAACCGTTTTCGAATTCCCTGATCGACTTGCTCGGTGCCGATGTCTTCAAGCAGGCCGTCCCCCCGGTCGTTTTAAACGCCTTGCATGGTATTCGACTGGCAGGAAATAAGGCCGCCCACGGAGAATCGGTTGCCCGTTTCAACGTTTTGGATTTACTTAAAGATGCCTTTGACCTTGGCCGTTGGTTTTTCATTATCGATGGGGGCAGCCAAAGCGACTGCCCGACTTACAATGCCCCGGAAAAGGAATCCCGCCTCGCGAAGACTACTGAAGCCCTAAGAGAAGAAAAACAGCACATCCAAGGGACGCTTGCCACCAAAGAAGCGGAGATGCAGTCCCTTCTCTCCGTACTGGAAACAGCCAGAACTAAAACCCGTGCCAGTGAGAAAAGGGTGGAGGAGCTTCAAGCCCTCCTGTCGGTCGGCAAAACGGCCGCCGATGCTTTGGGTTTTGATGAGGCCGCAACCCGCAAACGGCTCATTGATACCGAATTGGTCTCTGTCGGCTGGGATGTCGGAGCAAACGGCGTCAATACCGCCGAAGTTACCCAGGAAGAAGAAATCCAGCATCAGCCCACCAAAACCGGCCTCGGTTATGCAGATTATGTCTTGTGGGATGATAACTGGCAGCCGCTGGCTGTTATCGAAGCCAAGAAAACCGCTATAAGTGCTGAACTGGGCCAAGAACAGGCCCGGCTGTATGCCGACGGACTTGAAAAAACACACGGCCAGCGGCCGGTGATCTTCTATACCAACGGATTTGACATTTTTATCTGGGATGATGCCGCTGGGTACCCACCTCAACGGTTGTTTGGTTTTTACTCCAAAGACAGTCTGCAATACTTGACATACCAAAGGAAAAACCGCCTAGCGCTGGATAAATTGTCCCCGAAATCTGAAATTATCGATCGACTCTATCAGATCGAAGCCATCAAAAGGATCACCGAAAAATTCTCCGGCAACCGCCGCAAGGCGCTGCTGGTCCAAGCTACTGGTACCGGTAAGACCCGGGTGGCTATCGCCTTGACCGATCTGTTAAATCGGGCCAGTTGGGTGAAGCGGGTGTTGTTCTTATGCGATCGCAAGGAGCTTAGAAAGCAAGCCAAAAATGCCTACAATGATTTCCTGACCGAACCGATGACGGTGGTATCGGCCGGCACGGCCAAAGACCGGGACAAACGGATATACCTGGCCACTTATCCGGCCATGAATAAGATTTTCCAAACTTTTGACGTCGGTTTTTTCGATTTGATCATCGCTGATGAGTCCCATCGCAGCATTTACAACAAATACCGGGACATGTTTCGGTATTTCGACTGCCTGCAAGTCGGCCTTACGGCTACACCGGTGGATTTCATTGCCCGCAACACCTTCAAAATGTTCGATTGTGCGGATAAAACTCCAACTGTCTATTATCCCCTCGACGAGGCAGTGGAAGAAAGCTACCTGGTGCCCTATGAGGTCTACACCCACACCACCCAGTTCCTCCGAAAAGGAATCAAGTATAAAGACTTGACTGACGAACAGAAACGTCAACTGGAAGAAGATGGTGAAGACCCGGCGGATTTCGACTACGAAAACTACAACATTGATAAGCAGATTTTTAACCGCGATACCAACCGGGCCATCCTGCGAAACCTAATGGAAAAGGGCATCCGCGACGAAACCGGCCAGTATCCCGGAAAATCCATCATCTTTGCCCGCAACCACAACCATGCGGTTTTGCTGGCTGAAGTTTTCAACGAGCTGTTCCCCCAGTATGGCGGCAAATTCTGTCGGGTCATCGACAACTATGATCCGCGCGCCGAGCAATTAATCGACGATTTCAAAAGTGATCGTAACAGCGACCCCAGGGTGGCCATTTCGGTGGACATGCTCGACACCGGCATCGATGTGCCTGAGATCGTCAATCTGGTCTTTGCCAAGCCCATCCGCTCCATGGTCAAATTCGAACAGATGATCGGCCGCGGCACCCGGCTTTGTCCGGATTTGTTCGGTCCGGGTAAGGACAAAACGCATTTCAGGATCTTTGACCACTGGGGCAATTTCGAATTTTTCAATAAGCACTACCGGAAAGTCGAGCCATCGACATCAAAATCTCTTATGCAGCAGATTTTCGAAGCCCGGCTGGATTTGGCCCGCATAGCCCTAAACCAGAGCGAGCCGGAGGCTTTTGATTCGGTAGTTCCATTGATCAAGGAAGATCTAGAGCGGTTATCCGAAGACACGATCAGCGTGCGGGAAAAATGGCGCGAAAAGCGGACCGTTTCCAAGTTAGACACTTTGCGCCGTTTTGATCCGGTAACCGAACAAGTGCTGCGAACCCAGATGGCACCGCTCATGCAATGGGCAGATATCCGCGGTCAGGTAGATAGCTATCGTTTTGATCTTATGATGACTACTTTGCAGATTGAGCTGTTGAAAAAATCCGGTCGATTTGATGATTGTAAAACACAGATGCTCGATCAGATCAGCCGCCTTCAGATGCATCTGAATCCGGTCCGTGAAAAGGCTGCTGCCATCAAAAGGGTAAAAAGCGCCGAATTCTGGGTATTGGTGACAGTTGCTGCCTTGGAAGCTATTCGAAAGGATCTGCGGGGGATTATGAAATATGTGGCCAAGGTAACTTATGACCCGCCACAGCCAAAATTCATCGACGTCCATGACGGGCGGGAAGAATACCAGCGTATGCCGACGAAGTTGAAATTTGCCGACATGCCCGGATACCGGAAACAGGTTCAGATGGCCCTGCTCAAGGTTTTTGACGAAAATTCCACCCTGCAGAAAATCAAGATCGGCGAACCGGTATCCGAGGCCGACCTGAAAAAGATCACTTCTCTGGTGCTCACCCGGAATCCCGACGTGGACCAGGAGATTTTAAGAGAGTTTTTTGAAGGTACCGCCGAGCCGCTCGATTTTGCCATTCGCAGCATCATCGGTATGGATGCCGAGGCGGTGAATATTCGCTTTTCGGATTTTATTTTTAGCCATCCGAGTTTGACCGCCAACCAAATCAGTTTTTTAAACCTGCTTAAAAACCATATCAGCCGTTACGGTGCCATCGAGATCGATCAGCTTTATGAACCGCCGTTTACCACGCTGCACAGCGACGGCCTGGATGGCGTATTTCTGGACGAACGGATGGTAGATGAACTGATCACCATTATCAAAGCATTCAAACCGCAAAGAACTGCCGCGGAGCGGTACAAGCATGATTACATCTGATCGCCGGCCAAGTCGCCCGATGGTCCGTCAGCGGCTAATAAAAATAAAATAGGAGAAAGAAAAACATATGATAACCGGTGAACTGCGCAACCAGGTGGATAAACTCTGGACTGAATTTTGGACCGGTGGCATCACCAACCCACTGATGGTGATCGAACAGATTTCGTTTCTGATGTTCGCCCGCCTGCTGGATATCCGCGAGACCCGCGAGGAGAAAAAGGCCAGGCGGACAAAAAGAAATTTCAACCGAATTTTTCCAGAAGGCAAACAGAATCTCCGGTGGTCCCAGTTCAAAAATGTCACACCGGCTGCTGAAATGCTACGCATGATGCGAGACGAGGTGTTCCCCCACTTCAAAGAGGTGATGTTAAACGGAGGCGCCTTGGCCGAGTACATGAAAGACGCCCAGTTGATGATCCAGAAACCGAACCTGCTGGTTTCGGCCGTCAACATGATCGACAAACTGCCCCTAACCGAAGGAGACACCAAGGGCGACCTATACGAATACCTGCTCAGTAAGCTCACCACGGCGGGCATCAACGGCCAGTTTCGCACTCCCAGGCACATCATCAGCAAGATGGTGGAGATCGTCGATCCCCGGCCTGACGAGACCATCGGCGATCCGGCCTGCGGTACAGCCGGCTTTTTGATCTCCGCCATGGAATACCTTCTTGAAACACACACATCGCCTAAAGCGGTCATAACAAATGAAGACGGCAGCAAAACCTTCACTGGCGATAAGCTGGTTCCTTACAAAGATCACATCCAGCACCGCATGATCAACGGATTCGATTTTGATGTAACCATGTTGCGCATCTCCGCCATGAACCTGCTGCTCCACGGTATCGACGCTCCGGACATCCATTACCAGGACACCCTGAGCAACAATTTTCCGGATCGTTTCCCGGAGTTGGCAGCCGATCATTTCGATGTCATCCTGGCCAACCCGCCCTTCAAGGGCAGCCTGGACTATGAGGACGTGCACGCCTCCCTGCTCAGCAAGGTCAAGACAAAAAAAACCGAGCTGCTCTTTGTGACCCTGATCCTGCGCATGCTCAAACTGGGCGGCCGTTCGGCCACGGTCGTGCCGGACGGCGTGCTTTTCGGTTCCTCCAAGGCCCACGTGGCCCTGCGCAAAATGCTGGTGGACAAAAACCAGCTCGAAGCAGTCATCTCGCTGCCTTCCGGTGTGTTCAAACCTTATGCCGGGGTTTCCACGGCCATCATTGTCTTTACCAAGGGCGGTAAAACGGAAAACGTGTTCTATTACGATGTGCAGGCCGACGGATTTTCACTGGATGATAAACGGGAGAAGGTGGATCAGAATGACCTTCTTAATCTGCTCGAGCGGTGGAAAAATCGCAATCCCAAGAAGGATAATGATCGTACAGACAAGGCGTTTTTCGTACCAGTGAAGGAGATTCGGGACAACAAATATGATTTGTCGATCAATCGGTATAAAGAGATCGTTTACGAGGAAGAGGAATATGATCCTCCCAAGGAGATTTTGAAGCAGATGAAGGGGCTTGAGCGGGAGATTTTGGCGGATATGGAGGAGTTGGAGGGGATGTTGGGATGAGAATAGCTCGACTAGAGAAATTTACTAAAATTACATCTGGATTTGCTTTTAAGTCTGGTGAGTTTAGCGAAAGTCGCGGCATCCCAATAGTAAGGATCAGAGATGTGAAGCGTGGCTATACAGAAACTTATTATACCGGTGAATATGATCCTGCATACATTGTCGAAAATGGCGACATACTTATAGGTATGGATGGTGAATTCAATGCTGCAAAATGGCGTGGTGGGAAAGCGGTATTAAACCAACGAGTTTGTAGGATAGAAGCAGACGAATCGAAACTTAATCAAGTTTACCTATATTACTTCCTGCCAAAACCACTTAAAAAAATCGAAAATCAGACACCATCTGTCACGGTTAAGCATTTATCTGTAAAAAAAATAAAAGATATAGAAATTCCTTTACCCCAAATTTCCGAACAAAAACGAATCGCCACCATCCTCGACAAAGCCGATGCCATCCGCCACAAGCGCCGCCAGGCGATTCAACTCGCCGATGAGTTCTTTCGATCAGTGTTTTTGGATATGTTTGGGGATCCGGTTTTGAACCCGAAAGGATGGAAAGAGGCTAGACTCGATCAAATATCTGAAATAGTTTCCGGAGTGACCAAGGGTCGGAAATTAATTGGCCAGGCAACAGTGTTGATTCCCTATATGAGAGTTGCAAATGTTCAAGATGGTCGTATCCTTACCGATGATGTTCAGGAAATTGAAGCTCTTGAATCAGAGATAGAAAAATATAGACTCAAGCGAGGTGATATACTTCTGACTGAGGGAGGAGATCCAGACAAACTAGGTAGAGGTGCTGTTTGGCACGGCGAAATTGATCCCTGTATTCACCAAAATCACATCTTTCGAGTACGCACAGATAAGAAAATGATTTTACCTGAGTACTTGAGCGCTTTGATTGGAAGCCAAAGAGGGAAGAGATACTTTCTCAAAGCAGCAAAGCAAACAACTGGTGTTGCATCCATTAACAAAACCCAATTAAGTGGCTTTCCGGCGTTAGTTCCGCCTATTGATACCCAACATGAATATTTAAGTCGATTAAAGAAGTTTGATCATATGATTTATATACAAATGAATAAGTACAAAGAATCTGGCAATTTATTTAATTCTCTGGTCCAGAGGGCCTTCCGAGGAGAGCTTTAATGCTGATTTCATCCATCACAATCGAAAACTTCAAAGGCATAAATGAACCGGTCCGAATCGACTTCAAACCGATCACCCTCCTCTTCGGCCCCAACAGTGCAGGCAAAAGCACCATCGTTCAGGCCCTTCACTACGCCCTTGAAATCTTCGGCCGAAACAACCTCGATCCCGACCGAACGTCCATCGGCGGCAAGGCGGTTGATCTGGGCGGATTTGAAACTCTGGTTTACAATCACGACATGTCAAAACAGATCTGTCTCAAAATAGAACTGGATCTTCATGATGAAGACCTGCCTCAATATTTTGACGGCTACGAAGACATGGGGCTTTTTCAGTTCTCAGACAAACAGATAGGGGAGATCCCCATGCGGGCCGTGTCCGCGGCAGTGGAGGTTTCCGTCAAGTGGAACCAGCAGTTGGGTCGGCCGGTTCTTTTTCAATACAGGGTGGAGATTAACGGCGACCATCTGGCTACTATCGAAACCACCGATGACGGCAAACAGGTGTTCTTAACGAAGATCAATCCATTCAATCCGGTGTTTCTGGAAAATATTTGCTCGGATGAGGCTAAAGGCATTATTAAACAGTATTTTGTTGAAGAATCTGCTGGCGAAGATGAATTTGAAAAACTGGGGCCGATATTGCCTGCTCTTATGACGAATTTTAAGATGGAAAAAGGGGTTGCGGGATTAACTCAACCCATCGGAATTGCCGGAACGGGCACTGCCATGCCCCAGTGGGGAAGAGCCTTGGAATTTCACGGCCCCATCTGGGCGGACGATACGGATCGGATCGATGAGGGCAATCTTTTGATGTGTTTGAGCGCGTTGATCGTGGGACCGGGCGAACTGGTTAGGGATGGGCTGAAAAAAATGTGCTACATCGGTCCTATCCGAGAAATCCCACCCCGTAATTTCACGCCGGAAAAATCGCCGGATCCTTCCCGGTGGTCTTCCGGCCTGAAGGGATGGGATATTTTATACACCGCCGAGAAAGATTTTGTTGAGCATCTTAACCGCTGGCTGAACCAGGAGGACCGGCTAAATGCCGGGTACAGCATCGAAGTCAAACGATTTCGTGAAATTGGCGAGGACGACCCGATATCAATATTGATAAACGAGGGAGTCGGCCTGGAAGAGATGGATATGATCCAGACCCGGATGAGCGAGATACCCATAAAGAGCCGTGTGGCCATCCGCGAGGAAAAGACCGGTATCGAGCTGATGCCCCAGGATGTGGGGGTCGGCATTTCGCAGACGCTGCCGGTCATCATCGGCGCGCTCCATATTAAGGAGGGTATGCTTGCCATCGAGCAGCCGGAGCTTCATATCCATCCGGCCCTTCAGGTTGCTCTGGGTGATCTGTTTATATCGCGGAGCCGGGAGTCTCAGGTCTGCTTTCTTCTGGAAACCCACAGTGAACACCTGATGCTCAGATTCCTGCGCCGGATTCGAGAAACCGATGAAGGCGATCTGCCCCCGGGCAAAGATCCGCTCAGGCCGGATCAGTTGGCGGTTTGCTATGTCGAACAGGGTGAAACGGGTGTTTCAGTGTTCCCCATCCGCGTCAGTGAAGACGGTGAATTCATCGATCATTGGCCCAATGGCTTTTTCAGCGAGCGGGTTGAGGAACTCTTTTAACCATGATTTATGAATTCGCGCTGGAGCCCGCACTCGTTGCCCGGTGGCATGACAGAAAAGAGTTCAATTTTTTCGATGAAAAGTTCGGAATTCGATTTCGCCGGGTGATATCCGGCTACCCCAAAAACTGGAAAAAGCTTGTCTGGCAGGCGTTCTCCGAAAGCCCGGCCGCAGGCGACCAAAATGCACAGATGCGCATGACGGAATTGATCCAGTTTTTTTGGCAAAACGCGGTTAGAAGATACAGCACCTTTCCGGAAATACCCGAGTGGCTGGAAAGGGCCGAGGCTGAACATAATGAGCGCCCCTTTCATGCAATAGTTGCCACGGAAAATCCAAGAGAACGAGATTTTGTAATTCCTGCCAAGAAGCTCGCTCAAGAGGGTCATGAACTTTGGAGAATTGCTGAGCGAAACCCAACACACCGAACAGCCGATAGCATCGCAGCCGCGGTTTCTCAGTTAGTGCGTTTGTGCAGGCGTGCAGTGATTATCGACCCTTACTTCGATCCATCCAAACTGAGATTTCGACAAACCTTTAGTGCCATCCTTAGCAAGTGCAACGAAAATGTTTGCGGTCCTGATCGGATACAGGTTGAATGGCACACTTCAATCGACCGGTGTTTTAGAAACTGGGAGAAAGGCGAAGAGCGCGACTCGAATGATGAAACGCTTGAGTATCAGAAACTGGTATCTGCCTGCCAAAGAGAGCTGCCGGAATTGATCCCCTCCGGTATGCAATTGAAGGTGGTAGTGTGGACCCAGAAGGAAGGAGGTGAAAAGCTGCACAACCGCTACCTTCTCACCGATATCTGCGGTGTGTTGTTCGGTACGGGTTCGGATGAAGCCGAAAACACCGATTCCGATGAATCCGATGACATCATCCTTCTTGAAGAAGGACAGTACATAACCCGCTACCAGCAATATTTAGGTATCCCCCCGGCTTTTGACATTGTCGGCCAGCCTTTCATTATAAGCAATTGATTCTTACTCAGTATTTCCTTCGAAATTTCCACCTTTGATATAATTTTTATTATTATTAAATAAATTATCTTGTTGTTTTCTAAGCTCCAATTTCCACTCAATTGTTTGATGCTATATTTTCGTTCATGTATTTTCATTCATATCATATTGATATAATAGTAAATATAAAACTATAGTTCTGCTCTCTTTAAAAATTTTTCTATTCTCACACAATTGGCATCCTATTTGCTTTTATTATAAGCAATCTTATCAATAGTGGGTATCGAGAATCGAGCCCGAAAGGAGCAAGAGTGATGTCTGGTAGCCATATACCTGAAAAGGTTAAAATTCGGATCTGGGGCAAAGCTGCCGGACGTTGCCAATATGATGGATGCAACAAGCCTCTCTGGCAGGACTCGCTCACCAAAGCCGAATTTAACATTGCTTATATCGCTCATATCATTGCCGACAAACCTGGCGGGCCCCGTGGCGACTTAGATTTATCGGAAAAGCTGAAAGCTGATATCTCTAATCTCATGCTGATGTGCGATCAGCACCATCGGCTGATCGACCGTGAGGATCTTAATGGTCACCCTGTGGAAAGACTGCGTGAAATGAAGCGCAAGCAAGAGAAGCGAATCGAACTGCTGACATCGCTAATGGAAAATAAGCGAAGCTATGTTCTCCTGTATGGGGCGAACGTTGGCCGGCACAATGCAGCGGTAAGCTGGAAAAAAGCGACCCAAGCCATGTTCCCAAACTGGTATCCGGCAGAGAAACCGGCTATCGAGCTGAGCTTAAAAAACAGTTCTTTTCAGGATCACGAGAAGAATTACTGGTTAATCGAGCGAGAAAATCTTCATAGGAAAATTAGCCAGCTTGTTACGCCCAGACTCGCAGCCGGGCATGTAGATCATTTTTCAATTTTCGCTCTCGCTCCGCAGCCCTTGCTTATGGAACTCGGTCGTCTTCTTTCAGATATCCCTGCTGCTGAGGTGTATCAACTTCATCGTGAAGAGCCAAACTGGATATGGCAAAAACAACCGGAAGGTTTTGACTACATATTACATGAAGCTGAAGCCAGCAATGAAACCGTTGCACTCAATCTATCATTGAGCGCAACCATTGATAACTCTCGAATCACCAGCGTCCTCTGTAATGATGTTTCGATCTGGACCTTAACAATTGAAAATCCCAACAACGATTTTCTGAATAGCCGAGAGCAATTGATCCTGTTTCGTCAAAAGTTCAGGCAACTTCTTGACCGAATAAAGGCAAAGCACGGACAAGATATTGTTTTACATCTGTTCCCGGCTGTCCCTGTTTCAGTTGCCGTAGAGATCGGGCGGGTTTGGATGCCCAAAGCAGATTTGCCTCTTCGAATTTACGACCAAAATCGGCAAACCGATGGCTTTTCAACAACATTTGAAATTTCCAACAATTAAACAAGGAGAAGGTACACATGTCTAATTCGTTAAAAACCCAATTTAGCAAATTCCTCCGACATCTTGCTGAGTCACTGGATATTTCCGAAAGCCATTATAGGAAAGCAGAAGAAAGATACCAAGCTGTCAGTAAGTGGCTGGGGCGTGGTGAATCCATAGTCGCCTCATTTGATCCGGAAATATATCCGCAGGGTTCTTTTTGTCTCGGCACCGTTATCAAACCCATTTCCGACACAGAAGAATATGATATTGATCTCGTCTGCGAGTTGGGTCTTGGTAAAGACCGGGTCAGTCAGAAGCAGTTAAAGGAGCTTGTCGGCTACGAAATCAAGGGCTATGCCCGTGCCAATAATATGAAATCTCTTCCTGAAGAAGGTCGGCGCTGTTGGACACTGAACTATGCAGATGGAGTTCAGTTCCATATGGACATTCTGCCCGCTATTCCGGATGGAAGTTCCTTTAAACAACTGCTCGAAGCCAGTGGGCATTCAGGTGATTGGGACGATCAAGCTATCGCCATAACGGACAAAACGCTGCCCAATTATGGCCATTTGAACAACGAATGGCCGCGCAGTAACCCCAGGGGATATGCTGAATGGTTCAAATTGCAAATGAAAACCCAGTTCGAGACTCTGCGGATGGCTCTTGCCGAATCATTCCTTGCCAGAATCGAAGACGTCCCGGAGTACAGTGTTAAAACGCCGCTCCAGAGAGCCATCCAGATTCTAAAACGGCATCGAGACATCATGTTCGCCGAGGTTCAGGACCATAAACCGATCTCAATCATCATTACAACACTTGCGGCCCACGCGTACAATAACGAGACGAATCTTTTGGATGCTTTGGTTAACATTGTCAACAGCATGCCTGATCATATACAAAATCAATACGGTGTTTCCTGGGTGCCTAATCCGGTGAACCAGCTCGAAAATTTTGCCGACAAATGGCAGCGGCATCCACAAAAGGAGCAAAATTTCAGAAGGTGGCTTCAGCAGGTCTATTACGATCTGAGCGCCGCACTGCAACTCAGAGGTGCCCGGGCTGTTGGAGATTCACTGAAATCGAGTTTCGGCGAAAAAATCATAAACGAAGCCATGAAGAGCTTTCCAAGCTCAGGTACAGGCAAAACCTCTGCTTTGGTAGTCGGAAAAACCCGGTTGCCTAGTCGATTCAGCGTCCCTCACCGGCAAGCGCCACGGTGGCCAGTCCAGCGCCAATATTCTGTATCCGTATCCGGACGTTATAAAAACAGAAACGGATGGCACTCTTTCAAAAGTGACAGCCGCCCTTTACCCAAGAACCGTGACCTTCTCTTTTCCGCTAAAACAGATGTGCCGAAGTCATTCAATGTCTACTGGCAGGTTGTCAATACTGGAAAACAAGCGAGGCAAACCGATCAATTGCGCGGGGAGATATTTCCTTCCAAAACTGCCGGGTCTGGTGGGCTCACTCAAAAGGAAGCAACAAGATATACAGGTATGCACTGGATTGAGTGTTTTATTGTCAAGAATGATGTTTGCCTGGCCCGTAGCGGGGAATTTGTCGTCAATATACAATAAAACTCTTCACTCTCTCTGCGCCCTTGTCATTACAAAAAGCCTTCCGGCGTGACATGGTTCAAGGGCACGTTAGTGCGGATGGAGAACGTGAGGAACAGGTATGAATAAGCGTTTTTCCGCCATGTGGAATATATGGATTTGATCGACCCAAATCGAATTCGCCTGCCTCTCCATTTCTAATAATCTTGGCCAAGGAAACCTTAAACCTGTTTTTTTATGTCCCGATACGATATATTTATACTGTTATCCGCAGCCAACAGTGTTATCGTGGTGCTGAAATCTGTGTTTGACAGGTTCGATTTCATTATTTACCTTTTGTCCTGCAACAATGAATAAGGAACCTTAAATTGCATAAAATTGATTCAGAGAAAATCGACTTGCTGTTGCAGTATGCCCTTGTAGTGGCCGGGCAAGGCACACGGTGGGATCGTGAACTGGGGATGATCCACTTGATCAAGTACGTTTATTTGGCGGACCTTGTATACGCTGAAAAACACGATGGACAGCTCTACACCGGCATTCCATGGCGGTTTTACCACTTTGGCCCATGGGCGGAGGACGTTTATCAAAGAATCGAACCTGCCCTCATGGCTATCGGTGCGGAGAAAAAAATCATACCGAACCCTCGGGACGATAAGGATGTGACCCGCTGGATAAAAAGTGACGATGAAATGTTTGACAGGCTGGGCAATCAAATTGACCTGATTGTCATGGGATGCATTCAAAAAGATGTTAGACGATTCGGTGCAGATACACCGTGACTGGCGGGACGTTGTTGATTCTGTTGAATAGCTCTTTCATATTGATCAGCAGAACCTTCCAATTTTCTGCACATAGGTGGAGATATCACTTAGATATCACGACCTAATCAGTATCTGCGATAAGAGAATAATAACATAGGAGTTATGCCCTTTTGAAGTCTGAGGAAGTTTCCATGTGACGCCGGGGCACCAATTTAAACGAGATGATAAGGATATGAACGGTAAAGGATTTGAACCCAAATTTACAATCACCAACCGCCTTACTGCCGGGCTAACCCGCATTGAGCGGGCAAGGGGCTTTCTGGAGGCGGCGACACTGTCTGAAAACTGGGTTCGTGAGATGGGCAACAGGGCCTTGGTTTTGGAAGCCCACC
>CAZNFS010000027.1:0-25612 GCA_964572695.1 uncultured Desulfobacteraceae bacterium
AAAGCTGCCACAAATACAAATCCCCCTCCTTGATCACCAGCATTTCGGATCGGCTGACACAACGGCGTTTGGTCTGAATTGTTGGCAATGATGGAGGCAATCTGGGTAAAGACCTCCTGGGTGGTAACATAGGGTTTTTCGTTTTTTCTAAGGGCTTTCAGCAGTTGGTACGCGAATACGCTGTGGCCTTCTGAACCGGCGTCAGAAACTGGGGTCTTATTGCCCGATGTCATCCCCCATCGGCTCTTTTCATTATAGAGACTCAGATAGTACCTGTCATCAATCACCTGAGGCAAAGCCCGGGATTGGCCGAACAAGGTGCCGGAATAGCAGGAGTCAGATACCAGCAATACATGCCGGGCCTTTATAGCATTTAAAACTTTTTGAACGAGGGTGTTATCCAGATACGTTGTTGGTTCACCCCCTTTTGCATCCCACGGAATCCACCAGCCATCATTGAGCACCCGGTCCAGATCTCCATGACCGGCATAGTAAATTAATATGCTTTCATTAGGATTGGCGGAGGTCGCTAATTTGCGCAATTTTTTTACAATCGCTGCCTTTGTGGCCTGATGGTCAAGCAACAGATCAATTGAAAATCCGTACTTGGTTTGAAGTAAGTTGCCCATCTCCTTGGCATCATTGACCGCTGTTTTTAAGTCCGTGATTTCCGGGTCTTTGTAATCGTTAATACCGATCACCAGCGCCTTGAATGTCCCCAATTTACCACTCTGATGGTTTAGATCTTTAATCTTTCCGATCTTAAAACCGCGTGATTGATCCGATGCAGATGCAGGTGAAACGAATAAGATAAAGAGAAGCAAGCCTGCTATTATCAATTTACTGAACACAGACTTCATCTGGCGACCTCCTTGTGGTTGGAAGGGAAGGAACATATTGATATCACTTCTTTATGATTCGGTCAACTACGATGGAGGGCACGCTATTCTTTGATTAACCCCAGAGGTGATTTGCTTTGTTGGAATACCATTTGTTTGTTGAAATTCCAAATATCAAACTCCAATGATCGACAATGATTTTATGAGGTGGTTAAGAAGGCGATTACGTCATCCGGCAAAGGCTGAAAAAAGGCGGGCGGAACCTCAAATTTCTTCGCCAAATCCACCCTCCAGATCATCGAAAGCAAAAGGGTTCAGAAACTGACGACCCCACAGCAAGGCGCGGTCGGTCACTGTAAGATCGGCTTCCTCACACACAGCGCTCCAGTTTCCTTTGATTGCAGAAATCTGATGTTCAACGATCACCACTGACTCTTTCTCTGAGAGCAAGAAATGATGAGCGGCTTCCAGACATGCGGATATCCGGCTCATGCGATTGTCGCCTGAAATCAGCATCGCCTGTGAGGCCTCCCTGCCGGACCGCGCTTGGGGGCAAATATCATAGGCAGGGGTCAGCTTCAGCATCTGTCCATCCCAAAAGGCGGCATGGTTGCGCGCGTGATCGTCCGTATTGCCGGACAGGATGTTGAAGACCAGACGGGAAAACAGTTCCTTCAGCGTTGCGGACACATCCGTGAATTTATGGCGGATAATTTCGGCGAGATCCTGATAGCCGGCAGAGCGGGCCATCATTTCATCCAGACCCAAAAGCGTGAGCGCGGAAACCATGCCTTTGCGCTGCCAGCCCTGTAATGTGTGGATGCGGTCGAAACGCTCGATGAGCAGAACATCCTTATTGGAAGATTTTTTCAGCCAAACCGGCGCAACGTCGAGTCCCGCAAGACTGGCGAGGCGCATAGAAATGAATTCGGCTTTTACAACGTTATATAAGTCTGTAGAAGATGAAAACTTGGCGATATACTTGGCGTCGCCGTCCTCGATCAGCGCTTTCGGACGCGCACCGCCAATAGAACTGCCATGCTGCAGCGCCTGATCCAGTTCCGCTGTCAGGGGGATACCTTTTTCTACCCGCTCTGCGGATTGCAGCAGTTCGTCCAGCGTGACATTCACAGAAGAACGCTTAACGTACTCGGTTGCCGATAGTTGAAAATCGAGCGCACCGATCCGGTCCGAGCCTGATTCCAGCAGGTAGGTAAGCTCATCCAGTTGGGCACTGTCTGCGTCAACGCCTTTCAGACCGAGCTTCTTATTGATAAGCACGCGGCGGCCCCACGCATCCGGCGCGGCATCGCGGATACAGCCCGGCATGCCGAGGCCTGGCGGTAAAGGCAACGCACCTGCTTTCAGGGGTAGTTCGGCGTCATAGATGGAAATCGCGCTTTTGCGCTCCAGGTAACTCTTGCCGTAGTTGAAGACCAGATTGCCTCCATCTACGGACAGCTTTCCGGCTACAACCGGCTCGGTTGCTCCCGGCAACCAAATCCAAACGAAGGCTTCGCTGTATCTGCTTTTATTAGAAGTCATCGTCTACAGCCTTCTTGCCGGGGTGGATATGTTTCGGGAGCAGGGCGATTTTGTCGTCGGCTTGCCTGATCCTCGCGGCCAGAGATAACTCATCGGCGTCAAAGAGCTTGATGCCGATAAGAGCTGCCACTTCGAACACGGCCCCGATCTGACACTTGAGATCGCCTTTCTCGATGCGCTGAAGCAGGCCGCGAGAAATGCCGGCACGCTCAGCCAGCTCGCGTGCCGTCATCTTGCGCTCCTTACGAGCAATCCTGATTTGCTTGCCGAGCAGAGACGCAGCATGGCAGGTGATGCGGGAGTAAGTGCGCGTGGCTTGTTTTGGCATTTCTCACCTCGAACGGTTCATAAATAGCCCATATTCATTAGATATGGTCTACGTATATATCATACATAGGCCAGTATCGTCTTTTCGTCAAGGTTAAAATGATCTATAAAGACTTGGAGGATTTATCTTTTTTCATGCCAAGCCATTTCTCAAGCCGCTGTTTGATGATCTTTTCATAACCCCGTTCGGTGGGGAAATAGTAGCGCCGGCCCTTCAATTCGGAAGGCAAATATTCTTGAGCAGCATAGCCGTTTTTATGGTCATGCGCATATTGGTAGTCTTTTCCGTATCCGAGCCCTTCCATCAGGGGCGTGGGAGCATTGCGGATATGGAGCGGCACGGGCAGGGATCCGGATGTTTTTATGGTTTGGGTCACGTTTCCAAAAGCCGCATAGATGCGATTGCTCTTTGGCGCCGTTGCCAGATAAGCAGCCGCCTGTGCCAGGGCCAGCTCTCCCTCCGGTTTCCCGAGGAAGCGGAAGGCTTCCCTTGCATTCATGGCTACCGTTAAGGCCTGTGGATCGGCATTACCCACATCTTCGGATGCAAATCTCACCATGCGGCGAACGATATATAATGGATCCTCGCCAGCCATCAGCATCCGCCCAAGCCAGTAAAGCGCCGCATCCGGATCACTCCCGCGCAGGCTTTTGTGAAATGCGGATATGAGATTATAGTGCTCTTCACCGGATTTATCATAGTGCAAGGCCTTCACCTGAAGGCTTTGTTCGATATCATCCAAGGTTAATTTTTGAGGTTTTGTTTCGGATCGCTGCCCCTGTTCTTTGGCGAAAAGGGCAGCCGCCGCCTCCAGCGCATTGAGGACCACGCGTGAATCTCCATCTGCGATTCGAACCAGATGCGCGATGACTTCCGGATCCATATCGAGCTTTAAACGCCCAAAACCACTTGACGGATTTTGGAGGGTGTTCTTTACGATAAGGGTGAGTTCGTCGGCAGACAGTCTTTCAAGCGTGATGACCCGGCATCGGGATAGAAGCGGTGCAATCACTTCAAAAGACGGGTTTTCAGTCGTCGCACCGATCAGTGTAATCAGTCCGCTTTCTACATGGTGTAAAAAAGCATCCTGCTGGGCCTTGTTAAATCGATGGATTTCGTCCACAAAAAGGATGGTCTTACGTCGGTAAAAGTTCTTTTGTTTTTTGGCCTCTTCGATCACCGCGCGGATTTCTTTAATACCGGATAAGACGGCTGAAAAATGGATAAAATAGGATGCGGTTTCGGCGGCGACAACACCGGCCAGGGTCGTTTTGCCACACCCCGGAGGACCCCAAAAAATCATGGAGAAGATCCGGTCTCTTTCGATTGCGTTTCTTAAAATCATGCCATCGCCCACAACATGCGTTTGCCCGATAAACTCATCCAGGCTTTTGGGCCGCATGCGTTCGGCCAGCGGGGCTGCGCCTTGCGTATCCTTAAGGGCGTAATGTTCAAAAAGATCCATGGGTCACTTTAGGGTACGTCTTTTGCGCTTTCTGAAAATCAGACGGATGGGCGTTTTGTCGAGTCCGGCTTCAAGGCGAAGCTGATTCATCAGATATCGCTGGTAAGAAAAATGAATCTCCCGGGGATAGTTTGCAAAACAGACAAAGGTGGGCGGCTTTTCCGAGACCTGGGTGGTATAGAATAATTTAATCCGCCTTCCGCGATAAAGAGAAGGTTGGGTTCGAAATGCCGCCCGCTCGATGATTTTATTGATTTGCCCCGTTCCGAGCCGCATGGTGTATTGGCCGTACACCTCTTCCACAAGGCTGAAAATCTTCTGCGCCCTCAATCCGGTCAGGGCCGATATCGTCATTGCCGGAGCAAAGCTTAAAAATTTGGCCTCATATCTTAACTGCTCAATATATTTGGACGCCGTTCGGGTATCCTTCTCAACCAAATCCCATTTATTCAGCAGGAGGATAATGCCGCACCCCCGCTCATAAGCATAACCGGCTATTCTGACATCCTGTTCCGTGATTCCAGCCGCGGCATCTATGAGTATAAGGGCCACGTCACATCGTTCCAGGCTCCTCAAGGCCTTGATAATCGAAAATTTTTCCAGCTTCTGCGATACCCGTCCTTTGCGGCGGATACCGGCGGTATCGATCAGATTGTATGTTCGGCCGTCTATACGGCAAACCGTATCAATGGAATCACGGGTTGTCCCGGGAATATCACTCACCAGCACCCGCTCCTGGCCCAGGAGGCGGTTCACCAGTGATGATTTGCCCACATTCGGACGACCGACGATGGCCAAGCGGATTGCATCTGTCGATTCTGAACGATGGGAGGGAAATGTTTGCACCAGGGCATCGAGCAAATCAGGTATCCCGTATCCGTGCTCGGCCGAAATGGGATAAAACTCCTCAATCCCCAAATCATAAAAATCAAAGATCTTAGGTTCTTTTTCCAGGCCGTCGATTTTATTGACGGCATAAAACACCGGTTTGGTCTCCCGGCGCAGGATTTGAATGAGATCTCTGTCAAAAGGAGAGACTCCATCCTTTCCGTCCAGGAGCAGAACAATCACATCCGCGTCTTCCATGGCCTGGTGAACCTGGAAGCGAATCTGATGCGCAAAGCCGTCCACATCCCCGTCCACAAACCCACCGGTATCCACCAGGCTGAATTCGATGTCGTCCCAGGTGGCATCTCCGTATATGCGGTCTCTTGTAACCCCCGGGAAATCTTCCACTAAGGCATTTTTAGTGCGGGTGATCCGGTTGAATAGAGTCGATTTGCCGGTGTTAGGCCGGCCGACGATGGCGATAATCGGTTTCATGCTTTTAAAATAAGCGCTTTGTAGCCGTTCATAGGTTCAGGGTTCAACGTTCAGGGTTAGGGGCAAAAAACAAATTTCCCTGTTTGAGCATATATAAACGCTTTGCTCTATGCGCTAGAGAATTTGGCTCAAAAAGAGTTTGGTGCGATCATGCTGTGGGTTTTCAAAGAACTCGGTCGGGGTGTTGCCTTCGACAATCTGCCCGAAATCCATAAACAACACTCGATGAGCGACACTTTTGGCAAATCCCATTTCATGGGACACCACAATCATGGTCATCCCCTCCCGGGCCAGATCGATCATGACGTCGAGGACCTCTTTGATCATCTCCGGATCCAAGGCCGAGGTGGGTTCATCAAAAAGCATCAGATTCGGTTTCATGCAGAGGCTGCGGGCGATCGCAACGCGCTGCTGCTGACCTCCGGAGAGCTGTCCCGGAAATTTTTGGGCCTGTTCCGGGATTTGGACCTTTTCCAGATAATACATGGCCGTCTCTTCGGCTTCTTTTTTCGGAATCTTGCGCACCCAAATCGGCCCCAGGGTCAAATTTTCGATGATCGTCAGATGGGGAAACAGATTGAAATGTTGAAAAACCATGCCGACTTCGGCCCTGATTTTTTCGACATTTTTGATATCGTTCGTCAACTCGATACCGTCGACGATAATCCGGCCCCGCTGATGTTCCTCCAGACGGTTTATGCAACGAATCAGGGTTGATTTGCCGGAACCCGACGGGCCGCAGATAACGATCCGTTCCCCCCGGGCAACAGTCAGGTTTATGTCCTGTAACACATGGAAGTCCCCATACCATTTGTGCATGTTGACAATTTCGATGATGGCGGTATCATCCTTTAGCTTCTGCTCTTTACCTGCATTGTTCTGACTCATGGATCACGCTCTCAATTTTTATTTTATTTAACCCTCTAACCGATAAACCCTGAACTTAGGGTTTATAACCCGGTATCCAATTCCTTCTCAAGACGCCGGCTGTAGTTGGACATAAAAAAACAGCATCCAAAATAGATTGCTGCAATAAATATGTAGACTTCCGTGGAATACGCCATCCATTTAGGATCAGAAAGGACGGTTTGGGTTGTTTTGAGCAGATCGTACAACGCGATTATCACGACAAGGGATGTGTCCTTAAAAGCTGAAATAAGAATACTCACCGTCGGGGGGATCACTATTTTGAGTGCCTGCGGCAGAATCACGAGCCGCATGGTCTGGTAATAATTGAGACCGAGGGATTTGGCCGCTTCATACTGGCCTTGTGACATCCCCTGCAATCCGCCCCGCACCACCTCGGCAATATATGCCGCCGTAAACAGAATAATGGCAACCTGGGCCCGTAGGATTTTGTCGACGGTGACACCTTCCGGCAAAAAAAGCGGAAATACAACCGAGGACATGAACAGTAGCGTAATAAGCGGCACTCCTCGAATGAGCTCTATGTAGACAATGCATAGCGATTGGACAATCGGCATTTTCGACTGGCGGCCAAGCGCCAGAATCACGCCCAAGGGATAGGCTGCCGTCAAACCGAATATGGAAAGCAGCAGTGTGAGCGTAAGCCCTCCCCATAGGGCACTTTCAACCGGCTTAAGCCCCAAAAGACCGCCTTTCATGAGCAGCCCCATGATAATCAGACCCGTTATCCAGGCATATGCTAAAGATTTTTTCCAGCGCTTTCGATCCTGGCTGAAAAAAAGGAGGCCGACCAGCATTATCATGGCAATCAGCGGACGCCATTGCTGATCATGGGGGAAAAAACCAAATATGATAAAACGGTAGTTGGCCGGTATGATCGACCAGCATGCGCCTGCCGCATCGCGACACTCCTCACTGGTGGAAATCCAGTTGCTGTCGATAAAAGCCCATTTTATAAAGGGCGGGATGGTTTTCCACAGGATAAAGAGCATAACGAGGGTGAGCAGGGAATTGAACCAACCGTTGAAAAGATTGGTTTTGGCCCAACCAAGCATGCCCACCTCCACGACAGGTGGTTTTATCTTTTTTGATCCTGATTCTGTTGCCGCTGTATCCATGGTTTATCAATATTTCCAGACAATAAAAACCTATTTATCTCTCCACAAGTTTGATCCTCTTATTATACCAGTTCATGAAAGCCGATGTAAGCAGGCTCAGGGTCAGATAAACGATCATCATCAGGGCGACGCCCTCGATGGCCTGACCGGTCTGATTGATGGTCGTACCGGCCACGGAAACAAAATCCGGGTATCCGATGGCTACCGCCAGAGAACTGTTTTTGGTCAGGTTCAGCATCTGGCTTGTCAAAGGCGGAATGATGACGCGCAGGGCCTGCGGAAGTATCACCAGATTGAGTACCAGACTCGGCTTGAGGCCCATCGACATGGCCGCCTCGGTCTGCCCCTTGCTGACCGACTGAATCCCGGCACGCACCACTTCGGCCACAAACGCGGCCGTATACAGTACGAGCCCGAGCAAAAGGGCAGTAAATTCAGGACTGACGTTAATTCCGCCTTTGAAATTGAATCCTTTCAGCGCCGGAATATCCATTGCCGTCGGTGCCCCGCCGATTACCCATGTCAGCAGCGGAAGGCCTATCAGGATCCCTAAAGATACCCGCAAGACGGCGAAGGGCTGGCCGGTTTTGGCCTGTCTTTTTTTTGCCCATCGGCGCAGGAAATAGACCGCAATGCATCCGACAACGAAGGCCAACGCCATGTATTTATGGGACGCATGAGATTCCGGTACGGCGAATACAAGCCCCCGATTACTTAAAAAAACGCCTGCAAAAGGATGCAGGGCCTGCTTGGGAACCGGAAGGACATTATAGAATAAAGCATACCAGAAAAAAAGCTGCAGCAGAATGGGTATATCCTGAAAAACCTCTATATACCCCCCCGCCATCTTCGATATGAGCCAGTTGGAAGAAAGCCTGGCGATCCCGACCAGAGTGCCGAGCGTGACCGTAAGCGTGATCCCGACTATCGCGACAAGCATTGTATTCAGCGCGCCGACTACAAGCGCCCTGCCATAGCTTTCTGCCGCCGAATATGAGACCAGCGATTCTCCGATTTCAAAGGCCGATTCTTTCTCAAGGAACCCGAAACCGGTTGCGATGGCCTGCCGTTCTAAATTCGCAAGCGTGTTTGAAATCAGGTAATACCCCAGCAGGGCCACCATCAGGGCCACCCCGATCTGGTACAAAATAGAGCGTTTGCCCGGATCATTCCAGAAGGGAACTGCTGCCCGGACCTTTAATCCTTCAGTCTCATTAGGGGTTTTTCGCATTGGGTGTTGTTCGGACTGCAAATAAACAGGCCATTAGGCAGACTGTTCAAAGCCGTGCCTAACAGCCATGTTTGTTTGTAACCGTTCACCAGGGTTCAGCGTTCAGGGTTAGGGACATGGAGTCCGGAAACAAGAATGCAACCTTGAACCCCAGCCCGCCTGAGTAAGAGCGATGGCAGGCCTGAACCTTTGAACCCGTGAACGCTTACGGTTTTACTTAAACGGGGCAGAGTACAACAGACCACCGTTTGTCCAAAGTGCGTTAAGCCCGCGTTCGATTCCGAGCGGTGTATTGACCCCTACATTGCGTTCGAAAATTTCGCCGTAGTTGCCAACCTGTTTGATGATATTATAGACCCACTTTTCATCAAGCCCCAGGGCTTTGCCATTTCCGGCCGTTACACCGAGGAAACGTTTGATTTTCGGGTCTTTGCTTTTCAGCATTTCATCCACATTCTTTGATGTGATACCCATCTCTTCGGCGTTTATCAAGGCCAGTACGGAGTAGTTTACGATATCTTTCCACTGGTTGTCGCCATGTCGCACGACAGGTGCCAGGGGTTCTTTGGAAATGATATCCGGAAGAATGATGTAGTCCTTGGGATTTGGAGCAACGGCACGTGTACCGGCCAACTGGGATGCGTCTGACGTGAGGCAGTCACATCTGCCGGCAAAGAAGGCTTTGGCCAGTTCGGCGGTGCTTTCGATAACAACGGGTTTCATTTTCATACCGTTGGCACGGAAAAAGTCCGCTACATTGAGCTCGGTGGTCGTACCCGGAAGAACACATACGGTCGCCCCGTCCAGTTCTTTAGCGCTTTTTACACCCAGTTTCTTCGGAACCAGAAAGCCCTGACCGTCATAATAATTGACCTGAACAAAATCGAGACCCAGGGCAGTGTCCCGTCCCAGGGTCTGGGTACAATTTCGGGTGAGCACATCAATTTCTCCCGATTGCAGTGCGGTGAAACGCGTTTTCGATGTCAGCGGCGTATATTTAACCTTGTCGGCATCTCCGAACACGGCTGCTGCAATCGCCCGGGCCGTATCAACGTCGAGTCCTTTCCAGACCCCTTTTTCATCCGGTTTTCCAAAGCCGAACAGATCACCGTTAGCGCCCGCCTGAATAAATCCTTTGGCGCGCACGTCCTCGAGCGTTCCGGCCATAGCCATGCCGGACATGGCAAAAACGACCATTACACAAACAGCCATACACAAATGTAGCTTTTTCATTGCTCTACCTCCTTTTCTGATTAGAATTAAAGATGTGAAGCATCGACTTTAAAACTTTACGGCTCCCCCAGATTGGTAACCCATTTACCATCTGGTAGTTTTTATATCACAACCTTTAAATTATTCAAGCCCAAACCCTCCCCGATTATGACTTTCCCTTGACTTCCGTAGTCATTCCCGGATATTTGAAAAGATACAGTCCGCCTCAGGTCCTTAAAGCAACCGGTGGTTAAAGGAGTTATGTATGAAAAAAAATCAGTTTTTTCGACGATCCGGATTTATCATCCTTTGTTCGATGATGGTCATCTTTGCCTGTTCCTCAGGATCATATCTATATTTGAATTATCGCCTTCCCGCTAAATCGGAAGGATTGGAAAATAAGACGGTTTCGATTGTCTTTAAAGATGAAAGGGCAGATCAGACGCTTTTTGGCGACAAGGCCGCCGAGGAATTCAAGTTTTTTACCGGGGTTTTTTCTTTATCGCTGCTCCAGGGCAAAAAGAAGAGCGTTTTTTTAGGAACGCATGAACTGCCATCTCTTTTTGAGACGGCGTTTACCCAGCGATTGTCGGATTTGGGCGTCACGGTCGCAAGCCGGAAGCCTGATACCGATCCGGTTTTTGAAATTGTTTTAAAGGAGTTTTTGATCGACTTAAAGGGACGCAATTGGATTGCGGCCATTGTATATGAGATTCATTTAATCCGGGGTTCCAAAGTCCTTGCGACCCAAAGTATAAACGGCCGGGCCGAAAGGCTCAAGCTAATGGGTAAAAGGGATGCCGAAAAAGTTTTAGAAGATATTTTTACCGATACGGTCAACAAACTGGATATCGACAAGATTTTCACCGATGCGCGATTGTAACAGCCGGAGCCGGGGAATTGAAGGCTTAAAAGGAGATGTTGAATGGATTCTACAAAGACGATTCTTGTTGTCGATGATGAAGAAACCATACGGAAGATTGTTAAATTCCATCTTAAAAGAACCACAAAATATGAAGTCCTCGACGCCGCCGATGGCAAAGAAGCGATTAATCTGGCCAAAAGCGAAAAACCGGATTTGATACTGCTTGATCTGTTAATGCCCGGAATGAGCGGCAACGATGTGATGGAACACCTGATGAATGATCCGGCCACCAGCAGTATCCCGGTTATTTTTCTCACCGGCGCCGTTACCAAAGACGACATTAAGTCCCAGGGAGGCGTTGTGGGAGGAAGGCGTTTTATAGCCAAGCCCGTTGAATTTGAAGAACTCATTTCTGTCGTCGATTCCGTGTTCCAAAAGTAGAATCGCCCCATTTCCGATATTCCTCTTTTTGCCCTCAAATTGGCCCGCTTCACGATTCCGAGGCCGTTTTTTTATTAAAATCAGGAAAATTCCAAGCACCAAAATACAAATCTCAAACAAATACCAATCACCGAAATTCAAAATTCAAAACTGATCGAATGAAGGCGAGATATCCAATAAGAGACTGAAATGTTCGGTCATTGAAATTTGTAATTTTGATATTGTTTGTAATTTGAGTATTGTGATTTGGGATTTTATTACTGTATCCGTGAAGGCAGATCGTTTCTATTTGAAATAGTCAGAGTTGACATTGACGCTACCGTGTTGTTAGCGCCCCTCGGCTTGCTTTTCGCAGAAGATGTGATTATAATTTACGATTATGAATATATTCGATGAAAAAATACCCAACCCTAAAGAGCTTGAAAAAGAAATCAGTGATTTTCTGGCTAAAAAATTCGGTGCAACCGTCAAGGTTGCCACACCGGTTGTTTTTCCTCAGGAAGATGCCTTCGGCCAAAAAGAAGATAATTCCAAATCTGAAAAGCGGATTAATTTTGACTTAAAGCCGGAAGAATTGGTCGCGTATATTGATCAGTATATTGTCAAACAGGATATGGCCAAGGCAATTTTGGCTACCAAAATCTGCACCCATTTCAATCGCATCAAACGCGCCGAATCTTCACCCGCTGAAGTCTATGATATGGTCGGAAGCATCAAAAACAACATTCTGATGATCGGCCCCACGGGCGTCGGTAAAACATACATGGTTAAGCTGATCGCTCAAAAAATCGGTGTGCCGTTTGTCAAGGGAGATGCCACCAAGTTTAGTGAAACCGGATATGTGGGAGGAGATGTTGAAGATTTAGTCCGTGATCTGGTACGAGAGGCGGACGACAGCATCGAACTGGCGCAGTATGGAATTATCTATATCGATGAAATCGACAAAATCGCTGCAAGCCGGAATTTGATCGGGGCCGATGTTTCACGCTCCGGGGTTCAACGGGCATTGCTCAAACCCCTCGAGGAAACCGAGATCGATTTAAAAGTACCGCATGATCCGATTTCAATGTTTCAGGAAATTGAACAGTTTCGCAAAACCGGCAAGCGTGAAAGACGGACCGTCAACACCAAAAATATTCTTTTTATTATGAGCGGGGCTTTTAGTGAACTGGTCCCGATTGTCAACCGGCGCATTCGCAAACAAAAGATCGGGTTTGGGGCCTCCCTTCCAAATGACCAGGAACAGAAAGAAGCCTTGCAGCACATCAAATCCGAGGACTTGATCGAATTCGGATTTGAATCGGAATTTGTGGGTCGTCTGCCCGTTCGGGCAGTCTTTGAGCGATTGGCAGAAGAAGATCTGTTTAAGATCCTGCAAAACCCGAACAATCCCGTGATTCTGGGGAAAAAATTAGACTTTGCCGCCTATGGCATCGATGCCAAATTTGAAGACAAAGCGCTTCGCATTTTGGCGGCCCAGGCTTTTAGCGAGAACACAGGTGCCAGAGGACTGGTCAGCGCGATTGAAAAAGCGCTCCTCGTGTTTGAAAAGAAATTACCTTCAACCAATATGGTAAAACTGCCGGTCACGGCTGAGGTGATTGAAAACCCTGAGCAATCCCTGCAAACCCTTATTGAGACATCGGAAGATCAGTTAAATGAAGTCTTTGGGGCGACCGCCCGCATCGAAAAAGAGTATATCAAAAATTATCTTAACGCCAACAAGCACAATTTCGCTAAAAAATATAATCTAACTCTGACCTCGTCACGCATCAATACGGTCGCGGCATACTACTGCAGGAACATTATGGATATCGACCAGGTATTTAAAAAGGTCAAATCATCCTATGACAAAATAAAGAGAATCGAATTATATTTCTTCAAAAGCCATGATATTAACATTGTTTTAGAGGATGATGCCGTCGATCATATCATTCAAACGTTTGTCAATGCCGCTTCCAATCTGGAAGAGTTTTATCATAAGCTTAAACAGGATTTTGAAGACGGTCTAAAGCTTGCCCGTGAGAAAACCGGCAAAAATCGCTTTTTTATCACCCGTGAAGCGCTGTTAAATCCCGAAGCATTTATCAGCGAACTGATTCGTGAAGAATTCATAAATGCGGCCCCAAAAAGCCTGGAGCACCAAACTTAACCCAGGCAAGCCGGAAATGGATTGATTATTGACGATTGATGATTGTCGATTGGTGGAAGTCAACTGACTATTGGCAATTGATGATTGGCGATTGACGATTGAACTACCCAATCATCAATCAACAATCGAAAATCAACAATCCAAGGATCAACAATCGAAAATCATCAATTTTAAGAAAGCCGCCCAGTGGTGGGTAGTCGATAAAAATGATCGGAATATCAAAACTTTATTGTGGAACGGTAGAGCCTTCCGATGCGCTTCGTTACGGACGGTCATCCTCCCGGCTGCCGTCACATCTGCTTCAGTTTTCGCATGACAAGCGGCCGGTCGTTGTCTGGAATATTACCCGCCGGTGCAATCTGAAGTGTGTTCACTGTTATGCCCATGCCAGGAACAAGCCAACCGATGATGAGCTAAGCACGGATGCAGGGATGCGCCTCATCGAGGATCTGGCCCGCTTTGGCGTGCCTGTCCTTCTGTTTTCAGGCGGCGAGCCGCTTGCCCGTCCTGATTTACCGGAACTTGCGGCTTATGCGGTTAAAAAGGGGATGCGCGCCGTGATTTCGACCAACGGCACCCTGATTACGCGCCCGATGGCTCAGACCCTCAAACGTATCGGGCTGTCTTATGTGGGAATCAGTCTGGATGGGCTGGAAGAAATTAATGACCGCTTCCGGGGAGTTGAGGGGGCCTTCCAAAAAGCCTTGCGCGGAATCAATAACTGCAAAGAGGCCGGAATAAAAGTCGGACTGCGCTTTACAATCAACAAGGCCAACGTGGTCGAAATCCCAAAAATATTTAAGCTCATCGAAGAAATGGATATCCCGCGGGTCTGTTTTTATCACCTGGTCTATTCCGGCCGCGGATCAAAACTGATCCAAGAAGATTTGTCCCACGCCGAGACCCGCCAAGCCGTCAATCTGATCATTGATCTCACCAAAGCGTTGCATGATAAGGGAAAACCCAAAGAGGTCCTGACGGTTGACAATCACGCCGACGGGCCGCTCCTGTTTCTGCGACTTCTGAAAGAAAATCCACCCCGGGCCAAAGAGGTACTTGAACTTCTTAAGATGAATAAAGGCAACAACTCGGGTATCGGCATCGGGTGCATTAGCTGGAACGGGGAAGTTCATCCGGATCAATTCTGGCGTCATTACAGTTTTGGAAATGTAAAAGACAGGCCTTTTTCGGAAATCTGGACCGACACCTCCGACCCATTAATGCAAAAACTGAAAGAGAAAAAAAAGCATGTCAAGGGACGGTGCGCAGACTGCCGCTGGCTTGACGTCTGCGCCGGGAATTTCAAAGTGCGCGCCGAGGCGGTATCGGATGATGTGTGGGCACCTGACCCGGCCTGTTATTTAACCGATGAGGAAATTGCCTGAAAACGAGCCAGTTTCAAAATCTTTTTTTTGCTGAGGAAAATTAAATGCCGTTTCCCGATTACCGTCCCAGACGTTTAAGAAAAACCGATGCCTTTCGTCGCATGATCCGTGAAACGCGGCTAACCGTCGATGATCTGATTCTTCCGCTCTTTGCCGTTTCCGGAAAAGGTATCGATGAGCCGATCCCTTCGATGCCGGGCCATTCTCACCTGTCGATCGAAAACCTGTTAGAGGCCGCCCAACGGGCTTACCAGCTGGGCATCCCGGCGGTTGTTCTTTTTGGCGTCCCGGACCATAAGGACTCCCGTGCCAGCAGCGCCTATGACGAAAACGGTATCGTTCAAATCAGCACCCAGGCATTAAAAAGCAAATTGCCCGATCTGATGGTCATCACCGATGTTTGTCTTTGCCAATACACCGATCATGGGCATTGCGGAGTGGTCCGCGATCAAATGATCGACAACGATACCACCCTGGATCTTCTTGCCCAAACGGCTTTGTCGCACGCCAACGCCGGCGCAGACATGGTTGCACCTTCGGATATGATGGACGGCCGCGTAGCCGAAATCCGCACAGCTCTCGATGACAATAACTTCAGCCAGATCCCGATTATGTCCTATGCCGCCAAATTCTGTTCCGCCTTCTATGGACCTTTTCGCGAGGCAGCCCATTCGACGCCCCAATTCGGTGATCGTCGAACCTATCAGATGGACCCGGCCAACGCCTTGGAAGCCATTCGGGAAGTCGTGCTGGACATTGAAGAAGGCGCCGATATTGTTATGGTCAAGCCGGCCCTGCCCTACCTCGATATTATCCGTCGGGTTCGGGATACGGTTGATTTCCCCATTGCCGCCTACAATGTCAGCGGCGAGTACGCCATGATAAAGGCGGCTGAACAAATGGGCTGGATCGATGGCGAAAAAGTCATGCTTGAAACACTGACGGCTATTAAACGCGCCGGGGCGGATATGATCATCACCTATTTTGCCATGCAAGCCGCCGAGGTGCTTCAAAAAGGGTTACCGAATGGCTAACGGGCAGCATCATCAAAATCAAAACCCCTCAAAGCCACCGGCCGGGGGTCACGGCGCCTCAATGCGGCTTGTTGCCTGGGAAATCACCCGCAACTGCAACCTTGCCTGTGTTCACTGCCGGGCGGCAGCCACCTTGGGTCCCCATCTGGGAGAATTGGAGACCGACGCGGCCTTGCAGCTTGTGGATCAAATTGCCCTGGCCGGATCACCCATTGTGATATTGACCGGGGGGGAGCCGTTATTAAGGCCTGATATATTTGAGGTCGCCCGCTACGGCACCCAAAAGGGGCTGCGCATGGTGATGGCTCCCAACGGGACGCTCATCACCGAACATTCGGCCCGACAGATGGCCGATGCGGGAATAAAAAGAATCAGTATCAGCTTAGACGGTGCAACGCGGGAAAAACATGATCGTTTCCGGGGTGTCAAAGGTGCCTTTGAAGGTTCATTGCAGGGTATCAAAATGGCCCAAAACGCCGGCGTTGAATTTCAAATCAATACCACGATCACAAAGTCCAACCTTGACCAGATCCCTTTGATTCAGGAATTGGCCGTGAAACTCGGGGCCGTCGCCCACCATATCTTTCTTTTAGTTCCTACCGGCCGCGGAAAATACATTGTCGATCAGGAAATCGACGCCAACGAATATGAGAACACATTAAACTGGTTTTATGACCAATACAAACAAACACCCTTACAATTGAAAGCGACCTGCGCGCCCCACTATTATCGCATTCTCAGACAGAGGGCCAAAAAAGAAGGCATCTCGATTACATTTCAGACCCACGGCTTAGATGCCGTTACACGGGGCTGTCTGGGTGGAATCGGATTTTGCTTTATTTCTCACCGGGGTATTGTCCAGCCCTGCGGGTTTTTGAACCTGAACTGTGGTGACGTTACCCTAACCTCGTTCGGCGATATATGGGAACGTTCCACAACCTTTCTTTCATTGCGCAATTTTGATAATTTGAAGGGGAAATGCGGCGTCTGTGAATATCGCAAGGTTTGCGGCGGGTGTCGCGCCAGAGCCTATGAGGCCGCGGGAGATCACCTTGCGGAAGAACCACTGTGTATTTATCAACCGGCTGCAAGGGGCAGATCGTCTGCCGCCTAAGCGCACGGTTTTCTTAATGTGTAGGCGTTCATAGGTTGAACGTTCACCGTTCAGCCTGCGACGAACTCAGCCGAGTCGGGTTATTTTTCTTAAGCTGGCTTTGCCTGGGGGTTAGTGAGCAAATGATGAAATCACAAATCAACAACCCAGATTTTCGGTGAACCCTGAACCTCTGAACCCTTGAACGTTACAGAACCTTCATAAAAGGATTTTATCATGAAAATCAGTGATCTGATGATCCCGAATCCCATCACTATCGCCGTGAAAGCCTCCATCACCGAAGCGATCGAACTCATGAAGTTGAATTCCATCCGCCACCTCCCGGTGGTTTCGCCCAAAAAATACATCCGCGGTTTTGTGACCCTCGCCGATCTGAAACAGGGCATAATCCCTTCGATGCTGGGAGATCTGACGCTTTCCGATTTCATGATCCGGGATCCCATCATGGTTGCTCCGGATGATGACGTCGAAATTGCCGCCCAGCTGATTTACAAACATAAAATTGGTGGGATGCCCGTCGTAAAAGGAAAGCAATTGGTCGGGATCATTACGGAATCAGATATTCTAAGAGCGTTTATCGATATGATGGGCATCTTAACTGCCAGTTCACGTATCGATGTTGAAATTGGTACCGAGCCGAGTGAACTGCAAAAGGCCATGCGGATCATCAATGAAAATGGCGGCGATATCGTCAATGTCGGAATGACGGCCCAAAAAGCAAATAATAGAGTCTATTATTTCCGGTTGTCGGCCTGCAAAACAAAAACGATCAAAGAGGCGTTGGAAAATCAGGGCTATAAAGTGTTGGCCGCCATGGATTAAATGGTGTCCTTCCATAATCTGAATTGGATAGTTCAAAGTGCCATTGCTGAGTCCAGGCCGGTTTCTTTCTTGACACGCATTGCCGTTTGAATATATTTTTTGGCGTGTATTAAGCCTAAACGGATAACCGTATGGACCTTATTTCCGCAAAATCCCCGATTGCAAACCTGGGTAGCTGGGCCATTTTTCTGGTACAGGAAATGGGGCGCATAGCTGTCTTTTTCGCACAAGGCCTTGCGCATATTTTCAGCACCCCTTTTCAAATCTCGAAAACGATTCACCAGATTTATTTCATCGGCATGAAATCGGTATTTGTCATTTGTCTTACCGGAGCCTTTACGGGAATGGTCCTCGGTCTCCAAGGTTATTACACGCTCGTAAAATTCGGTTCCGAGGGTATTTTGGGTGCGGCCGTAGCCCTTACACTGATTCGCGAGCTGGGACCGGTGCTAACGGCCATCATGATCGTCGGCAGAGCAGGCTCGGCCATGGCCGCCGAAATTGGCATCATGCGGATTTCAGAGCAGATTGATGCACTCGAAACGATGGATATCAACCCTATCCGTTTCTTGTTAAGCCCCCGGCTCGCCGCCGCTCTGATCAGCTTTCCCCTTCTCACCGCCATCTTTGATGTTATCGGTATCTTTGGGGGATATCTGACGGGTTCCATTCTCCTTGGCGTCAGTCCGGGTATTTATTTTTATCGGGTCGAGTCAACGGTTTTAATGCAAGACATTACGGGCGGATTTATCAAATCGATTTTTTTTGCGATTGTCGTCGCCACCATTTGTTGCTTCCAAGGCTATTTTACGCACATGCGTAAAGAAGGTTTTGGAGCCAAAGGCGTGAGTCTGTCGACAACTTCCGCTGTTGTTATTTCGTGTGTCCTGATACTTATAACCGACTATATTATAACATCCTTTTTGCTTTAGATGCCATGAAACATCCCCTTATTCAGCTGCAAAATGTCCATAAAAGATTTGGCGATATGGAGGTGTTGAAAGGGGCCGATCTCAATATCTATCAAGGTGAAGTCACAACTGTTATCGGGAAGAGCGGGGTCGGAAAAAGCGTTCTCTTAAAACACATTATCGGGTTGATAGAGCCGGATTCCGGGACAATTCTATTTCAAAACACGCCCCTTTCCGAAATGAAAAAAAGAGACCGCCGGCAATTAAAGCGTCGATTCAGTTACATGTTTCAAGGCACGGCACTTTTTGATTCCATGACTGTTTCTGAAAATATTGCCCTCCCTTTAAAAGAAAGAACATCGTTGTCGCCCAACGAAATTCATCAAAGGGTTACGGACAAAATGGACCGGCTCGATCTTCATCAGATCGATCACAAATTTCCATCCCAGCTTTCAGGCGGCATGAAAAAACGGGTGGCCCTGGCGCGTGCACTTGTGACCGATCCCGAGATCGTTCTATTTGATGAGCCGACAACGGGTCTCGATCCGATTCGAAAAAACGCTGTTCACAGCATGATTTCCGACTATCAGCAACAATTTGGGTTCACCGCGATCATTGTCAGTCACGAAATCCCGGATATTTTTTATATCTCCCAGCGCATTGCCATGCTCGATGAGGGGAAGATCCTTGTGCAAGGGACACCAGGGGAAATCCAGAGTTCCTCCGATCCGGGAGTCCAGCAGTTCATCCACGGGCTCCAAAGCAGCCAGGATGAATTGACCGGCCTGGCGAATTTACCGCAACTGGAAATCAAGTTCAAAGAAGAAATGGAAAGGCTTCGTCGTCACCAAATCGCCTTTGCGCTGGTTATTTTCAGCTTTCAAAACCTGAATGAAATCAAAGATAAAATGGGACCGCTGGCAGCTCAGAGTGTTTTGAATAACTTTGCCGTTCAAATTAAACACCATATTCGCTTTATCGATATCTGTTCCCGATACGGTCTTGATGAAATCATCCTACTCCTCCCAAACACGAATTTCGAACAAGCCCAATCGGCTTGTGATAAACTGACCCGTAAAATAAAGGGTTCGGAAATTTTGGAGATAGCGCCCCACCCTGATTTTTGCTTTAGCGTTAAAGCCGGGTTTGTGGAGGTAGCAGGGGAGCACCCTCTGGAAAAGGTTATCGGTGATGCGGAGTCGACCCAGAAACCATTTTGTGAGTTTCAAATCTGCTAGATCTCTTGGTTGGCAGGCACTTGCTTTTCATTAAGCAAACCCGGCGGATTTGAACCGCTTTTATAGGAGGCATTATGAAAAAAGGTTCCGTCGAAACGATGGTCGGCCTATTTGTGCTGGCAGGGATTATTTGTATAGGTTATCTGGCGATTAAACTCGGTAAAATGGAGTTGATCGGTGATAACTACTATCCGCTTCAGGCACGATTTGAATCCGTAAGTGGATTGAATGCGGGAGCTGAAGTTGAAATGGCGGGGGTTAAGATCGGTAAAGTGGAATCGATTGCACTCGACACGGATTTGCAGGTCGCGATCGCTAAAATACGAATACGCAAGGGGGTCGAGTTAACCGATGATGTAATTGCCTCAATCAAAACCTCCGGTTTGATCGGTGACAAGTACATCGATTTATCGCCGGGCGGTTCCGATGAAATCCTTAAGCCCGGGGATTCGATTGTTGAAACCGAGTCCTCCATCGACATTGAAGCCTTGATCAGCAAATACGTTTTTGGAAAAGTTGAGTAACACTTTGCATAATCGGAATATCAGGAGGAAATAATGTTAAAGAGAAAACCACTGTTTCTCTCTGTTTTGCTATTGCTCACCGTTATTGCTCCCTCGGCCTTTGGCACGCAACCTCTTGACACGCTCAAAGAACCCGTCGATCAAATTATTCAAATCCTCAACGATCCGCAATATAAAGATCCTTCCAAAAGGGATGTTCAACACGACAATATTTGGAAAATTGTCCGAACTATTTTCGATTTTAAGGCCATCTCGCGACTCACAGTGGGCCGCTATTGGAAAAAATTTGTTCCCTCCGAAAAAGAGGCCTTCACGGATGTATTTTCTCAGTTTCTGGGTAACACGTACATCAGCAAGATCCAGGGCGAATATCAAAATGAAAAGATCGTTTTTTTGGGCCAGAAGATGATTTCGGAATCCAAAGCCCTGGTCAAAACAAAAATAATTCGCGCGGGAGTCGAAACCCCGATAAATTATCGCATGTACAGGCGTAAAGACAACTGGAAGATTTATGATGTAAAAATCGAAGGCGTAAGTCTCGTCAAAAACTACCGCAATCAATTTCGAAAAATACTTTTAAAGGAATTACCGACTCAGCTGATCGAACGGGTGCAAGAAAAACTTGAAAACCAAAAAAAGAAACGGGCGGCCGATGACAAGGGTTAAATCCGCCCAAAAGCATTTTTGGGCTTTGGATTATGTTTCGATATTATTCGTCTATTTAGTTCTGGGGTTTTTTTCTTTTTCTGGATGCGCAAGCAAAACGGCCGTCCTGAACACTTCTCAATCGACGGCCGCCGAAAGCCATACCGCTTCTAGCCTTTCTTCCAATTCGGCCCAAACGGTTGCCGGCGATGAAGAGTTGCAGGAAGATTCTCTTGATGAAGACGAAGAGGAGCTGGACTTGATGGACGAAGAAAACGAGGACCCAACCCTTCAGATTGCCGATCCTCTGGCACCCTTAAACCGTTTCTGGTTCCATTTTAACGACAAACTCTATTTCTGGCTCTTAAAACCGGTTGCCAAAGGATACCGCGCCGTCGTACCGGCACCGCTAAGAATCGGATTTCAAAATTTTTTCAAAAACCTGACCGCACCCATACGTATCGTTAACTGCCTGCTTCAAGGGAAAGGACGCCTGGGCGCAGACGAATTTACCCGTTTTGTCATCAACACCGGCCCGGGACTGTTTGGTTTTTTGGATGCCACTCAAAATATTCCCGATTTGAAATCCGGAGATGAAGATCTGGGCCAAACTTTGGCCGTCTATGGATTCAGCGATGGGTTTTATATTGTGTGGCCCTTTTTGGGTGCTTCGACCTTGCGGGATACGATCGGCGGGCTGGGGGATCGTTTTCTAAATCCGCTCACGTATGTCCAGCCTGCCGAAGCCGCTTTTGGCCTCACCGCATTTCGGGGGGTCAATGCGACTTCGTTTCGCATCGGAGATTATGAAGCATTTAAGGAAGCCGCTCTGGAGCCTTATGATGCGTTTCAAAATGCCTATATTCAAAACCGTCAAAAGAAGATAAAAGAATAGGGCAGTCGTTACTTGAGGGCATTCAACAACAGCGTAATCGGTCGATCCTCTTCGGCCGGGTTCAAAAAACTGACCGGACCGGGCCGGCGGTAATTATCATCTCCCGGCGTTGCCGCAAGCCAATCCTCCCTCAACCGCTTCACAACCCTGAAGGCCGGCGAATCGATATCGACGAGGCTTTTTTCGAGGACCAGATCCAATTTGCCTTTCCGTTCCTCAAGATGCATCAGGGGCGCGATGGGAACCCCCAGAGGCGCCCATTGACTGAACTCTTTTTCCAGGTTTTTAATGGCCGCCATTTGCCCCGTTGCGCCATTGGCGATGAGGCTAAAAGCAGTTAGCCCCAGATTATATGTATACGTACAATCAAACGCAGTGGGATCACTCCCCCGACCGTCATAACCATAAAAATGGGTCTGGGTTTTGAACTTGGGCATCGACTTTTTAAATAGCTTTTCAATACAGGCCGGGATTTCATCATCCGCCTGAATCGCACCCGCCTTTACAAGGTGCTGTTTAAGCGTTTTTTTAGATACGATCGATTCCTTTAGCAGCAAAAAGGGTTCCGTGGCATAGTTTTTAAAAAGGATCGGCCCGAAATAGCCCGGGTCGAGACCATTTTGTTCGAGTACCCTTTGATAATGGACGCGCTCAATGCCAAAGCGATACATGCCCTTTTCTTTTAAAATCTCCAGGTAGTTCCTAACAAGGCCGAGGAGCACCTTTTCGGTCTCCACCAATGAAAACTGAAAATTTCCATGGGCATCTCTTTCCGTGAGCAAACCTTCCTGAAAAAACATCGGGATTTCATTAAAAAGATCATCGTCCCGGGTATTCCATATATAAAAAATCCCCTCTTCGCGTGAACGCCGAGCCATTCGGCGAAGGTATTCCAATTTGTCTTCAAGCGCTGGAAAATTCGCATGAAAATCAATGTCATGCCTTTGGTTGTACACGGCGATAATTGTATTGAGCTTAATAATGAAGACTTGTATTTCATTGATAAATTCTAAAATACCTTCGGGGATGACAATCACCCCGTAATTTTTCCCAACCGCCGCGCGCCTTACAATACCCTCACAGACGACGCGCGACAGGTGCCGCAGGGTCATTCCGTAGGCATTGTAATCGGTTTTGCCGTCACCCGGGCTTTTGCGGATTCGATCGCCATCAACGTAATCTGCCAGGTCTTCGCCGATAAAGGTCATATTGGCGTGGGTTTGGAGCGCGACTTCCAGAGCCAAATGGCTGGCAACGCGGCCCATTACCTTGCAAATATGCCAATATTTTACATCCGAACTACTGTCCGTACAAAGATTGCTGATCTCACTGGCAAAGGCACGCGCCGCAGTATGAAATCCGAACGATATCGCGCAGATGGCATTGCCATCGATATCTCTGACTTGAATATCGCCATCAATCGTTTTGGGAACCCCGATCACCTGGATGCCGTCAGTTATCATTTCTTGAGCTAAAAAGGCGGCATTGGTATTGGAGTCGTCCCCCCCTACGACCACCAGAGCGTCCAGGTTGAGGTTTTGGCACGTTTTCCGGGACAATGTCACTTTCTCCGGCGTATCGATTTTGGTCCTTCCGGTTTTGATCATGGTAAACCCGCCCAGATTGCGGTAAGCATTCACGAGGCTGTCGCTGATTTCGATCGCTTCATTTTCGATAATGCCGTCAGGACCCATAAGGAAGCCGTACAAGATCGTATCGGAATTAGCTTTTTTGGCGGCGTCATAGAGCCCGGCAATAACGTTGTGCCCCCCCGGAGCCGGACCTCCTGAAAAGACGATACCGATATTCCGCTTTTGGGTATGGTTTTTGATGATCTCCTCATCGGCCACATCAGTCCCCACAATGGTTTGCACCGGGTTATCAATGATATTCGGCAGTTGACGCCTGGCTTCTTTGTCAATTTGAAAACAGTAGCGCGAATCGGATTCCAAGACCGCATAACGTTTCTCAAAAACGCTACACCGGGTCGGGACAAATTTTTTCCTCGCCCGCACTTCCGGGCTTTCATTATTTGTCAATTTTTGAATTTCGGGATCGCTAAAAATCGTTTCTTGGTCATCGGAAAACTTATCTGACATAAAACACCCCCCCAATCCGTTCACAGGTTCAATGGTTCAGAGTTCAAAGGCTCACGGCTTACGTGAACGCTTATCAAATACCTGCACAGCTCCCTTCGTGTCAAGATCTATAAGACCGCCAAGCGGCGCATCTTCACGGCAACGTCAAAGTTAACTATAGTTGATTAAAATAGGAAAATTCCAAATAGCAAATCGCAAATAACAAACAAATACCAATCGTTCGACCTAGAGGCTCTCGACAGGTGTCCAAAATCTCAAATAACAAACCAGAAACCGAAAAAATGAACATCGAACGTCCAACATCGAACGTCGAATGAAAGAAAAAAAAATGGAGTGATGGAGTAGTGGAATAACGTAAAAAAGAAAACCCCGTATAGGATTTGGAATTTGGTGCTTGGAATTTGGGATTTATTTGTATTATTTGCCCACTTGACATCAAAGCCGAATTTGAGGATAGATACTTGCCTTGTGAGTTTGATTTAACCACGCTCAGACAATGCGTTAGCGATAGCCGATACCAGATGAGGAAAGGAATGTCGTATGAAATTTGGTTCTCAGTCCGAAATCGATCCCATTGAGGCGATTTTACTTAAACGTCCCCAAGACGCTTTTCTCACCCAAAGCCATGTCGATCAAAACTGGAGAAGCTTAAATTACATCGGTTGCCCGGACGTGGTTAAAGCGGTGGCCGAGTTTGAATCCTTTTTAAAGCTCTTGAAACAATCGGTTTCCGCGATCTATTTTTTACCGCCGCATGAACAGACAGGGCTCGATTCCGTATATCCCCGTGACCCGGCCCTGATCACCGTAAAAGGGGCGGTGCTGTGTAATATGGGCAAACCTCAGCGCCGGGGGGAGCCGGACGCCATGCGCCCGTATTTTACGGAACTCGGAATTCCCATCCTGGGTTCGATTTGCGGAAATGGCAAACTGGAAGGTGGCGATGTGCTCTGGCTCGACGATCGCACCTTGGCTGTCGGGCTGACGTATCGCAGCAATGCCGAGGGAATTCGTCAATTAAAAACGCTCACCAGGGGAGTTGTCGATGAAATCATTGAAGTTCCAATGCCCCACTGGAATGGCCCGCATGATTGCCTCCACTTGATGTCCATTATCAGCCCGGTGGATCATCATATTGCGGTTGTCTATTCCCGTCTGATGCCCGTAGCCTTTCGAGGGTATCTGATCGATCGAGGTGTGCGCCTGATCGAGGTCCCAGATTCGGAATTTAATTCGATGGGCTGCAACGTCCTTGCCGTAGCCCCGCGCCGATGCATCATGCTTGCCGGCAACCCGCTTACCCGCCAAAAACTTGAAAACGAAGGTATCGAGGTGTTTGAATTCAGGGGAGAAGAATTGTGTCACAAAGGTGCCGGTGGACCGACTTGTCTCACAAGGCCTCTCTATCGCAAAAAAAACGTTCAATAGGCTTTCCGATAATGTGTTTGGCAAGGCTAGAAGGAGCCTCCCTGAGTAAGGCGTACAAATCGTACGTTGTC
>CAZNFS010000028.1:0-25050 GCA_964572695.1 uncultured Desulfobacteraceae bacterium
CCCTACACTAATTTTTCAAGGGGTAAGTGTCTCACCTTCATTGGCACAGAGGGTTAGGGCAATGGGCGAAATCGAAGACAGAACTTTCGATAAATCAAAATGCAAAAGTGGATATAGTAAATATTTTACAAAGCACCGGCGGCTTCAGGTGTCAAAAAACTTTGCCATAATCACCCCTGGGGCTTGACAGACTAATAATTTTATGAAAGGCTAATCACATATAACCCACCAATAATAATAGAAAATTCAAGATTTGTTACCTATCCCGATACGAAACCTGAAATACAGAAGAATTCCATCTCGGCGATTTCACCGGAACCATTACCCTATTTTTTTTAAACCATCTGCAAATTTGAATCCTAAATCACCAAAATTTTACATGCCAAATCCGTCAGAATAGATCCCAACGTTGCAAAAGTCGAGAATGTTGCAGATCCAAGGCGTCCGAGGGCGTAGCTGTAGTGTACTACCGCAAGCCCTTGGCAACGAAGGATGTGCGGTATACTCGGCTTACCCACAGGGTAAAAAACATGCCAATTTTATTAAGATTTTGGAATTCACTCGGGTCGATTCCAGGTATTTAAGTCAAATTTCTCTGAAACTGTATGACCATTGTCTTTTATGCCGCTTTGGCATGTTTTTTATGCAACTATGGGGTAGAGACTTTGCGTATTAACGCCAGGCCAGCTGTCATGGAGATACTCCCATTGAATAATTATGTGAATTTGTGCTAAGAGTGATAACAACTACTTAAACCCACAAGGAGAAAGAAAATGGCAACCAGCACTTACGGATGGTGTGGAAAAATACTCAAGATAGACCTTTCTGATTCGCGAATCACCGAACTGGAAACCATGGATTATGCGGACCGCTTCCTGGGCGGGCGCGGGATTGCCACCCGGATTTATTGGGAGGAAGTCGGACCGGATGTGGGTGCCCTTGATCCGGAAAATCGTCTGATTCTCATGACCGGTCCCCTCGGGGCCACGGGTGCTCAAGGCGCTTCCCGCTTTGAGGTCGCCGGGAAATCTCCCATGCTGCTGCCTGAGGGTTTCTGTTACGGAAATCTGGGTGGGTTTTTTGGTCCTTATTTAAAAAGAGCCGGCTACGACGGTATTGTCATCTCGGGACGTTCTCAAAAGCCGGTCTATATCTGGATCCATGACGGAAAAGCCCAAATCCTGGACGCCGCTCTGCTTTGGGGAAAGGGTGTTTACGCTGTCCGGGATATCGTAAAAAAAACACACGGGAAAAATGCGCGCTTCGTAACCACCGGTGTGGCTGGTGAAAAAATGTGCCGCAGCGCCAATATGATGACAGACAATGAAGGGAGTGCCACCGGCGGATTTGGTGCAGTGATGGGATCGAAGAACCTTAAAGCCATAACGGTATTGGGTAATGGAAGCCCATTGGTGGCCAACCCGGAGGAATTAAAAGAACTCAATCGATTGACGGTATATTTAAACCAGCGTGAACCCCTGCCAAGCCCATACCCTCCCGACCAGGTTCGTCGAACCGGAAAAGCTTCCTGTTATCAATGCGGTCTCGATTGTATTTTCAGGAATTCTTTTCGGACGGCCACCGGGAAAGATGTTTTAAGAAAATGTCAATCCATGTTCGTATATTTCCCATGGGTAATGGGAAGGCCGGGAGAGCCGGTGGAAACCGCTGTCGATGCCACCGGTATATGTAATGATCTGTCGCTCTGCACCATGGAAATGTACAATATCCTTCAGTGGCTGGTGTCGTGTTTCAAGTCAGGCTATCTTAACGCTAAAGAGATCGGGCTCGATATCTCGAAACTTGGCACGCCCAGGTTTTTTGAAACCCTGACCGGTATGATTGCGCGGCGAGAGGGATTTGGCGATATCTTATCCGAAGGCCTTCTTCGAGCTGGAGAAAAGTTGGGTGCGGAAGCCAGGGCCCATTTTTCAAACGAGGTTTCTGATGTCGGTGATGGTGCTAGTTATTCGGCCCGTGAATACATGATGAACGGGTTGCTGTACGCATTTGAACCCAGACAGCCGATTGCGATGCTGCATGAGATAAGCCGCATAACCGGCTTATGGGTCATGAATCAGGCCGATTCCAAATCTACGCCGGTGACTTCCGAAGTCTTCCGGGCTGCTGCAAACAGATTTTGGGGGCATGAAAAGGCCTGGGATCTGACGACCCATGAAGGGAAGGCCCACGCAGCAGTCAAAATAATGGATCGCACCTACGTCAAGGACAGTCTGCTGCTGTGTGATTCGACCTGGCCGCTGATGGTTTCCTGGAATACCCCGGATCGTGTGGGAGATCCGGCCTTGGAAAGCCGAACTTACACCGCTGTAACCGGCCTTGAAGCAGACGAAAACAGTCTGCATCGATACGGCCAACGGATATTTAATCTGCAGCGGGCGATTCTTTTGCGGGAGGGCCGGCGTCCCAAAGAAGACGATGCTCCCCAGGAATTCAATTTCAGTGATCCGGTTGAAACGGTTTTTATGAATCCCGAGGCGATCGTGCCCGGACCGGGGGAAGAGGTAATCAGCCGCAAAGGCCAAACCATGGATCGGGATCAATTCGAAACGATGCGTAAGGAATTCTATGACTTGCGGGGCTGGGAGGCCGAATCCGGTCTGCAAAAGACAGAAACCCTTGCGCAACTAGGTCTGTCGGACATCGTACCGGACTTAAAAAAGATGGGCTTGATTACCGACACTTGATTCTTCGGTCCAAACAGACCCAATTATTCAGTGTCAGAGCTTCAGGTTACATGAAGGAAAAAGTTCGACTACAAAAATACTGCTCAGAACGTGGCATTGCTTCCCGACGGAAGACGGAAGAGTATATCCAGAAAGGCTGGATTGCCGTCAACGGAACGGTGGTGACCGAGTTGGGTACGCGTGTCGATCCCGAACACGATACCGTAGAGTTGCTCCCCCAGGCAAAAGAAGAGGCCAAGGAGTACAAATACCTGCTCTTATACAAACCCCATGGGTACGTCTCCAATCTGCCACAAGCCCGAGAGAAAGAAGCCTCTGAACTCCTCTCACCCATCGATCGTAAAGACACCCATGTCGTAGGCCGACTGGACAAAGACTCCGAAGGACTTTTGTTTTTTACGAATGATGGCCGTGTAGCGAATCGTCTAAAATCACCCGAATATCATGTAGAAAAAGAATACGAAGTAACCGTGGATCGTAAGCTGAGCCGCAAAGTGATAGAGCGCTTCGAAAAAGGGATGCGCTTAAGCGGAGAGCAGCTGCGTCCCGTGCGCGTAACCCACCTCAAAGGAAACACCTACGAATTTATACTGACCGAAGGAAAAAATCGTCAAATCCGCCGGATGCTTAAAACCGTCAAGCGGCAGGTAGTGAATCTAAAACGAATGCGAATAGGCCCACTCAATCTGAAGGGTTTGCAGTCTGGGAAATATCGGCATTTAGCAAGCGGAGCTGTTGACGAGTTACTCAGGGTGTTGGACGTCGCTTGAGTAATTCATTTTGCAACGCGGGTGTTCCCCTTGACTGGTATGGAACACTGGGGTATTGTGCCCGACAGGTGATGTTTATGGAAGGATTGATCCATTTAAGACGCTGCATTTTGCAGACGCTCTACGCGCTTTTTAAACAGCACCCCTACGCTCAAGTCGAACTGGCCCAACTGCTGGAAGACTGCCGAACCGATACCGAAACACTGAATTGGAATATGGTTTATCTTGAAAAATCAGGTTTTGTCGAACTGAGTAAATCCATTGACACGCCGCCTTATATTGCCTGCTCAGCCTCGATTACGGCCGCGGGAATCGACCTGATCGAAGATGTTGACGAATTTGGCAATCGTTTTTCAGATAAAAACACCTGATCCGGATAAACCGGAAGTGGATTGATTATTGACGATTGATGATTGTCGATTGGTGGAAGTCTCTGTGCTCCATCAATTTATAGAAAATGATAACTATCATTAAATCAAAAATCAACAATCGAAAATCAACAATCGAAAGGGGAGCTTATCCATGGACAAGATAACAAAAGCAGCAGATTTCCTGGCTGATTTGAGGAAAAACCCTCGATCCGCGGACACTATCCCGACGGAGTTTCGCCCTGAAAGTCTCGAACAAGCATACGAAATTCAAAATGCCCTCGCTAAGAGACTATTGTCTCATTTCAATGGAAAGCAAATCGGATATAAAATTGCCTGTACCAACAAATTGGCCCAGGAACTTTTGAATGTCGAAGCACCTTTTTTCGGCCGTCTTTTGTCGCCTTCAACCTATCCCTGCCCTGTTCGGCTCAAGGCCAGCCTCTTTACGCACCGGTTAATCGAACCTGAGTTCGCCTTTGAATTAGCCACAGATGTACCGGCCTCTTCCATCCCATACACCCAAAATTCAATCGCTGCGTTTGTTGGGTCCCTGCTTCCGGCGATCGAGCTCGTTGATTGGCGCTACACGGACTGGACAACCGTGGGTGTTGAGTCTCTTGTGGCCGACAATGCGGTTCATGGTGCCTGGATCCGGGGAAAACGGCACCAAAATTGGCGCAAATTCGATCTTGGCGTGCACGACGTACAACTCCGCGTAAATGGCAACGTCACGGAAAAAGGCAGCGGTGCTGCTGTTTTGGGGCATCCGCTGAATGCACTTGCCTGGCTTGCCAACGAACTGCCCCGGCATCACCTTTCACTCAAAGCAGGTGACCTGGTGACAACCGGGGTGGCCACCAATGTCTATTTCGCGGAAACCGGTGACACAATTCAAGCAGATTTCGGTGCCTTGGGCACGGTCGATCTGGAATTGGCATAGTAACCGGTCACAAGTTCAGTGTTCAACGTTCAGCCTGCGACGAGCTCAGCCGAATCGGGTTAGGGACAAATATACGTTATCATCTATTCCATCACTACAAAGTTCCTTACAACCTTGAACCTTTGAACCGTGAACGGATAATTGAGATAGGAGAAGAACATGAACGATAGAGTCATCATCATCGGCGCAGGATTGGCAGGCATCGTTGCCGCTTTCGCCGCCCTGCGCAAAGGAGCGGAAGTCCTGGTGCTGGACCGCACCGGGGCAGGCCTGGGAACAAACTCGGCCATGGCCAACGCAATGTTCAACGGACCGAGACCCGATTACACTCCCCAGGAATACATGGCCGACACCTTCAAAACCGGAAAAAGCCTCAACGTTCCATGGATGGTGGAATTTGCAGCAAACCAGGCGGAAGATTCGTTTGAATTCCTCCGGCCCTTGGGCCTGGACCTTAAACAGCTGCCGACAATCCGCGCCTTTCGGGGAGAACGTCAGGATATCATCCTGGGCGCTCAGATGATGCGGGTGCTGGCCAAAAATCTGGCACGACAGGCGAATGTGAGTATAGAGCCGGGGTTTCAGGTCACTAAAATTCTGCAACAGGAAGGACGGGCCGTTGGGGTTTCCGGCTGGGACCGTAATGGCAGGGAGGTCCGCTTCGGAGCCGGGGCCGTGATTCTGGCCACCGGCGGTGCCGGAGCTGTTTATCTACGCAACGATAATCAAAAAAGCACCTTGGGCCAGGGCTATATTCTCGCCGCTCAGGCCGGATTGGCGCTGTGGGATCTGGAATTCGTGCAGTTCTACCCTCTGGTTCTGGCCGGTGAACGCATGCCGAAACTGATGCTCTACCCCCGTTACCCTCCTGAAAGCCGTCTAATTAATAGCCACGGCGAAGACATGGCGCAAAAGTTCGGAATTGAAGACCTCAATCAGGCCATCCGGGACAAGCGGGATGAGTTCTCGGCTTGTTTATTTGCTGAAAACCAGACCGGCCAGGTTTTTATGGATTTTACCAGTGTGCCCGATCCTGCCTGGACCCGTTATCCTCTGGCGATGTTAAACAAGTACAACTTCGACTTTCGCAATAAACCTGTCCCCATTACGCCGGGATGCCACTTTTTTATGGGTGGTGTTCAAATCGATCGCCAGGGGCAGACCTCTCTGCCCGGGCTGTTCGCCTGCGGGGAGGTGGTTTGGGGAATGCATGGCGCCAACCGCAAAGGCGGCAATGCCCTGACCGAATGCGTGGTTTTTGGCCGTCTTGCCGGCAGCCAGGCCGCCGGTCAGGCCCAAACAACAAACATTCCCATATCGTCCCGCCATGAAACGGACTTCGCGCTTCCCGTATCAACTGATGCCCCCCTTTCGCCTTACAGGGAGTTGCTCCAGCGGCTCAGGGAAATTGCCTGGTATCGGGCCGGCATCAAGCGTTCTCACGCCGGGCTGGAAAAAGGCCGCCAGGAGCTGGCCGCATGGGAGGCGGAACTTGAAAACCTTATGCCTCAGAGCCTGCCCGCGGTGAGACTGCATGAAGATTTGCGTAGTGGCGCCATACTTCTGAAGGGAATCATCACCGCCAGCCTGGGAAGAAAGGAGAGCCGAGGAGCCTTCCTGCGGGAGGAGTATTCGCATGCAGACGAAAACAATTGGCTAAAAAACTCCCGGCTCGCCTATGATGCGAACAGCGGGGAGTTCAGCCTCGGTTTTCACCCCGTGGCCTGACCAAAAAGAGAGTTAGCGGAGAAATGAAAGGGATTTATCATGGCGTATGAAACAATACAAATCTCAAAAGAGGCGGACCAGATTGGCGTTATCATTTTAAATCGTCCGCAAAAACGGAATGCGCTCTCAATCCAGATGAGAGACGAGATATGCGAATGCCTACAAAACTGGAAAGATTCTCCCGAAATTGGCGTTGTCGTATTTACCGGTGCCGGTCCTACATTTTGCGCCGGGTTTGACCTGAAAGAGTTCAGCCAGCCCGAGCGATTGGAGGAAATTTTTACATCATCTTCGAAATATCACCGCGATGTCTGGAATTTCTCAAAACCGGTCATTGCCGCCATAAATGGCCCGGCGATGGGAGGAGGGTTTGACCTGTCAACACTCTGTGATCTGAGAATCTGTTCTGAATCATCGGTTTTCGGACACCCGGAGATAAAATTCGGGGCCCCTCCCCTATTTACGCCGCTACGCTGGATTGTGGGCATCGGGATGGCGCGTGATCTTTGTTTGACCGGAAGACAAATCGACGCAAAAGAGGCCCATCGTATTGGACTCGTTAGTGAAATCGTTAAGGGTAATGGCCTTATGGAGCGCACAATTAAAATCGCAAATATAATTCTGGAAGCACCCCTTACGACGCTTCAGTATACAAAAAAATACCTGGCGGGAAATCCCGGCAAAGATTTCGAGGAATCTTTCTGTATCGAACATGATGATGCCTTTAACGAATTCCTATCTAAGAAATGAAATGAGGAAAAAATGAGCCATCACGTCTGTCCGGTTTGGGTTGGTTACCTTCTGGCAAGCCCCATAAGAAGGTTGTTTCAAAACCCTGAAACGATCCTCACGCCTTATATACGGGAAGGAATGACGATTCTCGATATCGGATGCGCCATGGGTTTTTTCAGCTTGCCGGCGGCCCGCATGGTCGGCCCGAACGGCAGGGTTGTTTGTATCGATGTACAGGCCAAAATGATCGAATCGCTTAAGAAGCGTGCCCGTAAATCAGATTTGATGGATCGGATCGATACACGCCTGAGCAGTTCGGATTCCCTTGGGGTTGACGAATTAACCGGAAAAATCGATTTTGCTTTTGCCATTGCAGTTGTGCACGAAGTTCCGGATTCTTCGGTTTTGTTCAAAGAAATTTGTATGGCGCTCAAATCGAAGGGACAGCTTCTGGTTGCCGAGCCGCGCGCGCATGTCTCTCTGGCGGCCCTGGACAAATCGATTTCACTTGCAGAGCAAAATGGTCTTAAAACAATCGCCAGGCCCAAGGTAAGAAGCAGCCACGCGGCTCTTTTCGAAAAAGAAACACAGTAAGAGAGCTGCCGGATCTATTTTGTTTTACCTGCCATATCCACTACCCGGCGGACATCCTTCAGGCATCACCGGCCCGTGGGGTTTTTGACCGCACACTGGCAGTTGCCGAGCCTTTTCTCGAACTCAATTTTTTCCTTAATCGTCGAGCGTCCATTCGTGTGATAATCTTTGAGGATGTCTTCGGTCGAATATCCAAAACAGAAACAGATCAGATCGTCTTTCATTGTTCCATTCCTTTTCATAGAGATGAATCGGGAGCGCTATTTTTTATTCGCTATTTCTGACAAAATCGATTAGCCTTGATTTAGGTAAGCATTGTTTGCTGATTGCGCTTTGTCAAGGAGAGATTTGACGTGACTGAAGAAGGTTAAAAATGGATGATCGCCAATTTCAGCAACTTCTTGATTATTTCCAGCTCTCCTACCAAGGCTACCGCAAAGTCAGAAAAGGGGTTAAGAAACGGATTGCGCGGCATATGCAGGAACTAGGCTGTAAACGTATGGAGACCTATCTGGCTGCGCTTGAAGATGATCTTAAAGCGCGCTTGGAGTGTCAGCGGCGGCTGACGGTATCCATCAGCCGTTTTTTTCGTAATTATCAATTTTGGGTCACACTTGAACAAGAAATCTTCCCCTCTCTCATTTTAAACCGCCCCAAAGTCATAAAAGTGTGGTCCGCCGGTTGTGCCTGCGGTCAGGAAGTTTACAGCTTTAAAATTGTCTGGGATCGTCTAAACAACATTTTCTCACGTTTTCCGGAGCTTAAAATTACGGCAACCGACTCAAATCCCGATTACCTTGAAAAGGCGCAAGCGGGTTTATATACTCGCAGCAGCCTAAAGGAGATTCCCGATGAGATCCGGGCTGTCTATTTCGATAAAAAACCCGGCACAAAATTGTATGCCGTAAAGCCATTATTAAAACAGGATATTATATGGAAGGAACACAACCTGCTTTGCGAGCCTCCAGATTCCGCATTCCACATCATTTCATTGAGGAATAACGTTTTGACCTATTATCAGGATCATCTCCAAAAAGCGGCCTTTAAAAAGATTCTATCCGGATTGGCCTGCCCCGGTTTCTTTATCATCGGATCACATGAAAAACTACCATCCAACTCTCCGAATTTAAAGCGTTATGCTCCGTTTGTGTTCAGTAAAGAAAATTGAGTATGGAAAAATGAAGCACTTAATAAAACAACTACCCAGACCATGAATGAGCCGCCCTAATGTCCGATTGACATCTTAACATTCTTTTCTTACTATTTATAAATGGTTAAGATGATCCGCGACGACTGCACCTCCAAGTCCATGAGGAACGAATATTGAGTGCCGTAAAAGAACAACGTCAGTTGCGTATTTTGATAGTCGAAGACAACACTGACATCTCCGAGAATATCGGAGATTACTTTGAAGCTCGGGGCCATATCCTCGATTTCGCCATGGAGGGCATTGGGGGGCTGCACCTTGCCCTGACTCATGATTACGATATCATTGTACTGGACATCATGATGCCCGGCATGGACGGCCTTACTTTTTGCCGCAAATTAAGGACCGAAGGCGGGAAACTGACCCCGGTCCTGATGCTGACCGCACGCGATACCCTCGACGACAAACTGGAAGGGTTTGATGCCGGCGCCGATGATTATCTGGTGAAACCGTTTGACATGGAAGAACTTAACGCTCGCATCGAAGCGCTTGTCCGAAGAGCCGAACGCATATCCATGATTCATTTACAAGTGGCGGATCTGGAGCTGGATATCGGAATCATGAAGGTAAAACGTGCGGGTCGTGTTATTTCGCTGAATCGTGCCTGTCTAAAAATCCTCACTATTCTCATGCAGGCTTACCCCAATGTGGTTGCGCGCAAAGACCTGGAGCACGCGTTGTGGGGCGATATGCCGCCGGGAAGCGATGCCCTGCGCAGTCATATTTACACCCTGCGCCGGGCGATTGACAAACCATTTGAAAAACCCTTGCTGGAAACCGTGCATGGCGTAGGCTACCGGTTGGTTGGGCACGATGATATTTCGCTATAGCCTCCGGATGCGGATTGTGGTTGCGTTCTGCCTTTTTGGCGCAATCCTGGGAACCGTTTATGCCTTCGCAGTCTATTTTTCATTGGACTTTATTGATGATACCCTGATTGATAATCGTCTAAGCCAGGAAATTAGCCATTTTGAGGAACATTATCCTCAAAATATTGCCGCCGGATTCCCCAGCTCTCCTCACATGACCGCCTACATTGAAACGGCTTCAATGCCCTCCGAGATAAAGCGATTGGTTAAAGGGCTTGGTCAAGGTTTTCATGAAATCCACCATGCCGGGAAAGAATTTCATATCGCTGTTAAGCAGCAACCTCAATTAAACAAGCCGCTATATATTCTCTACGATGTCAGCACCCTGGAATTTACTGAAAAGCGGAAATATATGATCGCAATCGTCCTGCTTACCGGGGTCATTCTGATGGTGACTCTCGGTCTCTGGATCGGATTACTCACAGCACGCAGAGTCATCGCTCCGGTCACTCATCTGGCTGATATCGTCAAACAATCAGACCCGGACAATCTTCCCACCGATCTATCCCAATCGTTTTCAAATGACGAAGTCGGCACGCTTTCCAAAACCCTCGAAGACGCCATGCTCCGAATCCGATCGTTCATCAAACGCGAGCAGCAGTTCACGCGTGACGCCAGTCACGAGTTGTGAACCCCCGTCACCGTCATTAAAGGTGCCGTGGAGATATTGCAGGGCCAGGCCGGCCGGCAAAAGGAATCATTACATCGCCCTCTCAATCGCATCAGACGTGCTGTGGTCGATATGGAGCATATCATCACAACCTTTTTGTGGTTGGCGCGTGAAGAATCGAACACAGAACAAAATCAACTGTGTGACGTTGTCCAGGTCGTAAATGAGGCCATCGATCAGACTCGTAGTCTATTTGAGGACAAGCCGATCGAAATCGAGCGAATCGAAAATGATCATCCGATGATAAAAGCGCCTGCTCCGGCATTTAGGGCTGTGATCAACAACCTGGTTCAGAATGCGTTTCACAATACCGCCACCGGAAAGATAACCATCAATATCTGCCGCGACCGCATTCTCATCTCCGATACCGGCAAGGGAATTGACGCCTGTGACCTCCCGGCGGTGACGGAACCGCACGTTCGGGGGGAGGACAGTCAGGGTTTTGGCCTCGGTCTAGCGATCGTAAAAAGGATGTGTCAGAAGTTCGGCTGGAAATTTCACATCGATAGTGAGATCGGTGAAGGGACTACCGTCCAGCTCCATTTTAATCCTTTAAAAATTTCTTCTTCCTAAGCAAGATTTCACGAATTTTTCACATTACCTTCACGTTTTTTTCACCCTCCATCCGCTATTAATCCCTTTATCAGCAAAAAAAGATTTCAGCAGCACCCGTTTTTCATGTCTTAAAATCCCGATTGAGCGAAAAAAGCTCGATACCGAATCGAGTTTTGGCTCGATTGAGGAGGCTGAAATGAGTAAAAAATCCGATTTGAATCGGAGAAAATTTATGGAGATTGGAATTTATGCCATCAGCGGTGCCATCGCCGCTGTGAGCGGCACGGCCTTTGCTCGTTTTGCCATCGGACCCTCTCTTAATGAAGAAAAATCGAAATGGATTGAGCTTGAACTTGAGGAGTCTCAAGATGAAGCGTCGGACTTTGAAAGGGTTGTTTTGGAATATGAAACCAAAGACGGCTGGTTGACAAATACTGCCCGCACGCTCGCTTATGTAAAAAAAGTAAGCAAAGATAAAATCATTGCCATATCTGCAGGTTGCACCCATTTGGGATGCATCGTCACCTGGGATGAAGATCAAAAAATATTCAAATGCCCCTGTCACAATGGCAGATTCGACACGCAAGGTAAAGTGCTCGACGGCCCCCCGCCTGCTCCTCTCAAAAGACATTTGGTCAAAATTGAGGATGGGGTCATCTTTTTATCGACCCGGACCGTTCCCCTGGGAGGTGATCAAAATGAAAGTGCTTAAGGGTATTTACACCTGGATCGATGAACGCGTGGAAGTGGGCGACTACATCAAAAAGGATATCCTGGATAAGCCGGTCCCCAAGGGATTAAACCTGAGCTACTGCTTTGGCGGCATCACCTTTTTTTTATTTGTCATGCTGGCTGCCACCGGTTACTTCATGACCCTTTATTACGTTCCGACGCCCACGCAAGCCTATGATGCCGTCGATTTCATGACCTACGAAGTCTCTCTGGGGTACATCATAAGGGGAGTCCACCACTGGTCCGCCAATTTAATGGTCATCACCATTTTTATCCATATGCTGCGCGTCTATGTTTACGGCGCCTATAAGAAACCTCGAGAAATAAACTGGTTAACAGGCGTATTGCTTTTAACGATGGTTATGGGATTTGCTTTTACCGGCTACCTTTTGCCCTGGGATCAGAAAGCATACTGGGCCACAAAGGTCGGCACGAGTATCATGGGGACCGTTCCCTTTGTCGGCGAATATATTTTAAAACTGACCCGTGGCGGAACGCACCTAGGTGCATTGACATTGACAAGGTTTTATTCCATCCACGTCATCTTTTTACCGATGCTAACGGCGGTATTACTCATCGGACATTTCTTTATGATACGCCGCCAGGGTATCGCCGAACCGCTTTAAACCGAAAGCAAGCGGTTCAGGGTTCAAGGGTTATAAAAAAAAAGGAAAAGCGATGCAAAACCAACCCAATAGCGAAAACATAGAACATTCAGAGGAGACGTTTTATCCTTCCTTTCTTTTCAAAGAGATTGTGGTGATGATGTGTATTTTTATTTTGGTGGCGATCGTTTTGGCATTCGTTTTTCCTGTAGGTCTCGGAGATCCTGCCGATCCGACGGACAACTTATTTGTACCCAAACCTGAATGGTATTTTATGGCCCTGTATCAGCTTTTAAAATATTTTCCGGGAAAACTTGAGGTAATCGCCACAGCCATCATACCCGCGGGAGGCATTATAGCTCTTTTTCTGCTGCCGTTTATCGACATAAATCCTGAAAGAAAACCCGTTAAAAGACCGATTGCAATGGCAACAGGGCTTTTTGCCGTCATTGCATTGGTGGTATTGACGGTGATCGGACTTAACTCATAGGTGAAAGGGGGTAGCGCATAACAATTTAACCGGCTCGTTATTCATGGATATCAAAAACATACATTAAGGAGGAAAAAAATGAAAAAAAATTATTTTGTTATTATGCTTCTAATAATCGTAGCCGCGGTAGCCCTTTACGGCGTATCTAAGGTCGATGCGAAAGCCAAAGGGGATCTTGTGCTGATTTCTAAAAAGGTGAAGTCGGCGCCTGCCGATGCAGGCAGCTCTCAATGGGACAAGGCCAAGGAGGCCAAGTTGGTTCTGGTCGGCGCAGGAAAAGTTGAAGGCAAGGAAATTGAACTGAAAGTCAAATCCGTCTACACCAAAGGTGAAATATTTCTCAGCTTTGAATGGCCGGACAAAGACAAGAGCATGAAGAAGAATGCCTGGAAATTTACCGGCGGTAAATGGGTTAAACAAAAGGCTAACGAAGACAGGCTTGGAGTCTTATGGGAAATAAACCGTATAGACAAATTCGCGAACAAAGGTTGCGCCGTGCTCTGCCACAACGAATCCAAGAACAATAAAGAATGGTACTTTGCCGTTAACTCAAAGAGAGAAAAGGCCGATCTTTGGCACTGGAAATCGGTCAGGTCGAACCCGGTGGGATTTCTTGAAGATGGTTATGTGATCGCAAATCCGAGCAAGGAGCCCGAAAAAGGCAGAAAAAGAGATGCCGGCTCGGGAACAAAAGCCAAAAACAACCGGACCAAAGATAAATCAAAGCCGGCCTATATGCAAGACCCGGCTAAAAGCCCATCGATTGCAGGTTCGCTTATGGTTGCTGAGGCGGTCAAAATTGAGGATCATTCGAAATTCAACGAAGGTGATGAGATTCCCGGCTACATGCTTCAACCCGCATGGAAGGACAGCTTTGGAGATGTAAAAACAACAGGTGTCTGGAAAAACGGCAAATGGACCGTTTCATGTCAAGAAAGCTCAACACCGAACATGAAGATGATGTTCAATATAATACCCGCAAAAAATACCCGTTCGGTATTGGCGTATTTGACAATTCCGGCGCCGAGCACAGTTACAATTCGGAACCGCTGAAGCTGCAATTCAAATAAAACCACTATAATTTTTGGAATAGTGATGGAACATTGGTTATAAAAATTGAGGCGAAGCCTCTAATTTCACTCATCCGGGCTCGCTTTTAACGAGCCCGGGTCCCAATCTTATCTCAGAACGTAATTTTGATGATCTCGTAAAAAGTCGCAAGTTCAACTACAGATGGCTAAGTAAAAAGGTTCATATACAAGGCGTAGTGTTTTTTCAGGAACGAGGCTATACATGTAGTATGCCGAGTTTCTGAATAAATATTACAACGCAGTAGGTGGAATTTTTTACGACGCCATCAAGGATAGACAGATGAGCCAGGATAAAGCCTGTATCAAAACCAGGCCAGGCAAAAAAGATAGCGTCAATCAGCAACGGCGCTCTTTTATCAAGACAGCTGCTTTAGCCGGTGGGGCTACTATGATTACCGGGGTCCCGCTGGCTTCCTACTTTATCGCTCCGGCTTTGAATAAGGGAATCGGCAAATGGGTCGATTTCGGAGCCGTCGAGGATCTTGAACCGGACAGTGTTGTCATGTTGTCGTATGAGTTTTTGATTAAGGACGGCTGGCTGGTGCTGCCTCAAAGAGGCTTTGTATGGGCTAAAACCGAGGAATCCGACAAGGTGACGATCTTTTCCTCGACCTGCACCCACTTGAGCTGCAATGTCATCTGGCAGGAGGAGTCCAAAATTTTCGACTGCCCCTGCCATGCGGGCCGTTTTGACATCATGGGTCAACCCATTGCCGGCCCGCCGACGAAACCATTGCATGCGCTGGAGCACAAAGTTGAAGACGGCAACTTGCTGGCCTTTCTGACTTTCTGATTTCAACTTATAGCCCAAATTGAGCGAAAGTTAAGCTTGCCCCTCTTTCGATCCCGCGTCGGCGGGGAAATCCGAGCCCTTGGCAACGAAGGAGATGGGGTGACGTGGACTTTCCTGCGAGGAATTTCCGATGAAAATTAGAGTGATAATCAGTTTGATTATAACCTCGGCATTGATCCTGGGTGGAATGTTTTTGGATTCGGACAAGGTCCTGGGAGCTGCCAATCTTACACTCAGCGCTGCCAAAGTCAGAAAAGCACCCACCGGTTTGGATGATCCGCTTTGGGAAAAAGCCCGGACCACCCGGATCCCGCTAGAGGGCAAAGATAAGTTCGCCGGCAAAAAAAAGACCGTAACCGCCAGATCCATTTACACCTATGAAGACATTTATTTTTTATTTACCTGGGAAGATACAGCCAAAAGCGTTACCAAGAAATCCTGGAAATTCGACGGACAGAAATGGACCCATTTGAAAGGTGACGAGGATCGGTTCGCACTTTTATTCGAGATTACGCGGATCAAGAATTTCGCCTCCCAGGGCTGCGCCGCGACCTGTCACGGCCCCTATAAGGCCCCCTTGTTCGAATATAAGTTTTCCACCGGAACAGCGACCGAAAAAGGAGATTTATGGCATTGGAAAGCGGCCCGTTCCGATCCATACAACCATGCGGATGATGGCTGGTTGACCACCGTCGACGTTGAAACCGGCCGTCGCTACGATGCCGGCAAGGGCGGTGACGTTAACAACGAAACCAAAGATAAATCCAAGCCGCTCTACATGCAAGACCCCACACAGGAACCATCAAGCCCGGGATTCCTGCGCATGGATGAGGTCAAAAGAATCACCGACTACTCCGCCTTCAAAGCCGGTGACACCATCCCCTTTCGTTTACCTTACCATTTGATCGGCTCTCGAGGAGACATCAAGGCAATTAGCCATCATGCCGATGGTAGATGGACATTGATGCTCTATCGCCCGCTTGATACCGATCACAGCGACGATGTCATGTTCAATCCCAGGAAAAAGTACAGTTTTGCCATGGCGGTGTTCGATGATTCCGGCGGTGAGGATTCGTATGATTCCGAGACCACTATAACCCTTGAATTCAGCCGATAGGGGCCTGGGAAAAGGAGCCTGTTTTGAAGATAGCCGCAAACCGGTTTGATCAGTTTCTCGAGCACCTGGCACTGGACGGGATCGCGACCCGCATTAGGAGTATAGAAGTACACAGCGATGGACTGACCTGGACCCGGTTCGGCGGCTCCCTGGCCCTGGTTCTGGTGGTTCTGCTATTTCTGAGCGGGACCGTTATGACGTTTTATTATTCGCCTTCCCCGGGTGCGGCTTACGACAGTGTTGATTATTCCAGTTTCAGCGTTCCGTTTGGAGAAATTATCCGTGGAGTCCACCACTACGCCTGGAATCTGCTTCTTGTGTTGATGGGTCTTCATCTGGGAAGAACTTTCCTGGTGGGGGCCTACAAGGCTCCCCGGCAGATGGTCTGGATTTCTGGCATGGTGATTCTGCTCATTGTTCCGGTCTTTATTTTCACCGGCGACCTGCTCCCCTGGGACCAGAAGGGTTACTGGTCAACCAGGGTGCGCAACACCATCATGGCCTCGGTCCCGCTAATTGGCGATTTTCAGGTCCGCGTTCTCCAGGGCGGCCCCATTATCGGCATCGTCGCTATGACCCGCTATTATGTGCTCCACACGATTTTTTTGCCGGGTATAATCACTTTTTTTATATTTGCCCATTACCATTTTCTCAGGCATCGGGGACTTTCCGACCCTCTATTCAAGAAGGACGCCACCCGAAAGAAAGTTCCTCTTTTTCCTAATATCATCAACCGCTGGCTGGCCCTGTTCCTTGTGGCCACAGTGCTTCTGGGCCTGATCGCCTGGCAATGGCCGGCGCCCCTTGAAAATCCTGCCGACCCCACCGACTCCTCCTATGTGCCCAAACCGGAATGGTGGGTCCTGTTTTTGAACCAGCTTGTGGGCATCTTTACGGGATCCCTGACAGTTGTTGGAACGGTAATCATTCCCGGCGGATTAGTCGGTGTAATCATCGCCCTGCCCTTTATCGATCGATCGCCCGAACGTCATCCCCGCAACCGTGGGAAAATTATCCTGATTGCGGCGGCTGTTGTCATAATTTTGCTCGGATTATCTATTATGGGCTATATCGAGCATTTTATAACGCCCCATTCATAAACGGACATTATGGAAACAAACTGTCACACAGGAGACTCTGCAATGAATGGACGAATGATGATAAGCTTGACCCTGATGTTAACCCTGACTCTGGTGGGAGTGTTTTGGAGCCTCTCAAACCCGGCCCGGGCACACAGACTTGTCATCGCCGCGAGTAAAGTCAAAAATGCACCCATCGCTATCGATGATCCGGTCTGGTTGAAAAACGAGGAATTTTACATTCCTGTGAAAGGCAGAGGTACTCTGGCCGATCAGGAAGGGATCGTTACCACCCGCGCACTCTACACGGAAGACAATTTATATTTTCTTTTCAAATGGAAAGATCCGACCCGCAGTGTGATCAAGCACTCCTGGAAATTTGACGGACAAAAATGGCATCACTTGAAGGGCAATGAAGATCGGATCGCACTAATATTTGAGATTACCCGGATTGACAAGTTTGCAACCCGAGGATGTGCCGTCACCTGTCACAGTCCGGCCGATGTGCCCAAAAAAGAATGGAAACTGGCCACTCGCACCGCGACTGAAAAAGCTGATTTGTGGCACTGGAAGGCAGCCAGGTCCGATCCTTATAATTACGCTGATGACGCGTGGCTTACTGTTGCCGGGAATCCGACCGGATCATATCGGGAGACCGGACGTCGCAAAGACTCCGGGGCCGGCGGAGACATTAAGAACCACACCGAAGATAAATCAAGGCCGCTGTATATGCAAAATCCGGCTAAAAAGCCCTTGGCTGCGGGATTTCTGCTATTGGAAGATTCGGTTAAAATCAGCGATTACTCTGTTTTTAAAGCCGGTGATATAATCCCTTTTCGTTTACCCCTTAAGCCGGATGGTTCCCGCTCTGACGTAATAGTGCAAAGTCGATATATCGACGGAGGCTGGACGGTCATGTTTCAGCGCAAGCTCGATACCGGGCATGAAGACGACGTGTTATTCAACCCTCTAAAAAAATACAGTTTTGCTTTGGCTGTTTTTGATGATTCAGGGGGTGAGCACTCAAAGGCAACCATGCCGATGACCCTGGAGTTCAGCCGTTAACATTTCTATTTTCGTTCAAAAACAGCCGCAATCCCCAGTCCGCCGCCGCCGCAAATGCTTTCCAGGCCATAGCGTACATTGCGCCGTTTCATCTCATTTAACATCGTCACCAGTACCCGGGTTCCGGTGCCGGCAATCGGATGACCGAGTGAAATCCCGGAGCCGTTGACATTGACTTTGGCGTAATCCTGCGATTCCATTCCCATTTCCTTTAAGTCAGCCAAAACCTGTGCCGCAAATGCCTCCTGTATTTCGATCAGATCCATCTGTTCGATACTCAGATCGGCTTTTCCGAGTGCCTTCTCAACCGCCCGGGGAACGGTTCGATAAGTTCTGAGCGGGTCATCACCCACGACGGCGCATGATCTGTAATGCGCCAGGGGTTCGACACCCAACGCATCAGCTTTTTCAACCGAGGTGACGATCACCGCCGCCGCGCCGTCATTTTCAGTGGAAGAATTTCCGGCCGTGCAAACACCGCCCAGCACCGGATTGAGCCTGGCCAGTTTTTCGAAAGTGGTATCCGGGCGCGGATTTTCATCAGTATCGAAGATCACAGGATCGCCCTTGCGCTGCGGAATCGCAACCGGAATAATTTCATCTTCAAATTTTCCCGCTGACATGGCCGCACAGGCTTTTTGATGACTTTGCAAAGCCCACTTGTCACACTCCTCTCGGCTGATTTTTTCCTCTCTGGCAGCGGTTTCAGCCCATGTCATCATCGACGGCAGGATGCCGTAGCGTTCCTCAGGCTGTGACATAACCCGGGCTCTTTGGATGCGATCATACAGGGGAAGACCCCACATGGACACATCCCCATGTCCACGGGGCATTCCCTTTCGGCCGCCGACTCCCCACTTGATATTACCCGGCAGGTAAAACTCGGCATTGCTCATACTTTCGGCCCCACCGGCCACAACGATCTCGGCCTGACCGCATTGAATCAGGCTCGCCGCCAAACGCACCACATCCAGACCCGTACAGCAACGGCTGTCAATCGTAACACCGGGAATCGTTTCCGGCCACCCGGCCTTGAGCAGAGACATCCGCGCAATGTTGACAGATTCGCCGTTTTGATACGCCTGCCCCAGGATTACTTGATCGACCTGATCGGGCTGGATGCCTGCCCGCTTCAGGGCTTCATCAATGACAATCGCTCCCAAATCACAGGCTTCAACGGTCTTTAAGGCACCCATGTAACGACCCACAGGTGTTCGGACGCCACTTACGATTACGGCTTCTTTCAATTGATTCTCCTTATTATTTCGATAATAGATTGCGCGAAATGACTAGCCTTTGAATCTCACTGGTTCCTTCAAAGATTCGAAAAAGCCTCACATCCCGCAGGTACATTTCTACCTGAGTTTGCTTGAGATAGCCTTCGTCTTCGAAAATATCCATCGCCTTGTCCGCAATTTTGCTGGCCATTTCGGTACAAAAAAGCTTCACCATGGAAGCTTCGTGAGTGACATTGTTTCCCTGATCCCGAAGCCAGGCGGCATGATACAGCATTTGCCGGGCCGCATAAATTTGAGTGGCCATATCGGCCAGTTCAAAAAGGGTCGCCTGAAGCCGGCTCTTGGAGCGCCCGCCTTCCATTTTTTGTTTGACATGCGCCAGACTCATGTCGAGCAACTTTTGCGAGGCACCAATGGCACAGGCCCCCATGGTCAGACGCCCTTTATCCAGCACCCGCATAGCGGTATTAAATCCTTTACCGGCCATAGACATACCGCCAATCACATTGTCTTTGGGAACGCGGCAGTTTTTAAATACGAGTTCACACGTCTGGGATCCTTTCAGTCCCATCTTGATATCCGGCGGTCCGACCGAAAACCCCGCAAAATCTTTCTCGATAATCAGCGCGCTGCAGCCGCCGCGGGCCCGCTTTTCTTCATCGGTTACCACAATGACCGTGAAAACATCGGCAACATCCGCGTTAGTAATGAACAGTTTAGTTCCATTTACAACCCAATAGTCACCTTCCAGAACGGCGCTGGTGCTGATGTTGGCTGCATCCGACCCGGCTTCCGGCTCGGTCAGGGCAAAAGCGGCGGTCCACTCACCCGATGCGATGCGGGGCAGATATTTTCTTTTTTGTTCATCGGTGCCGTCGAACAAGATCCCCATGGAGCCGATGCCGTTGCTGGTGCCGATTTTCGAACGAAAACAGGCGTTGGTCTGGGTTAGTTCTTCATAAATCAGAATTTCACCTATCGTGGAAAGGCCCAAACCGCCGTACGCTTCGGGTATGGGGATGCCAAACAAACCCATACGGCGCATTTTGTCGACAACTGCCTCCGGGACATGACCTTCTTTTTCCACCTGCAGTGAAATGGGGTTTAATTCTTTTTCAACAAACGCTTTCATTTTTATCTGTAACTCTTTAATATTTTTTGGAATATCATATTCCATCGATACCTCCTATTTATCTAAAACCTAAAGTGAGCGATTTCAAGTTCAGAGTTCAAAGGTTATAGTATGCGGATATTCATAGTGCCACCAAAGGTACTGATGCACGAAATGCGTGTCAACACTATTTTAAACAGCGTCAGTTCCGATGTTACGATTTCTATATTGACAGCAATACCGGAATATTAATAGAAGAACATGTTCCTGCGCACTTTTGGCATCTTTAATCCGTAACAGTCTTCACGAGGTACACGTCCCGTGAATCTATGTGAATATCTGGAAAATTCAGCCCGCAAACATCCCCACAAAATAGTTGTGCGCCATGAAGGGGATCAGTTGGCATATGCCGAACTTGACCGCCGCTGCAACCGCCTGGCCAATGGGCTCAAAGATCTCGGGTTGTCGCCGGGTGACCGCTGTGTCGTGATGATGCCCAACAGTATCGAAGTGATTATGGTGTACTACGCTTTGACCAAATTGGGGGCAGCCATAGTCCCGGTTAATTTTCTTTTTAAGCAGCACGAATTGACCCATATCTTTACCGATGCCCAACCCAAAGCCTTCATCGGCGCCGAACCTTATCTGGATGAGATTCACCGGCTTTTCAACAGCGGAACCACGCCATCGATTCGACTGGCCCGGGGGATTGCAGACGATCCGCTCTTTATGGATCTGACCGCCGCTTACGCCGATAATGATCGATTCGAACGATACCCTACCGATGACGACGACACGTTGAAAATCCTTTATACTTCCGGTACCACCGGCGTCCCCAAAGGGGTGGTGCTGACGCACGGAAATTTGGCCAGTGAGGCCAGAATTTTGGCTGAAATGCGCGGCACGACGGATCCGGAAACGGTGGTCATCGGCGTGCTTCCTCTTTATCATGTTTACGGTATTACAAGCGTCTTGAATGTGTCCCTGTATCTGGGCCTTACGATCGAACTCTTTACCCAGTTCGATCCTGAAAAAGTTATCCGCGTCGCGGCCGAAGAAAAGCATACCATCCTTTTCGCCGTTCCAACGATGGTCAACCGCCTGATTGAAATCGCTTCTCAGACTCCGCCCGCCCGTTCTTCACTAAAATTTTGCGTATCCGGGGGGGCGTCTTTACCGGTCGAATTTCTCCATCGTTTCGAAACCCTTTTCGACACCAAGATGTATGAGGGCTACGGCCTGACCGAGGCACCCGTTTGCGTGGAGAATCCTTTCGGAGGCTTGACCAAACCCGGATCCATCGGTCTGCCCATCCTGGAATTCAGCGCTAAAATCATCGACCCGGAAGGTAATGAGGTACCGCTCGGCGAAAGCGGTGAGCTTCTTATCAAAGGCCCGGGCGTCATGAAAGGGTATCTGAATCGTCCCGCTGAAACTCAATCAACGATAAAAGAGGGATGGCTTTACACCGGTGATATTGCGCGCCAGGACGAAGACCGGTACATCTACATTGTTGATCGGAAAAAAGACCTCATCATCCGGGGTGGATACAATATCTATCCCCGCGAAATCGAAGAGGTAATCTATCAAATTCCGGAAATTCTCGAGGCCGCCGTCATCGGTGTTGCAGATGCGGATCTGGGTGAGGAAATCGCCGCCGTGGTTGTCGTAAAAGAAGGAGCCCCAATTGCTCCCCAAACGATTCAAGACTATGTCAAAGAACGCGTGGCGCCGTACAAGTACCCGCGTATCATCGATATCATCTCCGATCCGCTTCCCAAAAGCGGGACGGGTAAAATATTAAAGAAGGAAATCCGGAAACACTACAAACACATGGGGTAAATAAAGAACCCCGGTAAACGGTTGTGGTTGCGCTGCTGGTTTCGTCTATCGTCGATCGGTTTTCGGCCTATGCTCAAGCCGAAGGGTTGCATTTTGGTTTTTACCGATACCCGTTTTACGAATTCCGATTCGAGCGGCGCAACCACAACCGTTTACCGGGGAACGAATGTAAAGAATTGCCTTGAAAAACCCGGAGGACCCGATTTTCCAGGGTCAAATACATTAGGAGGAGTGCAACAATGGAAGTAAAGAAAATATTTGTGGCCGGCGCCGGCTTGATGGGCGGTGGAATTACCCAGGTCTGTGCCCAGGCCGGATACAATGTTGTTATGAGGGACCTGACCGATGAGATCGTTCAGAAAAGCCTCAAAGCGATTCACTGGTCGGTGGGCAAGCTCGTGGAAAAGCAGAAGGTGGAAGGCACGGTCGATGCCATTATGGGGCGTATCCGGACCTCCACCGAACTTGAGGCGGCCGGCGATGCAGATTTTGTCTTTGAAGCCATCATTGAAAATCTGGAAGCCAAAAGAGATCTCTTCGCCAAGCTGGATAAGATATGTCCTCCGGAAACCATATTGGCCACAAACACATCGGCAATCCCCGTCACCGATATTGCCGAAGCCACTCAGCGGCTTCCCAAGGTATGCGGTACGCATTTTTTCAGTCCGGTCCCCCTGATGCGGGCCGTGGAAATCGTAAAGGGGTTGGGAACATCGGCTGAAACCGCCCAAACGGCCGACACGCTCTGCCGCTCACTGGGCAAGGAAACCATCCGGGTGAACCTGGATGTGGCCGGAATCGTGCTGAATCGACTCAACTTCCCAGCCACCGTCGAAGCCATTAAGCTGGTCGAAGCGGGTGTGACCACGGTTGAAGACATCGATAAAGGAATGCGACTTGGCTTTGGAAGACCTATGGGCCCCTTTGAAACTGCCGACATGGCCGGACTCGATGTCGGCTATAACGCCATGCTGGCGGTTTACAGGGAAACGCGTGACCCTAAATTTCACCCGCCCATGTTGCTGCAGAGAAAAGTCAAATTAGGACATCATGGCCGCAAAACCGGCATCGGCTGGTACAAATACGATGAAAGCGGAAAAAAACTGGGACCGGCCTAATAGGAAACTTGAAACTGGAAAATTAGTCATGGTTTGGTTATAGTTTCAAGTTTCAAATTTCACCCCATATAACCCTGTGTCCATCCAAAAATGGTAGATTTTGGTTCAGGACGAGGCCGCAGCATTTTTGTAGCCGCAGGCGTAGCTCTGCTACGTTGAGGACTGCAAAAAAAGAAGAACGCTGTCCTGGGCCGAAAGATGCTATTTATGGATAGACACCAACCAAAGGAGGTGGCACATGAAAACCAATCGCATTTTTAAAATGGTATTCCTTTTTTCGATTTTGCTTTGCCTGGTGATTGTCCCCTTTTCGGGTTCCGGCCATGCCGCGGACAAAGTCATCAAATGGAAGGTTCAATCGCATTGGCCCGCGGCCAGCCCATCCTATAAGGGGAGTTTGCTGGTCATCGCCGAGAAGTTGAAAAAGCGAACCAACGGCCGTTTGATTCTGGAACCTTTTCCGGCCGGATCACTGGTTCCCTCAAAAGAAATCCACAATGCCGCCAAGCGCGGAATGGTCCAAATGGGGGGCACTTCAACCGCCTACACTCGTGCCATGGTACCCCTCAGCGGAATCGGCGCCGGCCTGCCGTTTTCTTTTAAGGCCGCCTGGGAAGCCTTCTATTTCTACAAAAAAGTCGGTTATGAACAGGCCATGAAAGAGGCTTTTGGCAAACAGGGCCTGCTCTTTTTTACGGATAAAATTTATCCCACCGAACTGGTGGTGAAAAAACCGATCAAAACCATGGCGGACTTTAAGGGGTTGAAGTTGCGGTCCTCGGGAGCCCTGCAGATCTTCTTCACTTCCATCGGCGCCGCGGCCGGATACATCAGCGGCGCGGAGGTCTATTCGTCGCTGGCCACGGGTGTGGTTGACGGCGCCCACTGGGGAGCGGCCCAGGGCGCCAATAAAATGAAATTTTATGACATGTGCAAGTATCATTTAAAACCCTCCTTTGTTGTGGCCGGCACCGATATCTGGCTCATCAATCAAAAGGCCTTTGGCAAGTTGCCTGCGGATATTCAGCAGATATTGACCCAAACCCTGGATGAACATATGTGGCTGCGCAGCAACCAGTATATCTACCAGGAAGCCACCACTTTGGCCCGTGTCCAAAAGGAAAAAGGGGTTAAAGTCGTCACCCTTCCGCCCGCGGAGCTGCAAAAAATGACCCAGGCGGCCATCGCCTTGTGGGATAAAGAAGCCCAAAAAGATCCTGAATACGGCAAATGGATCGGTAAGATGAAGGAATTTCTGAAGTCTCTGGGCTACATTTAACTCTTTCATTAAATAGCTCCTAACCTTCCCTGGCCCTGACCCCCAGTTTCCTGCGGGTTTCGGGTCAGGGACCGAGGCCTTTGAAAAACGTCTAATTTTGTTCAAGTTCAAGGAAGAGGAGAATTTTAACCACAGGAATACATTGGGTATTTTGAGGATTAAAATTTAAGTCTGACACCGAAATTGGGCAAAAGGAGGTGTTCTGCGAAGGTCTCGGATCTTTTTAAAAGGAATTGACTGTGAAAGCCTTAAATCATTTCCTGCTCCTGATCGATCGGATCAACCAACAGGTCGGCAAAATTCTCTCTTATTTTATGCTCCTGATATTCGTTCTGATGATGATGGA
>CAZNFS010000029.1:0-15953 GCA_964572695.1 uncultured Desulfobacteraceae bacterium
AAAAAGTCCCCTGCAACCGGCGCCTGAAAAGGAGCCCACCCTTTCGATAACGGCCCCACGCATCATAAGTGTGATCTCGCCCGATTATGAGATCCGCATATCGGAAAAGGGTGCGGTATTCAGCAGTGTAAAACTAAAAAAATACAAAGAAGCGATCAATCCCGAGGCACCCCTAAAGGAGATCCTTGCCTCCGAGTTTAACACCACCGCTCTGAAGCTCGGATTCGAAAAGAATAGTCTGCCCGAAATCGAGTCGGCCATCTTTCAGGCCGATGTCGAGCAAGACCGGGTGGAGATCCACGAGAGCCCGCGTGAGATTATTTATACCTGGAGTTCCGCCGACGGGGTGGTAATCGAAAAGAAATATATTTTTACACCGGACACTTACATGGTTGGCCTGGTTGTCACCATTAAAAACGGTTCGGATCAAAACGTGGGCGACAACCTGACATTGTCTCTTCAAAAACATCTTCCGGAAGAAAAGCGCATGTATGGATTTAAAGGACCGAGCGCCTTTATCAACGATAAGCTTGCACAGGTAAAAATAAAAAAAATCCAAGAACAAGGTGATTCGAGGGGCAAAATACAGTGGATTGCCGTTCAGGATCGCTATTTTATGTCCAGCATCCTCGTCAAAGAACCGGTGCAGGGCGGCATGCGGCTTTATACCAAAGAGAACAATATCGTCGAGAATCAGTTTGTTTATCCGGTTAAAGCGATTCAACCCGGAACACAGCAAAGTTTTCGGTTTGAGCTTTTCTTTGGCCCCCGAAGCCTGCGGTTATTAAAGGGTTTTGGCCATAATTTGGATAAAGCGATCGATTTCGGAATGTTTGATCTTCTCGCCAAGCCCTGTCTTTGGCTGATGAATTTTTTGCATGATAATGTGGTCGCCAACTATGGCTTTTCGATCATTATACTCACCGTTCTGATCAAGGCCGTCCTCTGGCCCCTGGGGAGCAAAAGCTATAAATCCATGTCGGCGATGAAAAAACTGCAGCCCCTGATGACCGAGATCAGGGAAAAACATAAAAACGATAAGAAGAAAATGAACCAGGAAGTGATGAATCTATATCGGACCTATAAAATAAACCCCATGGGCGGGTGCCTCCCCATGATTCTTCAGATTCCGGTATTTTTTGCCCTCTACAGAATGCTGTATGAAGCGATTGAATTAAGACACGCGCCGTTTTTCTTCTGGATAAATGACCTCGCCGCGCCGGATCGTCTGTTTCGGTTTGGCTTTTCAATTCCGTTTATGCAGCCCCCCTACGGTATCCCGGTTCTGACCATCGTTATGGGAGCAACGATGGTGCTGCAGCAAAAAATGTCACCGCCGCCGGGAGATCCGACCCAGGCCAAAATGATGATGCTGATGCCGGTTGTGTTTACCGTTATCTTTATCAATTTTTCTTCCGGACTTGTTTTGTATTGGCTGGTGAACAATGTCATCTCGATTTCCCAGCAGTATTATATTTCTAAGAAAACAGCTTAAAAGCGGAGGTAATACATGTCGCAGGAGATGGAGTACGAAGGAAACAGTGTTGAAAGTGCTATCAAAAAAGCTTCGGAAGCGTTAAACATTCCGGCGCATGAATTGAAACACGACGTCATTTCGGCTGGGTCCTCGGGTATTTTTGGCTTGGTTGGAACCAAAAAGGCCAGAATTCGAGTGAAGGCCGCGCTGATAAAACATAGCGATAAAGCCCAGGCCGGTGATGCGATTGAGGCCGACGACTCAGATTCCGAAACACAGGAAACAGTTCGTTCACTGGTAGACGCTACTTTTGATGGGGACAAAAGTGAAACCGAAGTCAGCGCCGATTTGATCGAGTTTGGCCAAGACTTGCTCCAAAGACTGGTCGACTTTATTACAACCGATGCGAAGGTATCGGTAACGGAAAAAAGCCGAGACCAAATCTTCTTAAAAGTGGATGGCGGAAATTCAGCTATCTTGATCGGCAAACGCGGACAAACCTTGGAAGCCATGCAGTATCTGGTGGAGAAGGGCGTTAACAAAAACAGTCCCAAGAGAATTCGGGTTGAAATCGATATCGAAGGGTATCTTGAGAATCGAAAAACAAATCTGTTGAAACTCGCCACACGGCTGGCGCAGAAAACAAAACGAACCGGCAAACCGATGACGGTCGGCCAAATGAATGCCCATGACCGCAGAATTGTTCACCTGGCCCTGAAAGACGATAAACAGATCCGAACCCAGAGCATGGGTGACGGCTTTAATCGCAAACTGGTTATTTTTCCTAAAAAGAATCCGTCTAAAAATCGAAATTCGCGCTGATGCCCTGTCGCGGAAATAAATACCAAAACTTTAACCGGCCAAGCGCCCGCTTTGCTCCTTCGGATGACGATAAAACTCCATGTCGCTCGCCAAAAGAGATTTTTCCCTTGTTCGGGGGGGCCAACCCAAGAAGCCAAAAGAAATCGTAAATAATGGAACCTTCAACAATTGCCGCCATCGCCACACCGGCAGGACGGGGCGGCATCGGGATCGTCAAGATTTCTGGCCCTGCGGCAATCAAAATCGCTTGCGCCTTTTTTTCTCCTTCTGATTCTTTGACCGATAGCGACGAGCCGGCTTCCCGATTCGACTCATTTTGCAGCGACAAAAAACCACGCTCGCATTCTCTTTTTCATGGCCATATCATCGATCCCGTAACCAGACATGTTCTCGACGAAGTACTGCTAGGCGTCATGAAAGCGCCAAACACCTATACTCGCGAGGATGTGGTTGAGATCAATGCCCATGCGGGTGGGGTTGTATTGAGCGCCATTTTAGATCTTGTCCTCCAAAACGGTGCTCGAATGGCCCGGCCCGGCGAGTTCACCCAAAGGGCGTATTTAAACGGCCGAATTGACCTGACCCAGGCGGAGGCAGTGATTGATCTCATCAATGCCCGCACCGAAAAGGAGCTGCAACTTGCTACCAGGCACCTTGATGGAGACATGGGTCAGGCCGTTGAGACACTTCGACGTCAACTAAGGGATATTTTAGTCGAAATAGAGGCCGTAATCGATTTTCCGGAAGAAATGGGTGATGGGTTTGACTTTAAGAAAGAAAAGGATATTCTTCAAAAGGAGGTCATTAATTCTATAAACGAGCTGATCGACCGATACCGCCGGGCCCAAGTTTATCGGGAAGGATTAAAAATCGTCATCATCGGCAAACCCAATGTCGGTAAATCAAGCCTGATGAATCGGCTTCTGCAAAGAGATCGTGTTATCGTCACACCCATGCCCGGCACCACGCGTGATTCAATCGAAGAGACGATCAACTTAAACGGTATCCCGGTGGTCCTGGCCGACACCGCCGGACTGCATGACACTGAAGATCCGATTGAACGCCTTGGAATAAAGAAAGTTCACGAATACGTTGAAAAAGCAGACTTGTTACTGTTTGTGGTCGACCTGAGTGAAGCACTCACAAAACAAGACCGGGACATTTATCATAAAATTGAGCACAAAGCCGTAATCCTGGTGCAGAACAAAGCGGACCTGGTTAGCGGCGATTTTGATATGGAGATAGCCCAATCATGGAAATTCAGCCATAAAATCAGAACATCCGCTCTTTATAATCAGGGCCTGGATCAACTCAGAAATGCGATTGAAAAAAACGGCTTAAAAGAAGAAGAAATAGATCTAACCGATCAGATCATTCCGAATCTGCGGCACCGGCATGCCCTTGAGAAAAGCTTAACCGCCGCCATGTCCGCCCTCCAGGGATTTGAGGCCTCAATAAGTCCGGAGCTGATCGCAATTGAAATCAAAGAAGCTCTGACCGTCCTGGGAGAGATCAGCGGAGACACCGTCACAGATGAGATCTTAGAACAGATATTTAGTCGTTTTTGTGTTGGAAAATGAGGTTTCACGTGAAACATTTGTAGCCGTTCACGGGTTCAATGGTTCAGGGATCAAAGCCACGGAATTATATGAAATAAAAGGGTGAAATCCCAAGGAAGGTATTCGGACTTTTTTACGAACGTTATTTGGGCAATTTTTTAGAAACACTTAGGGAAATTGAGCAAAAAAATGGTCGTTGTTTGAGGGGGCAGCCTGAAGACCCTCCTTGCCTTATTTGGGTATATAATTGAGGTTGCAGGCATGTTCTTAAAGACCGGAGGCTTTTTAGGGCAAAAAAGTGTGCTTAAGGGATGTTTCACGTGAAACCATAAGGGTTCTTATGAGAGCCAATATTCACAGATTCAGGGTAAAGGCAGGTTCCTAAAAATAACCCTGAAGGTTGACTTTTGAACCCTGGTCGCCGGCGGCGCAGCCCAATGCAGGTAAACCTGCGAACACCGACTATAATAAAAAGGAGTTAAGCCATGGAACTGGATTTTACACCGTTTTTTGAAAAATATGAACAGATTGTCAATGCCGCGGACACAGTCTTTGAACGCATAAAAAAAGAATACCCCGAGCAGGTGCAGTGTAAGCTCTCCTGTTCGGACTGCTGTCATGCCATGTTTGACCTCGGTCTGGTTGAAGCCCTGTACATCAACCACAAATTCCATCAGCACTTTGAGGGGGCGCAAAAGCAGGCGCTACTGGAAAAAGCCAACCGGGCTGATCGAAAAGCGTATCAGATAAAACGTCAGGCCCACACTTATTTAGATGCTGGTAAAAATGAAGTTGAAATATTGAGTAATATCGGTGCTGAACGGGTTCGCTGTCCGTTATTAAGTGAGGCTCAAAATTGCAAACTATACGCTCATCGGCCGGTTACTTGTCGGCTCTACGGGTTGCCGATTTCAATCGCCGGTATGAGCCACACCTGCGGGAAATCCGGATTCGAAGAGGGAAAATCATATCCTACCGTTTATTTGGAAAAGATTCAGCAACAGCTGGAGCAGATCTCGATGGAGCTGGCTCAGTCGTTGGAAACACGGTACACAGGGATGGCGGAGATGCTTGTTCCGTTGTCGATGGCTCTGTTAACCGTTTATGATGAGGAATACCTGGGCATCAACGCCCCTCAATCTGAAAACGAGACAACCGCCGAGGTCAAAGATGATTGAATTGCCGGATGAAGAGCAAAAGCGGAAAAAAGCCATATTTGATTGTATGTCGCCCAGGAGGCAAAAACAGATCCTCAAGAAGGGGTATGAGAAATGGGATCCGTTTATGGAGCCGAAAGATCCGATCGACATCAGAAAGGACAAGACCAAAAGAACCACGCAGGTGCTGGTGAGGGAGTTTTTACAGTCCTGTCCTTCTAAGAGCTATAGCAATTCGTATGGTCACGGTGCTTTGGAGATGGCGCTGGGCATCATTAATGATGAGGACCGCATCCGGGGTATGTTTGATTTTGCCTGTTGGTATCAAAAGCTGTTAATAAAAGAGGGCTTTGAAGAAAGCCGCAGCCAGGACTGAAGGTCGCGGGTTTGAGACATGATACTAGGTCTTGAAAACGAGCTTTCCACCAAAAAAGCCGGCCGTGATGGCAGCGGCCAGCAGGAGTAAATGTAAAAAAAGATATACCCACAGGGCCGGCGAGTTCAAGGCGACAACGGCAGGAGTTGTTGTTCGCCATACGGCCAGCGTAGCTGATAGCACAAATACGACCGCCCCGCAGATCATTTTGATTTTAAATACCCGCGTCAATTGACCGCGAAATCTATTCCTCCAGTCGATATAACCCGAAAACAAAACCGCCGGCATCGCTAAAACGACAAAAATCAGGTTAAAATAAGCCGCCTTTTCGATCTGCGGCAGCTGAAAGATAATGCTTAGAAACAAAAAAATAATGGATACCGGTAAAACACCGTTAGGAATATGCACCGAAATCGGGTGAAAATGGAACTTGGCATTCAGCTGGCTGAAAGAGCGAGCAAGAGATGCAGGCGGAAGGTCCGCAGGCGTCTTTTTCGGATAAACCTGGGAATCTCCGGTGGCTGTTTCTGATGAGATTTCGATAAATTTGCTTCGGTCTGCTCCGCAGACGGGGCATTTGAGGGGTGGTTCCGGGCCGGTGTGAACATAGCCGCATACGCTACATCGCCATTTCTTCATTTCGAGCTGCCCCTGTCTTTTGTTACAGAACAACCATAAAGCTCCACAATATTCCGGCGCAAATAGCGGAGCCGATAACTCCCGAGGAATTGCACGCCATTCCGTGCATCAGCAGAAAATTAGTGGGATCTTCACGCAGGCCCATAACATGGACTTCCCTGGCCGAACCCGGTACGGCCGAAACACCGGCAGCACCCAAAAGCGGATTTATCTTTTCTTTTAAGCAGAGGTTCAAAATCTTGGCAAAAATGATGCCGGAGGCTGTGGCAATGCTGAACGCCACGGCACCCAGAAAAAAAATACCGATCGATTTAGCATTAAGGAATACATCCCCTTGCGTGCTGGCGCCCACGGTAAGACCAAGAAGAATGGTTGCCGTATCGATAATGGCCGTTCGCGCTGTTTGAGCAAGCCGCTCCGTGACCCCGCATTCTTTAAGGAAATTACCGAAAAAAAACATTCCCAGAAGCGGGATCGAAGCCGGGGCCAGAAAACAACACAGTATCAGACCCACAATCGGGAAAATTCTTTTTTCTTTCTGGGAAACCTCTCTGAGTTCCGCCATTCGAATGAGACGTTCTTCACGGCTGGTCAGCAGTTTCATAATCGGTGGCTGGATGACGGGAATGAGCGCCATATATGAATAGGCGGCGATGGCAATCGGTCCGATCAGGTGCGGGGCCAGTTTAGCGGTTAAAAAAATGGATGTAGGGCCGTCCGCACCACCGATAATGGCGATACTGGCTGCTTCCTTGGGCAAAAAGCCAAGCGCCAAAGCACCCAGAAGCGTGAAGAAGATACCCATTTGCGCCGCGGCACCCAAAAGCATCAGAACGGGTCGGGCCAGAAGCGAAGAGAAGTCGGTCATAGCGCCGAGACCGAGGAAGACAATGGAGGGGTAAAGTCCGCTGGTGACACCGAAATAAAGATAGTGTAAAACGCTGTTGGATTCATAGATACCAAGGCCGAAACCTTTGAAAAAAGGAACGTTCCCAACCAAAATGCCAAACCCGATCGGAACAAGAAGGAGAGGTTCATATTTTTTGGCTGTTCCAAGATAAACAAAAACCGATCCGACCACGATCATAATCATATGGCGGTAGTCGGCCAGAAAATAGCCGGTGTTCGATAAAAATTGAAATAGCAGTTCCATAGATAAGTCCTATTTGATTATGCCGTTGAGTTCAGAGGGGTGTTCCAGACAAAGAGACCGTCTCCCTTCGGCATCAAAAGGTTTGCCTGCCGGAGGGCCGAGATGGATAAATGGGGATGTGGAAATCCTTTTGAGTGAGACAAGGCATAGAGCGTTGAAAGTTCGAAAACGGGACCGATTTCCTCGGTTAGCGGTCGATAAAATTGCACGACTTGCAGGATATCGGTCGGAAAAGGCTCCGGCATTGCCAGGGACTGCCCCCCATCTTCATTGGCGGCAGAGGGCGGGTGGCCTGACCCGGAGGCAGACTTTCGCTTTTCCAACAGCAACAAGAAGCGGGGAAGTTGAGCAATGGCCAGAGATAAAATAACGAGGCCTGCAAAAACGATCATGGCCCCGGCGATAGCCATAGACCATCCATTGTAGTGGTTAATTGCTTCCAGCCCGATCACAAGAACCTCCTCGCATGGGGTTTCTTATCCCCCTAAAATAAAGAGAGAATATAGAGCATTTCTCATAGAGCTTGTCAATATTAAAAAGCGTCTTTTAAGCGGCAGGGCCACCGACCTCAGAAAACTATCTCCCGCCCTTCCGATGCGGCTCACCCAGCATTGCCGGAGCGGCAAGCTGTTTTTTATCACGCAGGCTGCCGATAACCAACACCGCCAGCGTTGCCATATAGGGAAACATGGCCAGAAAATTGGGCGATATCCCCAACGGTTGTAAAAGATACTGTAAAACAAAGATTCCTCCAAACAAAAAGGCGCCAATGGCGGCACGCAAAGGGTTCCACAGTGCGAAAATTGTGAGCGCAATAACAATCCATCCCCTACCGGCGGTCATTCCTTCGAACCAGGACTTGCTGTAGGAAATGGAGAGATTGGCCCCGGCCATGCCCGCAAATCCCCCTCCGATGAGGACAGCCAAGTATCGGATTCGATCAATATTAACGCCCTGGGCTTCTGTGGCCATGGGGTTTTCTCCCGCTGAACGGATCTTTAGGCCCAGTTTTGTATATTCAAGCGTAAACCAAGCTGCAACGGCCAGAAATACGGCCATATAGAAAAAGGGGCTCTGATTGAAAAAAATGGGTCCAACAAACGGAATGTCAGATAGAATGGGAATCGCGATCGTTTTGATTTTGACAGTCAGGGGATGTCCGACATAGGGCTTTCCCACCAGCCCGGAGATGCCGAGACCCAGCATCGTCAGCGCCAGCCCGGACACAACCTGGTTTCCCTGGAGTGATATCGAAACAAAGGCATGTAGTGCCGAAATCAGCACTCCCGCACAAATTGCCACGAAAAGCCCCAGCCAGGGATTATGAGATACAAAGGTAACAATGAAAGCACTCACCGCACCGATGGCCATCATGCCTTCGACACCAAGGTTCAGGATGCCCGATCGCTCGCAGATGACCTCGCCGATCGTACCCAGAAGTAAAGGGGTCCCCGCGATAAGCGTGCGCTGGGCGACGGAAATGAAAACCTCTTCCATTAATCAGGCTCCTTCGTGCTGTGCTGGATCTGGACGTGGTTTTTTAGAAAAAAGTCGCCCATAATCAGAAAGACCAGCAGGGTTCCGTTAAAAATATGCACCGTCGCGGCCGGCAGTCCGATGGATATCTGAATGGCATCCCCTCCTACCAGGATGCCGGCGAAGAATAAGCCGGAAACCAAAACATAGGCGGGATTTAGTTTGGCAAGCCAGGCCACTATGATGGCCGTAAAACCATATCCGGATGATATGGATAGAGGATAGCTCAGGTGACGATGTATTCCGGCTGCCTCCCCCACACCCGCCAGCCCGGCGACGCCACCACTGATGGCCATAATAATCAGGGTTGTTTTGAAAAAATCGATGCCGGCATATTTGGCCGCATCCGGATTTTCTCCAATCACCCGAACCTCATATCCGAATTTGGTTTTGTATACGATTATCGCGAGTACAGTTACCGCAAGGATTGCAATGAGGAGGGTGACATAGTGGATGCGCGAATTGGGCAGGAGGGCCAGGGTTGCCGAAGCGGGCAATTCATCGGTATACGGAAATCCGAATTTGGTCTTGCCTTTCCAAGGACCGACAATCAGAAAGGTCAGAAATTCTGCACAGATATAGTTCATCATCAAAGTTGAAACGACCTCATTTATCGAAAACCTTATCTTTAAGAAAGCGGGAATCACTCCCCAAAGCGCCCCGCCCAAAAACCCCGCCAGAAACATAAGCGCAATGACAGCAGGTGCAGACAAATGCGGCCCCCAGTTGAGCCCGACCCATGTGCCGAAAATCGCGCCCATCAGCAATTGGCCTTCGGCACCAATGTTCCAGAATTTGGCCCGAAATGCCAGGGTCAATCCACCCCCGATCAGAATCAGGGGAATGCTTTTGGTAACCGTCTCTTTGAGTCCGAAAAAACTACCGAAAGAACCCATGAAAATTTCGCTTAGCGCAAACAAGGGGTTGATCCCAAAAACAAGAAACATTATGCTGATCGTTAAAAGACCGGTAAGAAGGGATAAAAGCAGTGTCTTCAGGGACTGCCCGGGGGTAATAGATTCCCTTTCCGTAATTTTGAATCTAAGCATGTCTTACTTTCAAAGGCTTCTACAGCTGTAAGGCGCCCGCCATCATGAGCCCGATATCCTGCAAATGCGGATCGTCAGAATTAAAAACACCCATGAAGCGACCTTGAAAAATGACCGCAATCCGGTCGCAAAGCTCAAAAATTTCTTCCAGATCTTCGGAAACCAGCAAGACCGCACCACCGTTTTTGCGCCTCTGAAGCAACTGGTTGCGAAGATATTCGGTGGCACCGACATCGAGACCATAGGTGGGATGAGATGCCACCAAAAGAGAGGGCTTTTCGCTGATTTCGCGACCGAGAATGAGTCGCTGAATGTTGCCGCCCGATAGGTTTTTGGTCTGAACATTTACGGACGGCGTCGAGACCTTAAAGGTGCTGACCAGATTCTGCGCATGGTGTTTAATGGCGTCCAGAGACAAAAAGGCCTGGTTTGAAAATTCCTTGCGATGATGTTGTTTCAGGATCGCATTTTCATAAAGATAAAGACCGGGGGCGATGCCGAATTTAATGCGTTCCTCGGGAACGTGCGAAACCCCAATCTCGTAAATATCACGAGCAGAGCGATTGGTGATTTCCTTTTCGTTAACGGTTATGTTGCCCGATTCGATTTTTCTGAGCCCCGTGATGGCTTCAACGAGTTCGCGCTGTCCATTGCCTGATACCCCGGCAATTCCGAAAATTTCGCTCCGGAAGATGTCAAAGGAGACACCCTTAACGGCAGGATGGCTTTTATCGCCGGCGACAATCAGCTTGTCGACCTTAAGTATTTTTTCCTGCCGCAGGGTTTTTTCTCTGGAAAAACTGAACAAAACATCCCTTCCGACCATCATTCGGGCCAGCGCTTTTTTATCCACATCTTTGGTTGCTGCATTTCCCACGATACGGCCTTTACGCAAGACCGTCACGCGATCACACAACTCAATAATATCATTGAGTTTGTGACTGATTAAGATGATGAGGTGCCCTGACCGTGTCATCCCCCGTAAAATGCGGAAAAGCGCCTTTGATTCTTGAGGCGTCAAGACCGACGTGGGTTCGTCAAGAATAAGTAAATCGGCACCATTGATGAGCGCTTTTATGATTTCAACGCGTTGTTGTTCACCGGCAGACAGCTGCCAGACCTTTTTTAAAGGATCAATGTCAAATTTAAATTTTTGTGAAAACGCGACGACATGCTCCCGGATTTTTCTTTGCGGAAAAAAGGCGGGTGTCTTCTCATAGCCCAGGGCGATATTTTCAACCACGGAATGGTTTTGAATCAGCATGAAGTGTTGATGAACCATACCAATCCCAAGTTTAATGGATTCCACGGGAGAGGTGATGTCGATACGCCTGCCATTGATTTTGATTTCTCCCGCATCCGGCTGATAAAGGCCATACAGAATGTTCATGAGGGTGGTTTTCCCGGCACCGTTTTCACCCAGCAGCCCCAGAACCTCGCCGGACTTTATGCTGAGATTAATGGCCTTGTTGGCCGGGATCCCATGAAATGATTTAGAGATGTTTATCATTTCAAGCTGTTGCATTCTATTTTCCTAAACGGAGCGTTTCAAATTCACCCAGCCACAAAAAGAAAATGGGGAGCCTCATTTTTCGAAACTCCCCCCATTTGTCCCGAACCCATTTATTTCGGAATGCTACCAACCACGTTGTCGACATAGTACATGATGCTCAGCAGATCACCCTTGGAGGCTTTGCTTCCGGCTTTGATTTTCAGAGCCCCGGTATTATCTTTGATCGGTCCGGTGTACGGGTCGAAAACGTCGGCGCCCTTTTTCATCTGTTCATATCTTTTCACCACCAAGTCGTAGACTGAAATGGAACCGAAGGCGTCCGTGTTTACCTTGACCGCTTTCAGATCCGCGACAAATTTAGGATTGATGATATCTTCAAATGTGCCGCCCAGGATGGCGGCCTTTTCCGCGGCCAGCCACCACATATCTTTGTTGTTCCATGTCCCGTTAGAAATACTTTTTAGAATTTGTTCATACATTATACCCCAGTCAACCAGCTGGCCGGAGACCACTGAATCGATACCGTAGGGCTGCATCGGGCTGTAATGACTGAAGGTGTAAATTTGTTTTCCTTTTTCGGTATGTTCCTGGCCGACTTCGATAACCGCCGGCGTATCCTCGGTAAAAGCGAGTGTATCGCAACCCTGAGAAATAAGCGATTCGGCCGCCTCTCTGGCCTTTTCCGGCCCCACCCAGGCATAAATCCAGCGCACGTGAACCTTGGCCTTGGGATTGGTCACTTTTATACCGAGTGCAAAAGCGTTAATGTGACGGACGAGTTCGGGAATCGGAAATGCCGCCACATACCCTATTTTATCGCTTTTGGTCAGCGCACCCGCCATAATGCCGTTCAAGTAGTACATTTGATAGAGATCCGCAAAATAGGTGCCGACATTCTTGGTCTGTTTAAATCCGGAACAGTGCATGAAATGTTTGTCAGGATATTTTTTACCAGCTGCGACCGTATCATCCATATATCCAAAGCTGGTGGTAAAAACCACGTCACATTTCTGCTGTTGAATCAACCGGTCGATAATCCTGGCGGCGTCGGCTTCACCGACAGATTCGACAATAACCGTCTCAAGCCCGGGTAGTTTTTTTTCAGCATATTTGCGTCCCACATCATGGGCATTCGACCATCCAAAATCGCCCACCGGGCCGACATAGACAAACCCGGCTTTCAGTTTTTTATCCTTGGCAAAACCGATACCGACCGTTAACAGCAAACAAAGCCCCATTACCAAACAAAGTTTCATCATTCTCATTTTCGACTCCTTTTAATTTTTTAGTGACGTACCTGGCGACCGAGTTCATATTCTAGGCATTCCTTGGGTTAAGCGCACGATCTGCCCACGTGAGCGGGACCGCGTTTTTGAAACAGAAATTTTGGACCTCTTTTTTATAAGCGCACGGTTTTAAAGGGATAAACAGCAAATGAGTGGAACGTGCTTTTGCGGGTAGAAGTATGTCAAAAAGTGAAATAGGTGTCAACAATAGCAGTAGAGATTTTCAGTAGGAAAATTCGCTTCAGCGGTTTCGGTTTGCCTTGACCGGATCCATATGGTGTTTATGTTAGGTTAAGCATGGGCCACAATTTACCTCCTTTAATCAACATGCAATCCACACATAAACACCCTTCCCCCTGTGGCCCATGCATTTGATCCCGGCGGGAAAAATTAAAGACCCTTCACAAACCCCGTGCCCCGGAGACACGGTCTCCGATGATCTGCTGCAAGCTGCGGGGAATACGCTCGCCGTTGCGGTTCAGGGGTTGAATTGGTTTATATATTGCTGCCATTCCATCGGAAGTAATTGTTTTTTATTGGTATTACACTCCTTGCAGGAGGCCACCACATTTCCCTTGGTGCTTTTGCCGCCTCTTGAGATCGGCACAACATGGTCCATTGTCAGGTCTCTGGGGGAAACCGGGCGGCCACAGTAGTAACAGACACCTTTGGCACAACGCCGTTTCCACCACTGTGAATCCCTGAGCAGTCGCGCTTTATGGCGCTCTTTTTTGAGGTGGATTTCATCAGAATCAGCGATTAAAGAGATGTTTTTAGGGCTGCGGTGTGAGGGTGGCATTATCAAACTCTTTCTGAAAGGATAAATAATTTGAAAATCGGCCGTAACCGCAAACAACTGCCAAACGATAGAAAGGTTTACTCATACCCGAATTTGCGGATCGCTTTGGTATCTTTGCTCCAATTTTTTTGAACCCGAACAAAAAGCTTAAGGAAAACACGCGTGCCCAGCATTTTTTCAATATCCCTGCGAGCGGATTCACCGATGGTTCTAAGCTTCGCCCCCTTTTTGCCGATAATAATCCCTTTCTGAGAATTCCGTTCCAGGTGGATACTAGCAAAAATTCGGACCAATTTACCGTTTATGTCCTCCTCAAACTGATCGACCGTCACGGCGGTAGCATAAGGAATTTCCTGCCCGGTTAAACGAAAAATTTTTTCACGAATAATCTCAGCGGCAATAAAGCGCTCCGACAAATCCGTCAGTGTTTCGGGCGGGAAGAAGGGAGGTGACTGGGGGAGATGTTTTTGAATAGCGCTAAGAAGAGTTTCTACCTGGGCGCCGGTCTTGGCGGAAATCGGAATGATGGTCTCAAAAGGAAAACGATCGGCCCATTTAGCGATGATTTTGAGAAGGAGCGGCTTTTGGATGCAGTCGATTTTATTAAGCGCCAGAATAACCGGCCGGGATTGCTTTTTAAGCGTGGTTAAAATCATTTGTTCAGATACAGAATCGGTGACTGAGACATCGCATAAAAACAATATCAAATCCGCATCTGCAACGGCCCCGAGTGCCGCTTCCACGATTTTCAGATGAAGCTTGCCTTTGGCTTCATGGATTCCGGGTGTATCCAGAAAAACAAACTGTGTGTCGGGACGGTTGAAAATACCCAAAATTCGATGACGCGTGGTTTGCGGCTTATCGGAGGTGATGGAAATCTTCTGTCCCAGGATTCGGTTTAAAAGTGTTGATTTGCCGACATTGGAAGCGCCGGCGATGGCGACAAAACCGGATTTAAAATGAGTATCTTTATTTTCCGAAATCGGCATTATTTATGAATTAGACCTCATATAGCGATACCCATCATTGGTGAATGGGCCCTGGTTAAAAAAAAGGTTTCAATAAACACCCCGACCTCTCAATGGGTTAAGGAAGCCCCCGCGTTGCTACGGCAATAATTTTTCGATTGCGTTCCATACTTCTTCCCGTCCCTGGCGTGTTTTGGAAGAAAAGATAATCGCGTCATCCGGGTTTCCCCGCAGAATTTTAGAAGACGAGGCACTTTGTCGGATCTGCCTCGCTTTTGACAGTTTATCCGCTTTGGTGAAGACGGGGATTACGGGCAGGTTGAAACCAGCCAGCCATTTGATCAGGTTGCTTTCCTCCAGGCCGGGGTCTCTGCGGATATCCATAATTAAAACGGCGCCGTGCAAATAGTCCCGGTTTGAAAAATATGCTTCCACCATCGGTTTCCACGATCTTCTCACACGAACGGGGACTTTCGCATATCCAAATCCCGGGAGATCAACAAAATAAAAAGCATGATTGATTTGAAAGAAGTTAATCAACTGGGTCCGTCCCGGTCGATTGCTTGTTTTAACGAGTTTTTTGCGGTTCAAAAGGGTATTGATGCAGGACGATTTCCCGACATTCGAGCGCCCCGCAAAAGCGATTTCAGGTAATGCGTCAGACGGATACTGATGCGGTCTGGCGGCACTGGTAATAAATTCGGTGGATTTGATTATCATGAAGGCCTCATTGACACTCCCTGCAGAAATGAGATCTCCGCTTTCAGCCGTCGCAGCCCCCGGCCACTAGGGCGAAGTCGACCCACTCCGACGAGACTTCGGCGAGATCAGCCGAGTCGCTACGGAAAATGCGACCGCTATTGCGGTCCACGTTCACTCAAATAGGTTTCGAGGCGGTCCATCCCTTCGTTGATATTCTCCAGAGAATTGGCATAAGAAAAACGGAGATAACCCTCACCGTTTTTTCCGAAGTCGATGCCCGGGCCTACCCCAACGTGCGCTTTTTGAAGAATGTCAAATGCCAGTTGATACGAGTCGCTTGAAATGTGTTTGGCATTGGCAAAGACATAGAAGGCCCCGGTTGGCTCAACCTTAATTCCCAGGCCCATTTTCTTCAGGCGCTGGAGCATGAATTTACGACGTTTGTTATAGGTCTGTTTCATTTGCAAAACATCCTTATGGGCCTCATTCAAGGCGGCGATTCCGGCCAACTGCACCATCGCATTGGGACAGATAAAGAAGTTTTGCTGAAGTTTTTGAATGGGTCTGATAAAATCCTTCGGCGCGATGAGATACCCAAGCCGAAAGCCGGTCATGGCATATAATTTGGAAAATCCGTTTAAGACAAAAGCGTTGTTTGTAAATTCCAGAATCGAGTGTTCACGGCCCTCATACACAAGACCGTGGTAGATTTCATCCGAAACGACAAAGGGGGGGCCCGCCTGGGGTGTTAGAGCGCCGATTTTTGCAAGTCGGTTGCGGGACAAAAGATTTCCGGTGGGATTGGAGGGGGAATTGATAAAAATGGCTTTGGTTCTGGGGGTCATCTTCTCTTGGATGGCGTCAGGGCGAAATTGAAATCCATCTTCCTCATAAACCGGGATGGTAATGGGGATGCC
>CAZNFS010000029.1:15963-24676 GCA_964572695.1 uncultured Desulfobacteraceae bacterium
AATTTAATAAAATTGGGATAACAGGCATAATGGGGGTCAGAAATGATGACCTCGTCACCCTCCTCCAGTATGGCTGAAAATAAAGCAAACATTGCCGGAGAGGTTCCCGAGGTGATCACAATCCGCTCTGGATCGATGTCGACCTTATACGTATGGTGATAGAAAGCGCTAATGGCTTCTCTAAGTTCGATCATGCCCAGACTGTGGGTATAATGAGTATGACCGTCTGTAAGGGCCTTGCAGGCCGCGTCTTTGACGCATTGGGGCGTATCAAAATCAGGCTCGCCGACTTCAAGATGGACAATCTTGATCCCGTCCCGTTCCATCTTGTGCGCTTTTTCAAGAACATCCATGACGATGAAAGAGGTCATTTCGCTTGTTCGTTTGGAAATCATAGGGCTCCTTGTTTTATACGGCGTTGGTCCTGCACATCGCTAGATGACTTTATTTAGCGGGTACTCAATGATTCCTTCAGCCCCCTTTTCTAAAAGCTCAGGGATCAGATCCCTGACAATTTGCTGGCTCACGACAGATTCGACGGAAAACCACGGTGCCTCGTAAAGATGCGCCACGGTCGGCGCGGTTAAACTTGGCAGTAACGCGGTAATCGCTTCAATCGAATCTTCGGGCACGTTCATTTTAAGCCCCACCATTTTTTGGCCCTGTAAGGCCCCTTTTAATAAAAGGGCAACTTGCTCAATCTTGGCGCGCTTTTGAGGATTTTTCCAGGTTGCATGATTGGTGATCAATTGGGTATTGGTTTGCATGAGTTCCTGGATGATTCTTAACCCGTGGGCTTTGAGGGTGCTTTCCGTTTCAGTAACCTCTACGACGGCATCGGCCAAACCGGATATCACCTTGGCTTCGGTGGCGCCCCAGGAAAATTCGACCTCTACATTGATTCTGCGTTCGGAAAAAAATTCTCTAGTGAATTGAACCAGTTCGGTGGCAATTTTTTTGCCTTGGAGATCCTCGATCGTCTTAATGGCTGAATCGTACGGAACGGCGAGAATCCAGCGCGCCGGTCTAGCGCTGACCTTAGAATAAATCAGGTCTGTGACCACATGAATGTCAGAATTATTTTCGACAATCCAATCCTTACCGGTCAAACCCGCATCCAGGGTTCCATTTTCAACGTAGCGAGACATCTCCTGGGCGCGGCAGATGGCACATTCAATTGTATCATCATTAATTTCGGGAAAGTAACTTCTCCCGTTAACATCGATTTTCCATCCCGAGCGCTTAAAAAGTGTAATGGTGGCGCTTTGAAGACTCCCTTTGGGGATACCCAGTTTTAGCTTGTTTTTCACTGACGATATACCTCCTTTGGATCAAATACCGGCTGACCGACGATTTTAACCGACCCCGCTTCAACTCTCTTATGAAAGCAGCTTTTGTACCCTGTATGACAAGCAGCTCCGCCAATCTGTTCGACTTTCAAGAGCACCGAATCATCATCACAGTCGATTCGGATTTCTTTGATCAGTTGCATATTTCCGGATGTTTCCCCTTTTGTCCAGAGCGCTTGCCTTGAACGACTAAAAAACGTCGCCTTGCCGGTGGCCAGGGTCGTCTCCCAGGCCTCTCGATTCATAAACCCAAGCATCAAGATTTCACCGGTTTTATCCTCTTGAACAACAGCCGGGATCAGGCTGTTTAGCTTATCAAAATCGAGTCTGATCATGATGGTTTCCTTCTTTATTGATAGAACCTTCACCCGTACAAGCAAATATCCGAATGGGACCCGTTAGCGTGCCACTATTTAGTCCTGGTGGGACACTAATGAACAGGGTCCCGAATTGAAATTGTCGAAATCTTAGAGGCTAATCTTATCATCCTAGAATGTCAAATTTTTTCTTGGATGCCCATGGTAACGTCAACGTCAACGCTAACAAGTTCAAGCAGACGCGATTTGTTTTCACGGATACGGCCATAAAACCCCAAATCACAACGCTCCAATTACAAATAAATTCAAAATTACAAATTCCAATCGTTCGACCTATAAACTCTCGGCAGGAGACCAAACATTTTAATCTCTTATTGGATATCTCGCTTTTATTCTATCTGTTTTGAATTTTGGTCACCTGTCGAGAGCCTCTAGGTCGAACGATTGATATTTGTTTGATATTTGAATTTTGCCTGCTTGCCGGCCGTCTTTTTGGCTGGGTGCTTGGAACTTTCCGGAATTGCTTTTTATATTGTTATTAACGCACCTTGCTTAATATAACCAGTCATGCTAAGCACGTTTTATCTAAGATGAAGGCCGGTTTTACTTATGGCGGGACAAAAAAAAACAGCGGATATCTTAAAACAACGTGCCAAACCCCAAAAAAGGCGGATTGCCTTAAGGCTTTTAAAGTGGCTTATCAGCCTGGCCGGGTTTCTGATTGTTTGCGGGGCGATTGCCGGAGCAGCGGTTTTTTTCTATTTAAGCCGGGATCTTCCTCAAATATCTTCCCTTAGGGATTATCGCCCCCCGATTATTACGACAGTTTATTCAGATGATAATCGTAAAATAGCCGAATTCTATAAAGAGCGGCGTATCATTACCCCCCTGTCCCAAATGCCCCGGATGCTGATAGAGGCCTTTGTGGCCGCCGAAGATGCACGCTTTTGGAAGCACAAAGGGATTGATATTATCAGCATCATGCGCGCGTTTTTTAAAAATATCGAAGCCGGAGCCATCGTCCAGGGGGGAAGCACGATTACACAGCAGGTAACCAAGTCATTCCTTTTAACCCCTGAAAAAAGCTACCAAAGAAAAACTAAAGAGGCTGTCCTGGCCTACCGCATCGATAGAAACTTTACCAAAGAAGAGGTTCTTTATCTCTATTTGAATCAGATCTATTTGGGGCATGGGGCCTATGGGGTGGCCTCGGCCGCTGAAAATTATTTCGGCAAACCGGTAGCCGAACTCAATTTGGCCGAATGCGCGATACTGGCAGGTCTTCCGCAGGCTCCCAGTCGATACTCGCCTTTCCGACATCCTGAAAGAGCCAAGGAACGCCAAATATATGCCTTAAACCGAATGGTGGCTGAAGAATACATCACCAACATACAGGCCACTGAAGCCATCAATACCAAGCTGGATATCAAACCCCGCCGAAACTGGTATATTGAGGAGGTTCCCGTCTATACGGAACATGTTCGGCGCTATATTGAAAAAAAATATGGCCCGGATGTGTTGTACCAGGAGGGGCTTCGGGTGTACACGGCGGTCAGTATCGAAATGCAGAAAGTCGCGCGGGCTGAGATTCTGAAAGGGTTATATGCGTTGGATAAGCGTCTGGGATTCCGGGGTCCTTTGGAACATTTCGCACCGCAAAAGATTGAATTGTTTTCAAAGACGCTTCAGACGGAACTGGATAAAGGCCCCCTGGAAGAGGGCAAGACCGTTAAAGGGATTGTGATTAAAGTTAGCAATAAGCAAAAGAGGGTTACGGTCCGAATCGGAGATTCAAAAGGGATTCTTCAACTTAAAGATATGAAATGGGCCCGAAAACCAAATCGTGAAGTTGCCCATTACGAGGCCCGCGTGAGACGGCCCGGAGACGTGTTGAAGGTGGGCGATGTCATCTGGGTCAAAGTCCTTAGGAAAAAGAAAGGTTCAAGCAACTGGAAACTTGCTCTGGAACAAACCCCTGATTCCCAGGCGGCCCTGCTGTGTATGGAAGCCGAAACCGGGCGGGTGAAGGTGATGATCGGGGGGCGTGATTTTAATGAAAGCCAATTTAATCGCGCCGTGCAGTCCCGGCGCCAGCCGGGCTCAGCATTTAAACCGATCATATATGCCGCTGCGATTGACAAAGGGTATACTCCGGCCACGATAATCATCGATTCGCCCATTGTGTTTAAAGATACAGAACGTGATTTCGAGTGGAAGCCAAAAAACTATAAAGAAAAATTTTTCGGCCCTACCCTGCTGCGCATGGCTTTGGCCAAATCACGCAATGTCGTAACCATAAAAATCCTGCAAGATATCGGTATCGATTATGTGATCGATTATGCCCAGCGACTCGGAATTACTTCCACGTTGAGCAGAGATCTTTCAATTGCCCTTGGATCTTCAGGTGTATCCCTTCTGGAGCTGGTCAATGTCTATTCGGTCTTTGCCAATTTCGGTTATCGCACAGAGCCTGTCTTTATCACTAAAATTCTTGATCGAGACGGAAAGGTGCTAGAGGAGGCAAACCCCCGTCGCGAAAAAGTGATCGATAAAAGCACGGCCTATATCATGACCAGTCTTCTTGAAAGTGTGGTCAAACAGGGATCCGGGTGGCGGGTGCGTGCGTTGAAAAGACCGGCGGCGGGGAAAACCGGGACCACCAATAATTTGTATGATGCCTGGTTTGCAGGATACACCCCCCGCTATATAACCGGAGTATGGGTCGGGTTTGATGAGGAAGGCTCGTTGGGGAAAAATGAAACCGGATCTCGGGCGGCAAGCCCGATATGGTTGGGATTCATGCAAAAGATCCTGAAGGATAAACCGGTCAGGGTCTTTCAGGTTCCCGAAGGTGTTGTTTTTTCAAAAATAGATGCCGAAACAGGGCTTTTGCCGATCCTCGAATCAAAAAAGACGATTTTTGAGTGTTTCAAGGAGGGAACAGTTCCGACCGAATCGACCAAAAAACCGGGTGCGGCAACCGAATCAGAGGAGTTTTATAAGATCCAAATGTGATGGCGTCGTAAAACGTCCCATCTACGGCGTTGTAATATTTTTTCAGACACTCGGCATACTATATGTATGGCCTCGTTCCTGAAAAAACACTACGCCTTGTATATGAACCTTTTTACTTAGCCATCTATTGCTGAATTCGCGACTTTTTACGGGATCATCAAACGTGATTGGTTACGAATTTTGTGGTTCGATCATCACCTGATCCATTTCAAGCGAATTGTCAGCGACAACCTTGATTCCGGTTAGATTAAATCGACCCGCGATAAACCGGATATTTTTATTTTTGTCCCCCCTGACTTGTGAAATATGCCGGGAGTGAACCGTGATGGTTATCTCATCACAGGGGGGAACTTCTGATCGCAGCTGCGAAACGATCCGATCACGCATCACTTCGGAATAAACCAGATGCCCAAACGCCGGATGATACGGCCCGGCTAAAATCTGAGATTCGGGGTTGAACTCCTGAGATATCTGAAGCCCCATGCGGGCAACCGGGATTCCCTTTTGCCGGAAAAGAAGATAGAGTTTTTTTGTCAATGTAATGCAGGCATCAAGCGGCATGGGCTGATAGAGAGCACCTGCGTACCTATCGGCCAGCGGGCTGTCTTTTAATACCAAAACCGGATAAATCCTAACAAAATCGGGGGCCAGGGATGCGATCCGGGAAGCGGTGGTATAGGCCTTGGCTTCGTTGTCACCCGGAAGTCCGAGCATCATTTGAAGCCCGATCTTATAATGGTGCTTTTTTAATAGCGAAACCGCCCGGTAAGTGTCGGCGGGGGTATGCCCTCGCCGTGCTTGCGCAAGGACTTCGTCATCCATGGACTGTACGCCCAATTCAATGGTTTTGACCGCAAAATCTTTAATGATGTCCAGCCGCTCGGTGTCTATGGTATCCGGTCGCGTAGAGAAACGGAGAATGTCCACCTTTTGAGCGGTTACGAATTGGGTGGCGAGATCAAGATAATCAGCGACAGCCTTTCTTTTCAATCCCAGAAAATTTCCGCCATAAAAAGCAATCTGAGGCAAGGTGCGGCCGCTTTTCTGATGAGCAAGCGCTTTTAAAATGACTTCCTGAACTTGTCGAATAGGCGGGCTGCCGGAAGGGCTGCCGGTGATGGTGGTCTGGTTACAGAAAATACACCGATGCGGGCAGCCTGCATATGGCAGGAAAACAGGAATGATAGCGGGAGGCTTTTTGGCGTTATTCATCACTTGATTGTAACAAGTCAAGCGCTTTTCTAGCGGCCTCTTGTTCGGCAATTTTTTTACTTTTCCCCACACCTTCTGACTGGAGATGATCGATACGAAGCTCAACCACAAATGTTTTATTATGATCGGGGCCCATTTCCCGGATGATGCGGTAGGCGGGTGTGCCTTGTTTGGTTGCTTGAACATATTCTTGAAGCCGGCTTTTAAAATCCTGATTGAAAGTGGCGGTATGAATCGAGAGAGTCAGGTCAGAATAAAGATCATTGATGATTTGAAAAGCGCCTTCAAAACCGCCGTCAAGGTAAATGGCCGCCACCAGAGCTTCAAATGTATTTGCCAGAATAGAATCTTTTTTATGTCCGCAGGACAATATTTCACCCTTACCCAGCAAAACATATGAACCCAGGCCTAACTTTCGTGCCAGGGAAGCAAGCTGGGATTCATTCACGAGATTGGCGCGGATTCTGGAGAGATCCCCCTCTTTTAAGTTAGGGTCCAAACTCATCAGGGTATGCCCGACAATCAAGCTTAAAACCGCATCTCCCAGAAATTCAAGCCGTTCGTTATCCTCAAGTGTATCCTCGATCATTTCATTGACATATGAGCTGTGGCGAAGGGCTTGATGGAGAAGGTCTTTATTCCGGAACTCATAGGACAAACGGTTTTCCAGATCTGAAATATTCAACGATGCGGCCATAACGATCTCAAGCAAAAGGGATTTTCAAAATTGATTCGATCAGAGACAACGTCTCATATCGGTTCGCGAATATCTTGGGCTAATTTTTGATAGAGTGAGTATGGCACAAAAAAATTTCCTTTGCCGGTCCCCATTTGGATTTCGGGTTTTAAGGTGCCATGAAAATCGGTACCCCCCGTCATTATCAATTCATGGTGTCTGGCCAGGTATATGTAATGATCCGTCTCGTGGGGGGGATTTTCAGGATAGTAGACCTCAATTCCTTTTAGACCCATTGATTTGAGGCTGACAATGAAATCTTCCAGGCGGGCCTCGTTTTGAATTCCCATCAAAAACGGATGCGCCAAAACCGGCACACCACCGGCTCCCAAAATCTGATGAATGGCTTGTTCGGCCGTCATCCGAAACTTGTCAACATAGGCCGGCTTCCCCTGGCCGAGGAAGTGGTTAAAGGCAGCGCTGATGGATTCAGCATACCCTTTTTTTACCATCAACTGGGCGATATGAGGTCGACCGATTTGGCCTTGCGGGACGAAATCAAGCAACTCGGCAAAAGTAAGCTTCATTCCGAGTTGGTTTAGCCGCTTAACAATTTGAGGGTTTCGATTCCTGCGAGCCGCTTGAAGCTTCTGAAGTTTTTGATTTAAACCGAGATCATTCAGATCGATGGCATAACCGAGAATATGAAAACTTCCCGAACAGCTAAAGGGTGGTGGAGGGGTGGCACTGATTTCAATGCCGGTCAGAAATTTCAAAGAATTCGGAAGCCCGTTGGCCAACGCTTCTTTTGACCCGTCTATGGTGTCGTGATCGGTGATGGCGATCGCGCCCAGTTTTAAGCGTTGAGCTAAGGTGAGAATTTCGGAAGGCGTTAGTGAACCATCTGAGGCCCTGGAATGGATGTGCAGATCGATTCTCAGACGGGTATTGAAATTCATTCGTTATATTCCAAGCGCTTTTTCCAAAGCCTCCTCTTTGGTTTTGCATTCGATGCATTGGGTTGTGACCGGCCGGGCTTTTAAGCGTTCCAGGGAAATTTCTTCCCCGCATTTTTCACAGATGCCAAAGTCTTTATTGTTAAGACGGCCGAGCGTTTTTTTAATTTTTTTTATCAATTTATGTTCTCTATCCCGGATACGCAACATAAAATTACGCTCGGATTCCAAGGCGGCACGATCGGTGGGATCCGGAAAATTTTCCTTGGGGGTCGTCATCCCCGAAACGGTACTATCCGCCTGCTGCAAAAGCTCTTCTATCTGGTCATTGAGGTATTTTTTAAAATACTCAAGGTCTTTCTTTTTCATGATAATATCCTTGTAATCGATAAATCCTATTCCGGAAAAATGACTTTTCTAGCACAGGTATTTTGGGATGTAAAGAAAAAACTGATCGATTTTGACGGATGATGGAAAAAAGACCCCGGACAAAAGGATCAAAAGCGGTTAGAGCCGTTTTTTACCCCGATCCAGAGTGCGGTACTGAATGGCTTCGGCGATATGATCGGCTTGAATTTGAGGACTGGTCTCAAGATCGGCGATCGTGCGGGCGATTTTCAGGATCCGGTTGTAGGCCCGGGCGGATAGTCCGAGCGTATTAATTGCCGTTTCGAGCAACGTCGAAGACTTTTCGCCAATCTGACAAAGTTTCTTTACTTGACGGGTGTTCATTTGAGCATTGCAATAAATCTTTGTGCGTCTTAAGCGGCCCGATTGAAGCTTGCGGGCAGCGAGTACGCGTTGGCGGATCCGGGCGGAAGATTCGGCCTTGAAATCACCCATTAAGTCTTTATAAGGCACCGCCGGAACTTCAACATGAATATCGATTCGGTCCATCAACGGGCCGGATATTTTCGATTTGTATCTTTGAATCTGGTGAAATGTACACCGACAGGCATGTTTTGGGTCTGATAAATAACCGCAGGGACAAGGATTCATAGCCGCAACCAGCATAAAACCGGACGGGTAGGTAATGGTGGTCGATGCGCGCGCAATGGTGACTTTCAAATCTTCGATGGGCTGCCGCAAAACTTCAAGGACGTGTTTTTTGAATTCCGGGAGCTCATCTAAAAAGAGAACCCCGTTCTGCGCCAGACTCACTTCTCCGGGCCTGGGCACATGGCCCCC
>CAZNFS010000030.1:0-12235 GCA_964572695.1 uncultured Desulfobacteraceae bacterium
TTTCTACAAATATTTGATAATATTTTATATGTGGGTCAGAACAGAATCACCCTGACCGCGCATGGCTTATGCTTGACGGCACAAATTGTCAAGCATATAGAGAAGTGGTACAGAAGCAAAAAAAACTAAGGAGACAGTGGCGATGAAGCGGGGAATTGATCATTTGGTGCTGTGCGTATCGAAGCTTGAAGCTGCGGCCAGGTTTTATGAGCGGCTTGGATTCACCACTACCCCTTTGGCGAAACATCCCTGGGGTACTGACAACCGTATCATTCAAATGAACGGCTCTTTTTTGGAACTGCTGACAGTTGCCCGGCCGGTGCTTATTCCAGTTCCAACTGAGAGGGAGTTTAGTTTCGGCGCATATAATCAGGAGTTCTTGTTGCACCGCGAAGGGATGTCCATGCTGGTGCTTGAAAGCACAGACGCCCGGGCAGACCGAGAGGAATTCATTTCGCGGGGGCTCCAACCTTTTGACAACTTTCATTTTGAACGTTTAGCGACACTGCCTGACGGAGAAAAGGTAACGGTTGCGTTTAGCATGGCATTTGTGACGGATTCGCGTATGCCCGAGGCCGCATTCTTTTGCTGTCAACAACATGCGCCGCAGTTTTTTTGGAGATCGGAGTACCAGACACATGCCAATGGCGCCGATGCAATTGACGAGGTGATCATGGTGGCCGAGCAGCCGAAGGCGCTGACCGGGTTCTTCTCCAAAATGCAAGAAGCGGAGAGTGTGGAGGAGAGCCGTTCCGGGCTGACGGTCCGTACGCCAAGGGGTACCATCAGGCTGTTCACGCCGCAGGGGATTCGCCATCGTTTTGGTGATCTTGACCTTTCGAGATTTCCCGGCTCACCCTGTTTTCTTGGCTTTAGCGTGCTTGTCCCCGATATGGACCGGGTGGCTGCTCTTTTTCGTTCAAACCATGTCGCGTTTGAAGCTGCGGCCGGATCGATTCGTTTGTTTCCCAAAGATGCCTTCGGTGTACTTATAGAATTTCACTCATCTTCCTGGGATTCATAATTGGGACCCATCCAATGGCACTCTATGGTGTCCATAGTGTCTATTTATGGGCAGTCGTCCGTACCACAAAGGAGGGATTCGAGCTTGCGGATAAGGGTTTGATTGACTCCAATGGGTACTTGCAGCCAGACCTGTCTGAGAAAATCAAAGCCCGCCGATCTTAAAACAGTGCTTAAGAGCACGGCAAAACGTTCGATGGTCAGATGGCCGTAAATCGTTCCCAGCGGCTGTAGCGCGATCCGGTGTAATTGACGTTGTTCGGCCAGACGGAAAATTTCCCTTAAAGCGCCGCTGATCCATTCTTCTTTCCAGCTCGGTCGGTGATTTAGGTCGTGTACGATGGCGAGAAAACGAAGGGGCTTTTCATCTCTGATCAAAACTTGGCCCACCGGTACGGGTTTGAAGTTGATTGCTTCGGTCATGATGCGAATCGGATGCTCCCGGGGTTCAATCACCTGGCGCGAGGCGCTCATTATCAGAAAGGTGTCTTCCTCGAATACCATGGCATCTACTTCAAACGGCGGTGCGCTTTCGGGGGTGGAAATAATTTGGAGTGGTCCAAAGCGGATGCAGCCGGTGAGTCCCCCCTCGATCACACGCAAATGGGGATCTAACTCTTTTTTTGCACTCATCATCCGTCGCCGGCGTCCCTTACCAAACGAAATCCAATAATGAAGTCGTTCCTGTCCGAATGTTAACGCTTTGAGATGACTTTATTGCCATTTACAGGAACACCTTCGTGTTCCAGTAGCCATAACTTGCGCCAGAGACCTCCCCCATATCCGACAAGATTTCCGTTGCTGCCGACAATTCGATGACAGGGCACGACGATGGCAATTGGGTTCTTATTGTTGGCATTGCCAACGGCGCGAAAAGCGTTTGGACTGCGGATAAATTTAGCAATGGCGCCATACGAGGCCGTCTTTCCATGAGGGACTTTCAATAATCGTTGCCAGACCGATTTTTGAAAATCAGTTCCATGTAAGAGCAAGTTCAGGGAAAATTTTTTGCGCTTACCCCTGAAATATTCATCAATTTGTTTGCGGCAGGCGGTGATGACGCGGGGAATCTTAGCGTCGGAACGTACCCGGCCTTCAACAAAATTTACCGAAACGATACCTTCTTTGGTTCCTAAAATTTCGATAGCGCCTATGGGAGATTTATAATACGTTTTGAATAAGCGTGCTTCCGGATCTGATTTTTTTGGTTTTGTACGCGGCCGTGACGGATTCATTAACTCACCTTTCAATTGATACAGACCGCCTACATTAGCGATCGAAAGAGGAATCGCCTCTCATAAATAAAGTAAGCTAAAAGAGAACAGCATGTCAAGCCAGGAATTTCTCCGATTGGGGTCAACTTGACAGGCAAAAGGTTTTTTGACAAGGATACGAAAGCATTACAGGACGAACGCTTATGCAGGAAAAATCAAAATCACAGATGGCTTTAATCGCCAGTTGCGGTGCAATTTTTTTACCGGGTGCACTCATTTTTGGATTTCCGGGCGTCATCGGTCACCACTGGCAAACGGTTTTCAGCGTCGGCAGATCCGAGATCGGACAAATCTTATTTTACGTGCTGGGGGGTGTCGGTATCTTTATGTTTCTGGTGGGGCGCCTTCAGGAAAAGATCGCCCCGGCCTGGATCGTGGCCATGGGGGTCGTTGCCTACAGTACCGCAACAATACTGGTCGGACACGCCGCTGAGATCAAGTGGGTGTACGGGTGGGCGTTTGCAACCGGTGCTGCTTCGGCCACGATTTACCTTCCGACCCTGACCGTTGCCCAGCGCTGGTATCCGCAGCGACGGGGGTTTGTTTCCGGACTTGTGAGCATGTCCTTTGGTATTTCCGGTGCTATCATGGCACCGGTTTTCAGCTATTTGCTGCAACAATACGGCTATGTTGCCATGACGCTGATCTTGGGTATCGGTTCTTATGTCGCGGGTCTCGGTATGGCGGTGATGATCCGCCTTCCTCAAAAGAATCTGCCGCTGCCGAATGGCCAGAAGGTAGCGGATCCTCCCCCCTTGCTCTCAATGAGCGTTTGGCAGAGTCTGCGTACGCGGTCTTTTTGGATTTTGTGGTTTACTTATGCGTTTGTCGGTGCCGGCGGTATTGCCATGGTGACCCTTTCCATCAACTTTGGCACAGCGCAGGGGCTGGCCATGTCGGAGGCGGTTTGGATTCTAATGTCCTTCAATGTGACCAATGGACTGAGCCGTTTGATCAGCGGGTTTCTGTCCGATGTGATTGGGCGCAGATTAACCATGGGTTTGGCATTTCTAATAGCCGGCGGGGCCTATATGGGTTTTCCGCATTTGTCGGGGATCGTCATTTGGTCGGTACTGGCGGCGGCAATTGGGTTTGCATTTGGTACCCTGTTTGCCGTTTCAGCCCCGCTGGTGGTGGACTGTTTCGGAATCGATCATTTCGGGTCGATTTTCGGGCTGGTTTTCACCGCTTTCGGATTTGTGTCCGGTGCGTTGGGGCCTTGGCTGAGCGGTTATTTGCTGGACATATTTCCGGGAAACTTTTCGCTCGTGTTTATATATCTGGGCAGCCTGATGCTGATTTCAGCTCTGATAATGAAAATCGTCACGCCGTATTCGGAATGCACCTTTTAACTGAATCAACTTAGTTTTAATTCTTGGCCTAAGTGCTCTAATTCGCAAATTCGGTGACGTATCGGCATTATAATTGATCTCAGGATATTTTGACCTCTCACAGAGACCACAAAGAACACCGAGCCTTGATCTGGATTGCTGAGAGGGCAATCCAGATCAAACTTTCGTCCAGCTATCGCTGGTAATTTACCCCGTCAGGGGTTGAGGATTGGTCTGATTTTTCCGCTCAAAAAATCAGACCCAAAAAATGTCTCTGCGTTCTCTGTGAACTCGAGCGATTCAAGAGCGGGCGAGAGATAATTCGCTTAGAGTTTACGAACAGAATACCCCCACAATATTTATGAAACAGGTATCAAGGGGTGGATGAGGGTTATCCACCCCTTGTGAAACGGCGTGCAAATCCGGTTTAGTGTACGGTTATCTTTTTGGGTTTCTTTTCCTGAAGTTTGGGGATTTCGATTTTCAGTACGCCGTCTTTGTAATCGGCCTTGATTTTGTCAAGGTCGACTTCAGTGGGGAGCGTGAAAGCCCTTTCGAATCTGCCATGCCTTCTTTCACGGCGGTAATAATTGTCTTCCTTGGTTTCATCCTCCGAAGAGTGTTCACCCTTGAGCGTTAGCACGCGATTTTTCACATCCACGGCGATATCTTTTTTGTCAATTCCGGGGAGTTCGGCCTTTATGACAATATTGTCATCAGTTTCATAGATATCGGCGGCTGGATTCCAGTTCCATACCCCGGAATCTTCCTGACCCGAGGCCGAGGGATAGCAAAAATCGCCTAACATTTTGTCCATCCGATGACGTAGGTTGAACCTGTCATACATGGGACTCCATCTGATCAGTTCCATAATAACACCTCCTGTTTGGGGTTAGTTGTGAACCCAAATACCGGGCTACAATCAATGTTTACCCCAAAAATAAAAACGAAATTGAATATGTCAATATATTAAAGTTGAAATTAATTACATTATTAATAATACAAAATCTAAAATAGTAATGTATCTTCGTTCATGAACGTCACATCATGCTCGAACCGGTGTAAAAAGATTTGAACCGCTTACATAAATAATGATATGCGGGGTGGGTAAAATCGAAATTAGAAAAGGAGGCCTGAATGGATACAATCTTTTATAACGGAAAAATCAATACGTTCGATTCGAAAAACACAGTCCCTGAAGCGGTCGGGGTTACAAACGGTATCATAACCGCACTCGGTTCTGAAGCGGAACTGCGTCCTCTGGGCGGGCCCAAAACCGAGGTGATCGATCTCAAAGGGGCGGTCATGTTTCCCGGCTTTATGGAAGCCCACAATCACTTGTCGATATACGGCTATCTCCTTGAAGGTATCGATATGTCTCCGGCCAATGTAAATAAGGTCGACGATATCCTGGCCCTGATTAAAGCACACACGGACAGGCCTCCATCCGGACAATGGATTAAGGGCTCTCGTTATGCAGAATATTTTTTGGCCGAAAACCGGCATCCGACTCGAAATGATCTGGATCAGGTCAGTCCCGAACATCCGGTCATTCTATATCACACTTCGTTCCACGCCTGCGTCCTAAACAGTCTGGCCCTGGAGAAGTTTGACATCAAGAAGGGAACCCCATCACCGCAGGGCGGCATTATCGAAAAAGATTCCGCAACGGGTGCACCCACCGGCGTACTGCACGATCAGGCGATGATGGATGTATTCAATGCCCTTTTTTTTGATGATCTACCGCGCATGGGTTCAAAGAAACGGATCGAAATGTGTGCCATGGCGATCCAAAATTTTGCACGCTTGGGACTGGTTTTTGCCGCTGACGCGCTGGTGATGCCGCCGACCTTAAAAATGTACCAGGAAACGTTGGCAGCCGGCCGTCTTAAAATCCGGATCTATACGATGAACTATGCCCAATTGGCGAAACCACTGATGGAATCAGAAATCAAAACCGGCTTCGGGTCTCCCCAGCTGCGTATCGGTCCCATCAAAATATTTGCCGATGGGGGAATGTCAAATCGTACCGCTGCGGTGCGAGAACCCTACCTGGTTCCGCCCTATGATAATGGCCTTAAGGTCGAAAGCAGAGCAGAACTCATGGCCAGGGTTAAACGCTACCATACGTCAGGTTATCAAGTCGCCATCCATGCTCAAGGCGACGAATCGATTGCCGACACCCTGGACGCGTTTGAAGCGGTGTTGGGTCCCAAGTCCCCCAATCCGCTTCGTCATCGTATCGAGCATGCGGGCTGTCTTTTTCCGCAGTTGCTTGAACGCGCCCGCAGCATGAATATCTATGTCTCGGTTCAGCCGGTCTTTTTCGGGGAACTGGGGGATGGCTGGCTTGAGGCTTTTGGCCGCGAACAGGCGCAACAGCTATATCCCTTTAAGAGCATGCTCAGGGCCGGCCTGAAACTGGGCGGCAGCTCGGACTGCCCGGTTAGCAGCCCGGATCCGCGCATGGGGCTGCGCGACGCCGTATTAAGGCGCACGCCATCCGGAGAGGTGATCGGTCCTGAAGAGGCCCTGACGATGCAGGAGGCCTTGCGGCTCTACACCCGGGGCGCGGCATATCTCTCTTTTGATGAAGCGCATAATGGAAGCATCGAGATCGGCAAACGGGCGGATTTTACGGTCATGGCTGCGGACCCGCGGGGGGTGGCTCCCGAAGAAGTGCCCGGTATCCCGTTTACAATGACCGTTGTAGACGGCAAAATCGTCTGGTCGGCCGAAGAGTGACAGGTCAGCTATCTTCCAGGGCTTGGTGATCTCGCAAAAAAATCGGAAATTCAACCATAGGTGGCTAAGTAAAAAGGTTCATATACAAGACGTACTGTTTTTTCAGAAACAAGGCTATACATGTCGTATGCCGAGTGTCTGAAAAAATATTACAACACAGTAGATGGGACTTTTTACGACGTCATCAGGGCTTGAACAACCAATTCGGTGATATCCATCGCTTTAAGCTGAATTTTTTGCCTTCTCGCTCTGGTGGCGATGGTCCGGACGCATTGCTGGCAGCCCGTAACGAGGATGTCGGCCCCGGTCCTTTGAACTTCTGCGATTTTTTCCTGAGCCAGTTTTTCAGCCAAATCCGCAGCGGCGCTCTCTAAATTGCCGCCACCGCCGCAACATACGGATCCGGTCCGGTTGTTTTCCAGCTCAATCATGGTCAGCCCGGGGATGGTTTCAATGATTTGTCGCGGCGCTTCAAAAATGCCCGCGTTTCTTCCAAGGTCACAAGGATCGTGGTAGGTGACCTTCATTTCAGCCTGTTTTTTAAATTTAATCTGGCCGTTTTGAATCAACCGGTTGATAAGCTCGCTTGAATGGGTCAGTTCAAGTTCGCTCCCATAGTGCTCCTTCCAGGTGCGATAACAGGAAGGGCAGGCAAAAACGATCTCTTTGGCCCCCAACGCTTTGACTTGCGCCAGATTGTGATCCATCAGTTTGTGCATCTTTTCCGGAAAACCCGCCTGCAGCAGGGGAAAGCCACAGCACCACTCTTCTCCTCCCAGGATGCTGAAATCCAATTTCGCGTGCGCCATGATACGCGCCATGTTTTGAGGAATGTTCTGCACCAGGGGGAAAAAGGAGGCCACACAGCCCACAAAAAATGCGGTCTCCGCTCTGTCTTTGCGGAAGCCGTGTTCCGGCAGAGCACCCATGAAATCTCTCCAATCGGCACGCTCTTCGTTTTCTTCAGCGGAGATGTTGTGGCAAGTGTCAATCGAATCGACAAGCCGCTTTATATTCCGATCCGGCCCCATTTCCCTGTTAATGGCGTTGCGGATTTTTAAGACCGCTTCAGGTGGATTTATACCACCCGCGCAAAGGGTCGCACAGGCCCCGCAGAGCAGACACTTTGTAAATATCTCGCGGTAGCGCTCGGAAAGGGGCAGGTGGTTCTGGCTGTAAAATCTGGCCAGCTGCATTTTGCCGCGGGGTGTATAGCGTTCGATCACAAGCTGTTTGGAGACGGGACAAACGGCCGAGCAAATCCCGCACTTTACACACTGTTCAAGGTCTTCAAGATTTTCGCGGGTCATTATCGCCTTTCTTTTGAACCCGATGGTTTCATAAAAAACTGCCCGGGTTCAATATATTATGCGGGTCAAAAACTTTTTTGATGCCCCGCATTATTTCGATTGCGGCGGCATTATATTCCAGGGGCATGTACTTGGCTTTAGCAATCCCGATACCATGTTCACCCGAGAGAGTTCCGCCCATGGCAATCGTGGCCTCGTACATTTCTTGTATGAATTGCTCAAGCCGTTCCATCTCATCCGTATCATTCATATCGGCCATAAAGATGGGGTGAAGGTTGCCATCACCGGCATGGGCCAAGACGCCGACCATCAAGCGGTGTTTTTGGCGCAGTTCGGCAATCTTTTGGATGATATCCGGAAGTTTGCTTACCGGAACGGTGGCATCTTCTGAAAAAACCAGTGGCCTCGCCATCCGGGCTGCAGGACCCACTGCTCTACGAGCTTGCCAAAGACGCTCGGCTTCCTTGGGCGTTGAAGCCGAATCCACCCGCAATGCATTTTCCTCAAAGCAGATTTCAGTGATCCGGTGTGACATCGATTGAATGGAGTCTTCATCACCGTCGATCTCGATCAGAAGCACGGCTTCGGCATCTTCAGGAAAGATAAGGCCGGCATAATTTTTAACCAGATCAATCAGAACTTTTTCCATGAGCTCAAGTGCGGCCGGGATGATGGCGGAACCGATGATGGACGAAACACTCCGGGCGACATCATACAAACTTGCAAAGCTGGCCAGAAATGTCTTTCGCTGTGGGGGTACGGCAACCAGTTTAGCGATAATTTCGGTAATAATTCCCAGGGTGCCTTCCGAACCGCACAGGAGTCTGGTCAGGTCGTAACCGGTCACATTCTTAATGGTCTTGCCCCCTGTGCGAATGATATCACCGCTGGTCAGGACCACCTCCAGCCCCAACAAATTGTCCCGGGTTACACCATATTTCAAAGCTCTGGGCCCCCCGGCGTTGAGCGCCACATTTCCGCCGATGGTGCAGGCCATCATGCTGGCCGGGTCGGGACCGAACATGAGTCCGAATTGCGCTGCGGCCTTCTGGAGGTCGGCGTTGATCACCCCGGGCTGTACAACCGCACAAAGATTGGCGGTATCGATCTCAATGATTTTATTGAGCCGATTCAGATCCAGGACGATGCCGCCCTGCCGGGCCACCGTGTTACCGCAGAGGTTGGTGCCGGCCCCCCGCGGTATAATATTGATTTTTTCACGCGAAGCCACGCGCATCATTTTCGATATTTCGGCACGGTCAGCCGGTAGGATAACCGCATCCGGTTGGAACTCTTTGATAAAGGCATCATAAGAATATGTTGCCAAATCTTCAGGCGCTGTCAAAAACCAGTCCTCTCCAACCAGCGATCTGAATTCAGCGGCTATTTCTGCTTTTAACACGACAATTTTCTCCTTATGTTTTCTATCGAACCTTCAGCAGGTCTGACGTCGCCACGCGAAACAAATCACGGTTTTCGTTTGAGATGAGGATTGCGTCATCCGAAAAACAGACCCCTTCGCTTTGCCCTCCATTCTTGAACGGGAGCCACCATACTTTTCCGTCCAGCCACGAATCAGAAACTGTTGTCGTTTTCTCAAACATCCACAGTGCGTTGTATGTCAGCACCACCAATTTGGCTCCGTCCGGTGAGACGTCGGCTGCGGTAACCTTCCCGTCTATATCAAACTCACCCAGTAAGACCAGACGATTCACCTGGCCCGGGGTGATCGTCACAAATCGATAGAGGTTGGTCTTTCTATTACCACGATGTTTTGTCAATACATACAGCTGACCGTTTACGGCGAATAGCGCCTCAGCATCGTAATTTCGCTTTTCCCGCAGGGGTGGGTATTGATCCTGGTCCGGATATTCAAATGGAAGCCACCCTAAAACCTGGGTATTCATCGTTTCAAAAGGGTTGGGCTCTTTGAGCACGTATATCCCTAGGTCACGCCTTGCGTTCCGATTATTCCCAAAGTCACCAATATATAAGTTGCCGTCATTGTCGAGTGCGATATCCTCCCAATCAATATTTTGGGCACCATGTATATGGATTCCAGTGTATTCGTCATCTCCCGGATTATCTGGTTTGACGATGCTTCCGTCGATGCGAATGGGGAAGATGCGTGCTTTATCTCCGGAATCATTGTGAGTCCAATAAACCCCTGGCCATTTCCGACTTCGCACCAGCCCGGAGGATTCTCTGATCGGCTTAAACGATAGCTTTCCAACCACCTGGAGCTCCTGTTGCGCCACCTCCGGAAGGATCAATTCACTTCCATTTGCGCTATTGATGCCGATAAGGTAGCATACGAAACTGATAACGGTGAGCCACTTTGAGGGTGTTATGCGACGTACCGGTTTGCTTAAAGTCCCGGTCAACATTTTATTTTCCCTGTATAGATGAGATCCAGTTTTGATTTCAATATTACTAAAACCAATAGCTGATAACGAATAAGGTCTGGTCTTAGCCCGATCTGATCGATTGTGTCTATAGATATCTGTATATTTTTATATAATGTGCAATTTAATGAAGTTGCTGTTTTAGCCGACTCAGTATAATAATGCAGGCTAAAAAAGGAAGGAGGCTGCATTCATGACGCATCGCGAACGGATCAGTGCCGTATTCAGGGGGGAAACGGTTGATGTTATTCCTTGGATCCCGCGTATCGATTTATGGCACAACGCCCATGAGATGGCCGGGACGCTTCCCGGAAAATTCCGGGGCATGACGGTGGAGGAAATTCATCGCTATATGGACTGGCCATTACACAAGGTCGTACCCGAGTACTTAAAGCCTGAAAAACCGGAGGATATATATCATCGGGGTATCGGTCTTTATGATCTCAAGGAGTTTCCTTACACGTTCGAATTTTCTTCTGATGTGGATATCCAGGTTGAGATCGAGGAAGATGAGGATGAAGTAATGACGCACGTGGTATACCACACGCCGGTCGGCAGGGTGAGTGTAAGGCATGGCTTGACCAGCGAGATGAAAAAATCCGGTGCATCCATCTCCTGGGTAAAGGAACACGTCATCAAAGGCCCTGAAGACTACCGGGTTTTAGCCCATATATTCGGCAATCTTAAGCTTCAACCTGCCTATGAACGCTACCACAGATGGCGGAAATTCGTCGGCGACGATGGCCTGGCAATCGCTCAAGGCTTGGGTATCGGCTGCACTTCGCCCATACACTTCATCCAAAAGACTTTCCTGGATGCCACGGCCTTCTACCTCCATTATGAGGATTACCCCGGGGAAATGGCCCATTTGGCCGAAGCGTTGGAGACACCCTACGATCAACTGATCGATATCCTTGCAGAATCGGGCGTTGATGGCGTTATGTGGTCCTCAAACGTAGATGACATGATCACTTATCCGGCGCTATACAAAAAGCACTTTCAGCCCTGGTGTCACAAGGTGGCGGACAGGCTTTCAGCCAAAAATATTTTATTGATAATGCATCCGGACGGAGAAAATACGGGGTTGATGAGCCTGATTGCTGAAAGTCGCATGGATGTGGCGGACGCCGTTACGCCTTTCCCCATGACCAAAGTAAAAATCGAGACATTCTACGATCGCTGGTGCCGCCCGGGTCACTTAAGCATACAGGGCGGGATTCCGGAGACGTTACTACTGGAAGAATCTTCCAGTAGAGATGACCTCAAGGGGTATATGGATCATCTGTTCAAGGTTATCGCCCCAGGTCATCATTTCGTGGCTTCCATTGGTGACACCACGCCGCCGGCGGCCGACTTTGATCGCCTGATTTACATCGCTGAGCGTATCGAAAGAGAAGGCCGGCTTCCTCTTGCGACGGGGTCTTTCCGGCCTGTGAGTGAAGAGACCCTGCAAACCGTAAGACGGGGCACCGTTACAGAAACGGAGGGTAGTGTCCCGGCCAGGATAGACACTGCTTACGAAGCCGTGCTGGAAGATGTTCTGAACGGTAATCAGGAAAAAATCGTCGAAAACGTCTGCTGTCTTTTAGATGAAGGCTATGAAGCTCAAGATATTCTCAATATCGGAATGCTTCCCGCCATGGAAGTTATCGGCGCCAAATTTGTTGATGGAACTGTATTTATTCCGGAGGTTCTGTTGTCAGCTCGAGCAATGAATAAAGCTTTAAAAATACTGGAACCCCACCTGGCAACGAAAGATAGACAGAGCCCGGGGAAGATCATGATCGGTACGGTGCGCGGCGACCTTCACAACATCGGTAAAAACCTCGTCATTACGATGCTCAAGGGTGTGGGATTTGAGGTTGTCGACCTGGGCGTGAATGTAAAGGTTGAAGATTTTGTTGCGAAGGTTAAAAAACACATGCCCCAAATTTTAGGCCTGTCGGCCTTACTCACGACTACCATGCCCCAGGCTAGGGATGTGATCGATGCAGTCGTGGAAGCAGGCCTAAGAGACAAGGTGAAAGTAATCATCGGGGGTGCGCCCGTAAATCAGAAGTTCGCCGATGATATCAAAGCCGACGGATATGCAGCAAATGCCGGTGAGGCCGTCGATCTGACAAAAAGACTGCTGAATATTTCAACGT
>CAZNFS010000030.1:12245-24493 GCA_964572695.1 uncultured Desulfobacteraceae bacterium
AAGGCTTCTTATAGCGGCGCTGGGGTTCCCGTAAATAAATTGGAATCAATCTTAACCGGGTGGCTTCAATCCTTTTTATCGGAGATCCCCAGTAGGGATTTGGCCAGTTTGATCTTTTGATCCAATTTGCCCTCGCGCAGAATCATGACACGTTGGGCTTGAGGAGACCCCGCCCCATGCATCGATTCAACCAGTGCGGTTCCGCCGGTCATGGCTTCGATCAGGCGGGCAATTTTAATGCGATGATCGGTGGGGATACCTTCGATACCCGAGAAATATTTTTTGACCAAATGCCCCACATCTTCGCTCTCGAGATCATACTGGCTGGGCATCGTGGCGATAAAGCCGCCGGCCAGATCCAATGCCAGGCGCGCAACCTCAAAGTGAAACCGGGTCACATTCTGTTTGCAGACATTGGCCAACATGGTATCCACCATGAAAGCCCCTGAGGGCGTCGGCCAGCCTTCGGCAGAGCAGGCAATCGAGGAACTGTAAAGCGTTTCATTGAGATGGATCATTTCGGTGACCTTGTCTTTGACATGCGAAGCGCCGACAGTCCCCTGAATTTGAGCCAGGTAACTGACGGCCCCGGTCAACACATCCATCAGACCGGTTTTGCAGGCCCCGTAATTGGCCCGGTGGTGGGAGGCAAATCGATAGACCAAAGGACTTGCGAACTCAGCTTCGCCATCCATAAAGATTCTTTCCGTGGGGACAAACACATCCTCAAAGACGATAACCGCCTCTCCCCCCACTGCTCCAAAAGTCGGTTTGCCGACATCAATTCGCTCAAGATTATCGCGCCGGTCGTCACCGGTTTGACGTCCGAAAATCATGGTGATGCCGGGCGTATCCACCGCAATCGCACAAGAGATCGCAAAGTCTTTAGAGGCTTCATTGAGTGCGGTGGTCGGCATGACGAGGATTTCATGCGAGTTCACGGCCCCGGTCATGTGCAGTTTGGCCCCGCGTATGACAATTCCGTCTGCGCGACGTTCGACCACATGGACATACTGGTCAGGATCCGGCTGGTCGGCCGGGCCCTTGGAGCGGTCACCCTTAGGATCGGTCATGGCCCCGACCACCATCAGATTTTCGTCCTGAATCTTGATAAGCCAGGTTTTAAAGCGCTCGAAATAGTCGGTTGCGTGCTTTTGGTCGATTTCATAGGCTACCGAATAGACCGCATTTATCCCGTCGAACCCGACGCAGCGTTGATAACAGCTACCTGTCTTTTGACCTAAAATTCGGAACAGTTTGATCTTTTTTAATAAATCTTCGATATTCTGATGCACATGCGTAAAGCGGCTGATGGTTCGGCCGGTCAAATGCGAGGTGGCCGTGGCCAGGTCACGGTGTTTTTCATCGGCGGCCAGGGCATAGGTCATAGCGGCCGAACGCACATGCGGGGCTGTAGCCGGATGGCGGGTTACATCCTCAATTTTTTTGCCTTTATAATAGATTACAGGGTTTAGGTTCCTTAAACTTTCCATATATTCGGCGCCGTTTTTCAGTTTCATTATTTCTCCTTCTGTTGTGCGTGATGCGGATTTTTATCGAAAAAGCTGTGAACCAAAAGAATAATCAAACATCATACCATGTTCTGTGAAGAATAGCGCCTTGAATTTATAAATTATAGTCTTCGCGCAGCTGTTCCGACAGCTTCTTGATGGTTTGAAATGCCATTTCAACCGTCTTATCACCATCGGGATTGACCAGGCAGCAGGTGGCCGGGGAAAGCAGGCCATTAGATAAAAGAAGTTCCCGATCGATCCCTTTTTGTTCTAATATCTTCCACACCTCCTTAAGCCTGGCTCCCAGCGATGTAATATTTTCTTTTTCGAAAGGTTCGAAATTGGTGGGTACGATACCCCAAACGATGACGCCTCCACGATCCAGAAAATTTTTAATCGAACCGGCATAAGCGGAGAATATTTCGCCATTGCTATAAATATCCATAGAGAGAATGTCGAGATCCAAACCGAGCAGAAAATCCCAATCCGGGTTGCCGCATAAATGAATACCCCGGGGCCCGTCAACCATGGAAAAGAACGCTTCCATATCCGTCCGTGCGGCCTGGTCGCCGTACCCCGCCATGGCGCTGAACAGAAACTGAAGCCCCGGTTCGTCTACAAACATAAACGCATTGGGGTTACGTTTTTTGAGACGCCGCAGCTGCACATTGAGTCGTTTGGCCATGAATTCGAGCATAAAAGCGCGAACCGTTTCATTAAATAAGATGGGACGATCATCCTGGTCGATTACATTGAAACCGAAACTGATGGGGCCTTCGAGCTGTCCCCGGATGGCCGGCCGGTCAGATAAATCGAATTCCAAAAAGCGGTGGTAGACGACGGAATAGGTGTCACTGATGTCGAAATAGGCCGGTTCATCAAATTGGGACATTACGCCTTCCAATTCTTCGATAAATTTGTCCAGGGAAAAGCGCAAGGTTCGATTTTCAAGATCGAGCAGGATACCGGGGAAATGTTCTGAGGCCTGAACATACATGTCCTCATAATAACTATAGCGCGGCAGCTGGGGCCAAAAGGGGATATCCACAGTCAGGGCGGCTTCCATGGCCCGATCGATATCCGTATGGGGCATCACCGCCATGGCGGTTGTCAGCAGATTACCGGGAATGGGCATGATCTATCTCAAACGGTAGATAGTTGCGTTAGGGTTTGCTCGGAAATAAAGTCTGGGTTGATTTTAAACCTGAATCTTGTACGAAAATTAATGAGAACTCGAAATTATAATTAATTTCATAAAGTTAGAAATACCGTAGTATAAAAGAAAATAGCCTAAAAGTATAATGAAAAAAAACATTTTGTCTCATTAATTTTCACCCTTCGGGCAAGCCGGAGGCATCCATATGCTGCGTTATTAAGGGCTCGCAATAGTTCACTATGGCGTCGCCCTTAAATGCCTTGCATATAAAAGCCTCCGACTTGTTCAAAATTCAGGTTATCCAGCAAACAGCGCCGTGTCAATCGGGTGCAGTAAACACAAAAAAGGCCATTTATGGATGGAAACTAGATCGGTGGTGCGATGGTCACGAGCACCCGCAGATCGCTTTTGGCCCGAATGCCATGGGGTTCGGCGATATCGGAAATCAGCACATCCCCCTTGTTGGCGGGTAAGGCGCTGTTATCCTTGCCCAGAAACTCACCTTCTCCTTCGATTACGGCGATACTCACCTGACCTTCAATCAGATGGGAGTGGATCGGGAGCTCCTGTCCGGCCTTAAAATTAAAATTGAGAATCTTAAAATAAGCCGAGTCGTGAACCAGCAGGCGTTTAAAGGCTTTTTCGCTAAAATCGTTTTCTTCGTAGAGACTAACTTTTTTCATCGGGATAATCCTTTATCGTTTTTCGATTAAAAGTAACAAACACTGATTATTTATACCTGAATTTTGCACGAGTTGGAGAATTCCATATGCCAGGCACTTAAGGGTAAAGACATAGTGTACTATTTCGAACCCTTAATAACGCAGCATATGGGAGTCTCCGGCTCGCCCGCAGGGTGAAAACTGATGAGAAAAAAAGATCTTCATTCGGTATACCATTTGGGTAAAAAGCAATGTTTTAAGATTTTGCATAAACCCGCTTTAATTACGTAACATAACAATTCTCATCAGTTTTCATGCAAGATTCAGGTTATAGTTCAATTCCGAGCCTTTCCCACACCGACTCACCATCCTTGATTTCGGTCGCCTTCAAATGCGGATAGGTCGTGAAGAGAAAGTAAACCAGCGGCAGGACCCCTAAAACGATGATGATCGTGTCAGGGATGGCGCGAAAGGTTCCCAGAAAGACAACGGCATCCTTCTCGAAGAAATCCGCACTCCGTGCCACCCAGTAGCCCTCTTTAAAAGAAATCCAGGCCTGCATGGCCCCGACCGGCAGCAGGGTGACAAAAGCCATCAGAAACAGCCCGCCGTTGAGCCCCCAAAACGAGAGTTTCAGAAGGCCATCCTTCCAGTGGGCTTTGTCGACCAGGCCACGCCAGGAAAACAGCAGCAGGGCGACGGAAAGCATGCCGTAGGTTCCGAACATAGCCGTATGTCCGTGGTGCATGGTCAGGTAGGTCCCGTGTTCGTAGAAATTGATAATGGGAAGATTGATCAGGAAGCCAAAAATACCGGCCCCCAAAAAATTCCAGAAGGATGCGGCCACCAGAAAATACAGGGGCCATTTGTAGCTGAACTCCCGGCCTTCCTTACGGACATCTCGGTACTCCATTAACCCGCGAACCACCAGCGTGATGAGCGGCACAGGCTCCATGGAAGAGAATATGGCCCCCCATCCAACCCAGAAAGAAGCGCCGCCGTACCAGTAATAGTGATGGGCGGTTCCGACGATTCCACTCAAAAAAGTAATGGCGGCGGTAAAATAGGCCACCCTCAAGGCTGCTTTGGCCGTGGCCAGTCCCATGGCCACCATCAGCAAGGCGATGACCGCGATACCGAAAAACTCAAAGATGCTTTCCACCCAGAGGTGAACCACAAACCAGCGCCAGTAGTCGGCCATGGTAAGGTGGGAACCCCGGCCGTAAAAGAGTCCGAAACCGAAAAAGGCCACCACCAGGACGGCGCTGAACACATAAAACCAGATCAAGGCGCTGAACTCATCCTTGTGGCTTTTGAGATGATTGCCGACGGCCCGGTAGACGATCACAAGCCAGAAAATCAGACCGACGAACAGCAGGATCTGCCAGAGGCGGCCCAGTTCAAGAAATTCCCATCCCTGATGGCCCAGCCAGAACCACAAATTCCCCAGCATGCCCTTGATACCCAGAACTTCTCCCGTAAGGCTTCCCACGGCGACCAGCAGGACGGCGCCGAAAAGCAACTTGACCAGAAGGCCCTGTTTGGCCGGTTCCTTGCCCCCGATGATGGGTGCCAGGTAAATGGCAGACGCCATCCAGGTGGTGGCAATCCAGAATACCATCAACTGCAGATGCCAGGTTTTGGCCAGGCTGTAGGGAATGAGTTTTGCCACGAATGGTAAAAAGAAACTTCCCGGATGAATCGTGTAATGGGCCAGCAAACCCCCCATGGTCGTCTGGACCAGAAACAATAAAATGACCACCACAAAGAATTTGGCGGCCTGAAACTGACTGGGGGTCAGGGGCATATCGAGCAGCTTTTCGGACAGGGCGACTCCTTTGGCCTCCCCGTACCAAATGCCGTAGCGATGGATCCAGAAGACAAAAAGCCCCAGGACCAGAAACAGTGCCAGGATGCCGGCGATGGAATAGAAATAGGTTTCGGTGGTGGCGGTGTTACCCACCCGTTTGTCCGGCGGCCAGTTGTTGGTGTAGGAGTAATCGGTTCCCGGACGAAGGGTTGAGGCGACCCAGGCGGTCCAAAAGAAAAATCGCGAAATCTCAAGTCGCTGTCCTTCATCAGCAATGGTATTGGGAAGAAAACCATAGCGCTGTTCGCCCTCTTTAAAGGTTTTTTGCCAGTGTTGTTTCACCCGTTTCAGACCTACGACCTGGGCGGCTGTTAACGTAAGCGTATCTTTGGCCGCGTCATAACGATTGGGTTTAATCTCGTGTTTGGTTTTGACGTCGATGATTCCCTTCTGAAGGTCATCCAGATCGTTATACGGTTTGCCATAATCTTTACGGGAAAAATAATCACCGATCGCCTCGGCGATAAGGTGCAGCGAGGAAGCGGAAAACTCCGGCCCTCTCTGGGAGCCGTGACCCCAGACAGCCCCGTGATCCATGAGGCCGTAGCGTTGATAGACATCCTGGCCGGCAATAATGTTGGCCTTTTCGAAAAGAACCGTGCCGTCGGGGCCAACCACTTTTCCCGGATAAGGCGGAAGATCCTTTTTCATGGCAATGCCGCCGCCAAGGAGAATTGCCATGGCCACTACGAAACATATAATCGCGGCCCACTTTAGAGTTTTAAGTGACATTGTGTACCTCCTTTTAAAGTTTTAAATGATGGGTGATATTTAAAAGACGACTTTATATCCTTATTGGGGTAATAGATCAGGTCGCCAAGAGGTTGCATTGACCTAAGTCAAATTTCCAACCTGGGCTTTATTCCCAATCCAACAGGCGCTTTTGCCCTTCTATCTTTCGGATTTGGGTTATATCCTGGCTTACTTCCAGACAACCGTTGTAAGCGCCGTTTGCGTCACGCACGGCAAAATATCGAATAAGAATAAACTTGCCTCCCAGTTGAAGCCAAAATTGGGCATCATCCTGGCTTCCGGCCTTAAAAGCATCCAGAATCTTATTTACGATGTGAACACTGTCCGGAGGGTGACAGCGTTGCACATTACGGCCTATGATGGCAGGACTTCGGGGGAAGATTCTTTCCTTGCCTTGCGAGTAATAAGCCACCCGGTCCTCTGCATCGACGAAGGTAATGTCGACCGGCAAATGGGTAAGCATCAAATTGATCAGATCTCTGGAAATGAAGCCGGTATCGAGGCGGATTTTTTCTTCTCCGGCAACGGGCGCCGGTTCGGATTCAGCGCTGGGTGCCCAACCGGATTCGGGTTCGATCCAGGCATATCCGATTTCTTCCTCCCCGGCTTTAACACGGCCCCACTCGGTTTCGGCAAGGGTTTCAAGGGACATGGGATATAAAATGTGCTCTTCTTTGTATATCATTTCGCCTATGGCCGAAACGGCTTCTTTCAGGGTAGCCATTGATTCGGATGCCGGTGATCGGGATGATTGTTGACGTGCTTTTTTTATCAAATCCCGAATGTCATCATGAATGGCCCACATGACCTGTGACGGGCCTGAAATTTCATGTGCTTCAAGTAACGGAAAAAGCTGGTTTTCTTTCCTTAAATAGTGGAGGTGAATCTCTGCTAGACGATCGATAAGCTGCAATAAATCGTTTCGGTTGTCGGAAAACAGTTCTTCGGTTGGGTCAGCCCCCAATTTTTCAAAGAGTTGATCGATGTCGGTCATTATTTTTTCGGCCGCGCGATTTTCGAGCATAAAGGTATGCACCGGGTGACCCGCTGGCGCGCCGGGGATTTCATGTTTTTCAAGCGCTTCTTTGAACACGGCAACATGAACATCACACAGACGTTTTACCTCGGTCTCGGGCATCCCTTCTTCGATCAGCTTCTGCTCCATGTGCGCGATTTCGGAGGGTGATACGTGTGCCACCAGGGCTTTAAAACGGTTCTTTAAAACCTCCATATCTTCCCCCTGATGAAGATCTTTAATAATTCCTTTCAGCACCTCTTCGCGGGCATGCGGATCATCCAGGGGATCGGTCGCCTCTGAAACGTCATCTTCGGTAAGGGTCACCGAGGTGCCGGTTTGGTCCTCAATTTCGCGGGCGATTTCCTGCAACAAGGGGTTCAGTTCGAGTCCCCCCATGGCTGCCACGCGCCGAAGGGATGCCACTTTGCCGATCGTTTTGCGCATAACGGGATTCTTCAAATTTTTAAAATGGGGTGATTTGCCGATAAAAAAATCCAAAAGAAAGGGGTACCGACGCAACAACTCTTCGATTTTAATTTTACCATTCAGATTCATTTTAGACCTCCAAAAAACGTATTGCCTCTTTTTATCCTGATGGAAGGAGTGGAATCATTGACTTAAGTCAAGCAGGCCGCACTCATTGCACGCCGCCCCCGGCAACTATACCAACCGTCGGTCGGATCTGATGTTGCGCGCCAGATAACCTGCCAGCACGCTGAGGCCGATATAGCTAAACCACAGCGGGCGGTAGGTTCCTAAAACATCAAACAGCCAGCCGGCCAAATAGGGTCCGATGATACCGCCGATGGCGGACGCGCCGACAATGCATCCGATCAGACGGCCGAAAATCTCCAAACGGTAATGATCTCTCAGGATCGCGCCGCGCAGTACCATCCCGGCGCCCATCCCCGGCGCAAAAAACATCAGGAAAAAGATCACCACACCGCCCACATCGATATAGCACAAGGCGATCAGGCCCAAAGCCATAGTTGCAAAGGAGAGCACCAGCACCCAGTGCTTTTCAACCGTATCGCTCATCCAGCCGAATCCGAAGCGGCCGAGAATGCTGCACAGGGGTACCCCGGCCGCAACAAGACCGGCATATTTCCGTGAAAAACCGATTTGGCCCAGATAGGGCATGATGTGCAGGCCCACCGAAGACGCTATAATCATTCGAATGATCTCCACTGAAAACAGGCTTAGAAAAGTGGCCGAGAAGAAGGCCTGCATGAGGTCGGGTTGGGAAGCATTCTCTTTATCGTAACTGTTAACCGGCGAGGTTTCCTGGCCGAGCGGCATCCCGTCGGGAAGCAGCCCGTAGTCCTGGGGACGCTCACGGATCATTAGGGTCAACGGAAGCCCGATGATCCACATACCGTAACCCAGCAGCATGAGCGCCGATCGCCACCCGTAAGCGTCTATCAAATAGACGATTAAAGGAATCATCAGGCCGGAGGCGCCGAAACCCGAAGCCACGATACCCATGGCCAGCCCGATGCGCCGCTGGAACCAGTTGGCGATACAGGACATCAGGACCACGGTCGTGCAACTGCCGGCACCAAAAGCCAACATCAACATGGCGCCATAGAATGTAATCAACGAACTGGTGCGGCTCAATGCAATCAGCCCCAGGCCGATGGAAATGAGGCCGATGATAATCAGTTTGCGGGATCCAAAACGGTCGACCAGGATGCCCACGATGGGCGACAGAATCCCCATTTCAAGACCACGCAGGCTTGAGGCCAATGAAACCTGTGCGTAACTCCAGCCGAATTCCTTTACCAGCGGCTCCATAAACGCGGTGAAGCCCCAGAAGACCGCCGCCGCCACATAGAGGGCAATAAAGAAAAAAGCAATGACCAACCACCAGCCGTAAAACATAGGGCGCAGCTTCCTGAACAAGTATACGTTAACAATTTTTCCGTATTATTTACATACCGAAGAATCGGACAGCCCGAACACCTCACCGATCTGATGATTGGAATAATGGCCGCAATCCCACAAAATCAAATCGCAAACCGGCTTTAGCTTTACATATATTGAAAAATACATAATAGTAACCCTTTTTTTATGGCACGGACGCTGTGTTTGATCCGAATAGTCAACTATAATTGCTTATGAAAGTGGAAATTCCAAATAACAAATCGCAAATAACAAACAAATACCAATGACCAAAATCTCAAATAACAAACCCGTATATGAACTTGAAGAAAGAACATTCAAAAATACTGGAAAAATCAGATAGTTTCGGTCATTAGAATTTGGAATTTGGGATTTATTTGGAATTTGATGCTTGGATTTTCTTGTTTTTAATAAGCCGGTAACTTTATTTATTCCAAACAATTACCTGCTTAAATGACGTGGCTCTGACTGAGGGAGTATCGATTTTGAATATCGTCAACTATCTGCATAAACGCTGGCGGAAGCCCAACGGCTATCGCCATGTCCTGTCGGTCAGCCTGCCACTGGTTGCATCGATGGGTTCCATCACCCTGATGCAGTTTACCGACCGCATTTTTCTGGCGAACTACTCAGTGGATGCTATTGCCGCGGCTTTGCCCGCCGGAATTGTATCTTTTACCTTTATTTCCTTTTTCATGGGTGTTGCCAGTTACACGAATTCTTTCGTGGCCCAATACATCGGCGCACAATCACCTAAACGGGTGGGTGCCGCTTTGTGGCAGGGGATCTATTTTTCTCTTTTCGCGGCTGGCTTCCTGGCGCTCTTGTATTTCATTTCCGGTTGGCTTTTTGAGGTGATCGGTCATTCAGATAACATTCGGCTCCTCGAGATTTCCTATTTCAATATCCTCACTTTGGGAGCCGGGCTGGTGGTTCTAAGCTCAACTTTGTCATGCTTATATACCGGCCGGGGTTTGACCTGGACCGTCATGTGGGTTCATCTGGCCGGCGCGGCCCTTAATATTCCTCTCGACTACTGTCTGATCAACGGCATCGGGCCTTTTCCCGAGCTGGGGATCGTCGGCGCCGCAATCGCCTCGGTGTCCGCTTCAGCAGCCATCGTCCTTATCCTCGGAATTCTTTTTTTCAGCCCGCGCAACCGGAAAGTATTCGGTACATGGAAAAAGAGAGCTTACGACCAGGAACTTTTTGCGCGCCTGATGCGATACGGATTGCCCAGCGGGACCCAGTTCTTTTTGGAAATCTTTGGCTTCGCTTTCTTTATTCAAATGCTGGGGCGTCTGGGGGATCTTGAGCTTGCAGCCTCAAACATTGTCTTGTCCATCGAATCGATCTCTTTTCTGCCCGTCTTCGGATTTCATATCGGCAACACCACCCTGGTAGGCCAGGCCATCGGGCGCGGAAAACCTGAGGACGCCGTGTGTGCAACGACCACCTCATTGCATATTGCCGCTGCTTACATGGCCCTGATGGTGGCCATGTTTCTTTTCGTCCCTCAGCCGCTGCTCAGCCTTTTTAAAGGCACCCATACCGATCCGGACCTTTATCATCAGATATCGGAGCTTGGTGTCGTCCTGCTCCGTTTTGTGGTCGTTTTTTGCATTTTTGATGCCATGAATCTCATCTTTTCGGGCGCCCTTAAGGGTGCCGGCGATACACAGTTTATCATGTGGACCATCGGCGGCCTGTCCATCGGTGTGATGATCGTGCCATTATACATAGCCCTAGAGGTTTTCGAAGCCGGTATCTATACCGCCTGGGTTCTGGTTTCGCTTTATGTTTCTGCCCTCGGGATGGCCTTTTTTCTCCGCTATCGGCACGGCAAATGGAAACAGATGCGGGTCATCGAAATTCCACCGGCGGTCGCAGAGCCGCAAAGTAAAATGACAACCGTCTACAAAAAGAGCCGAGCGTGATTTGATTAATCACGGGTCAGGATTTGATCCTCGATTTCTTACCTATCCATCTGCTGTTACAGGGTTGGATTATTTTTTCCAGGGGGACGTACGAAGCGGCTCGAAGAAGGGTGATTTGACCGAAGCATCCTTTAGCTTTTTCTGGGCATCTGCGAGTAGATTGTCGATTTGCTTTTGCGATTCAGGAGTCGTCTGGAATGCTTTCTTTTTGATCGTGTCGCATATCATGTGTACCGCGTCATCCAACGAAATTTTTCCGATATTAATTACTATATCGTATAGCCTGCTATCCCAGGAGTCCATATTATACAGACTTGTGCTCCACTTTCTTCTCTCCTCGTCAACATTCTTCACCATAGCTAATGCTTCCTCTGGGCTCGATAGTCTCTCGCGCTGCATCATGCATTCCACACGCGCCGGCATTTCAGCAATAATTCTGACCTGTCTTCTTCGGCAAATTCGACCAAATAGTTTCAAACGACTCATTCTTCCGACCTTCCTCAATGAACACACCGATCACCGCCAGCTTTTTGTCTTTGCTGCTGTGCACCAGATGCATTTCCATTGGGTAGTGACGCCCGTCCACAGTGTGCTCGCTGGGTGAGTGGAAGTGAAACTGCCGAAGCTCATAGCTCTCGTTGCCGATTTCGAATGTTTCCCCCTTGTCATAGTCTATCTGGATCGTATGACCATTGTCGATTGCATCAACTACGTGAGTTTGATGAACAATTGTCAATTTCGCGGGGGGGAACTGCAGTTTCATCTCATCAAACTTTTCCTGCATGGCGCCAGTGAGATCGATTGGCGATTTATGATTTCCCTCAGCGCACAGCACCCAGTCTCGATTCAGTTTGCCCCAGCGTGAGGGTCCGTTATCTGCTTTATAGCCCCAATGCGCTTGATGAACCTTATTTTGTGAGGTTTTCTGTGCCGCAATTGCTTCACTCAATGAACTAATACAGCTGAACTCCAGCAACAAAATGTTAACGGCGACCAAGAGCGCGGTGAGCAACCAGGTAAGGTTATTATACTTCCGTATCATGGCTACATACCTCCATTGGTGAGATTGAAAATTATGGTGTATTTTTAAACTGGATCGAAAAGAAGGACATCATCCAAGGTTAGAGGCTGCCCCCCGCCAAGGTATATGAATTTTAAGGCCCGCGACAGTGAGACAGATTAGCTTGCGTTTGATAAAATGCCGGGAAGTTTAAGGGCCATATTATTTCCGAAGCCCTTGCCGCTCCTCCTCATAATCCGCAAATTCATGCGCAATCGCGCGAAAACGGTCTTGGATCTGTTCGAAGGCATCGATGAGGTCAGGGTCAAAATGGATCCCCTTGCCTTCAAAAATGATTTGAGCGGCCTTATTATGCGGCATTGGCGGCTTGTACACCCGTTTGCTGATCAATGCATCATAGACGTCGGCCACGGCC
>CAZNFS010000031.1:0-23156 GCA_964572695.1 uncultured Desulfobacteraceae bacterium
CTCGGTTGTTTCCCCCTCCGCATTAAAATATACTATCTTCAATCCGTTAAGTCCTGATTATTTTGTGGCTGCCGAGGCTTGTGTTCGGCCCTTAAGGGGGCTTATTCGGAACCGGTTAATTTCATAAACAACAAAGCCCAATTGAAATTTATCAATTGGGCTTTTTATTTTTCTATAATGCTGAAATAGAAGTGAGGCGCGCCTATTGGCTTGATAACAAAGTCTCCATATAGACTTTTATGCTTTTGCCGAATTCCACCGGATGCCCTACGCGATGCAGCGTTCTTTCGATGGCCGCCAGGACGGATACGACGGTATGTTTATCGATATTGCCCATATGCCCCAGACGAAACGATTTGCCGGCGTAGGCGCCCAGGCTCGCCGCGCTTACAACACCCTCTTCGGTGAGAATATTCCGGAAGACGGCGTCATCTATGCCCTCGGGATAGATCGCTATTGAGAGGGTCACCGCCCGGCAGTCCGGTGCGGCTAAAATCTTAAAGCCAAGGGCCTCCAGTCCTGCCTGAATTCCTTCGGCATCCTGGCGATGCCGCGCATATCGTTCTTCTAACCCTTCTTCCTGGATAAGATTCACCGCTTCTTTCAGGGCCCAGATAAGGTTGACCGGCGGGGTGCCCCAGTATTTCATCGGGTCCTGCATAATCGGGATCCATTTTTCAAAGTCCATATAGGCATCGGGGATCGTGCCCAGCGATTTTCGCCGTTCCAAGGCCCTGGGTCCGGCCCAAAGAATCGCCAACCCCGGCGTTACACCAAAGGCCTTCTGGGAGCCGGTCAACAATACATCGATGCCCATTTCATCCACATTTTCCGGTTCGGCGGCCGTGGCACAAACCCCATCGACGATAAAGAGAGTATCGTTAAAATTTTTGGCAACCGCTCCGATTTCAGCGACAGGGGCACAGGTACCGGTGGAGGTATCGACATGGGTTACGGTGAGGGCCGCGTATTTTTTTTGGCTGAGTTTTTTTTCGATGTCGGCAACCGCGACCGCCGTGCCCCAGTCACTTGTCAAAACATCGACCGATAAACCTCTTCTCTCGCACATCTCGATGAAGCGATCGCCGAAAAAACCGTGCGATACAATCAGAATATTGTCGCCCGGCTTGGTGGTGTTAGCGATAGCGGTTTCCATAGCCAGAGTACCCGTGCCGGCAATGACCACACATTCGCCATCGGTGCGCATCATTTCTTTAAGATCGATTACCAGTTCTTTAAAGTCGTTTACAAAGCCGGGATCTTTAAAGGATACCGTTTCTCTGGCCATTTGAAGTTGCAGGGGACCGGCTGTCGGCGTTGGACCCGGAATCATTACGAGCTGTTTGTTTTTCAAAGCCATACCTCCCTTTTTCAGTTTCTGTTTTTCACAGAGCCGCACATAGCACATTAAAGATATGCCTGACAAGTACTCTGGATCAAATTCCAAATAAATCCCAAATTACAATATCCAAATCTCAGATAAGATTAAAAGACAATTGTTGATGGAATCGTAAAAAGTCGTTCTAATGGCTGGATACCCGCCTTCGCGGGTATGATGGTTTTTTATCTATCTGATATTAAATATTTTATGCACGCAAAACCTTCCGACAAATGGAAAAAGAGGATAAAATAAGAGCCTGCTATCAACACTGTTGTTTAAAATATGTTTCCAGACAATACATGATGAATCAAACCCTTAGAGAGAGATTCAGAATTCCAGAAAAGAACTATTGAATGGTATCAAGAATTCTGTCCGATACATTAACAGAGAATTTAATCAAACCCCATGATCCCTCAAATAAATCTCGGAAATACGCTAAATACATTCCCTTCTGGTCTTAAATTATAGGTAATGTTTCCCCTATGTGATTGGGGCTTCTAAGAATAGGTTAAACATGGCGCTTAACTGTGCTAAATTGATAGTTAAAGAGTCTTTTGAAAAAATCGTAACCGGTGACTTTGAAATGCCTTCACATGGCGCGATTGAAAAATTGATTAATGAAGCGCTAAAATGGGATTTTGATGAAGAGCGGATCGTGGCAGATATTAAACAATACTTCCCCTTCTGGAGTGAGAAAAAGGTTTACGACGAAGTAGACTTCTTAGACGACAGGTTCGAAGATGAGCGTTTAAAGCAACTTGACTCTATCATCAAAACCACCGCTAAAGAGTGTCAAAAGCTGGTCGAGGAGCTACAGAAAGGGGACAAGGCCTAAAAAACCCAAAATAATATGCCGCAGTAGCAGGCCCTTTTTTTTACATGAGGGCAAATTATTCTAAAATCTCAAGTACGGCGCGGGTTTTTAGCTTGGCCCCAACAGCGCTTAATATGGTGCGCATGGCCCGGGCCGTTTGGCCCTGCCTTCCGATAACCTTCCCCATATCCTCTTTTGCCACTTTAAGCTCCAAAACCGTAACCTGTTTGCCGGCGAGTTCCGTCACCTCAACCTGCTCCGGATGGTCAACCAGGGCCTTTGCAATGTATTTGAGCAGCTCTTTCATCGCTTCAACTCCATATACCGCCATTGCTAATTGTCTTAAACCCGATCATCCCTTATAATAAATAGCCTGTAAGCATCCTATACCCTGTTTCCGTTTGTTTTGGCAATCCCCTGTAGATGTGATAGCGTGCTCGGGATATAATGATAAAGAAATACGGTTGTGGAAAAATTTGCCATTAATTTGAGCGAAGTTTTCATTGATCGGCAAGGAGGGTAGCATGTCTATTTCCCCGGACAAAGCCAAGGCCGTGGAGGCCGCCATGGCCCAGATCGAGCGTCAGTTCGGTAAAGGTTCCATCATGAAACTGGGAAGCACGGCGGTTCTTGATGTACCGGTCATATCGACCGGCTCCCTTGCCCTGAACAAAGCCCTGGGCATAGGCGGTCTTCCCCGGGGCCGCGCCTGTGAAATTTTCGGACCCGAATCCTCCGGCAAAACAACCCTTGCGCTGCACGCCGTTGCCGAAGCTCAGAAACAGGGTGGCATTGCCGCTTTTATCGACGCGGAGCATGCCCTTGACACCGCCTATGCCGGAAAACTGGGTGTAAATTGCGACGAGCTTCTGGTGGCCCAGCCCGACACCGGCGAGCAGGCCCTTGAAATTACCGATATGCTGGTCAGAAGCGGGGCAATGGACATCATCGTTATCGACTCGGTTGCCGCTCTTGTCCCCAGGGCCGAAATCGAAGGCGAGATGGGTGATTCGCATATGGGACTTCAAGCCCGGCTCATGTCCCAGGCCTTAAGAAAGCTTACCGGCATTATCAGCAAGACCTTGACCCTGGTAATTTTCGTCAACCAGATCCGCATGAAAATCGGCGTTGTCTTCGGCAACCCGGAGACCACAACGGGCGGCAACGCACTTAAATTTTATTCATCCGTGCGGCTTGACATCAGGCGCACCGGCGCCATCAAGGACGGCCAGGAGATCATCGGGAATCATACCCGGGTAAAAATAGTCAAAAATAAGCTGGCGCCCCCCTTTAAACAGGCGGAGTTTGACATCATGTACGGTGAGGGAATATCGTGGACCGGTGACCTTCTCGACACCAGCGTTGAAGAAGGGATCATTGAAAAAAGCGGCTCCTGGTACTCATATGACGGGGAGCGAATAGGCCAGGGCCGAAACAACGCCAAGGAATTCTTCAAGGACAATCCGGATATCAACCGGGCGGTATTGACAAAGCTCAATGAAGCTTTGGGAATTTGCGAAAAGTACAAAGAGAGCCCTTAAATGGTAGGTTTTTTGATGAGGTGACCGCTTTTGAATCGCCATCCTTTTATCTGCATGTGACTGATGGTAATATGACCCTCAAGACCGTTGCTGATTGATTTTTCAGATCGAATATAGCGATTGTTTTAAAGTAGTTAAATCCAACTACAAGCCCAATTGTGAATGTTGTGAGAAAGGGTTGACAATGATACGAGTATACACAGAGATGGTGGGTGATCTGTTTCATTACGGGCATGTTGAGCTTCTGAAGAAAGCCCGCGCTCTAGGGGACTACCTTTTGGTGGGTGTCTGCGGTGATGATGTAGTGGCGGCCCATAAGGAGTGCCCCATACTAACGATGGAAGAGCGTATCGCTTCTATAGCTAAGTGCCGCTACGTAGACGAGGTGATTCCCAATGCGCCTTGGATATTTGATCCCGCCTGGATCGAGATGCACAAAATCCATATAGTGGTGCATGGTGACGATTACTCCCGGGAGCAACGCGAATACTACTACAAGGTGCCCATTGAGATGGGAATTTTCCGCTCCGTCCCCTATACACAAGGCATCTCCTCTACTGAGATAATACGCAGAATCAGGGCAAGGCATCTCTAAATTAAGATGCTATCTCTGACGAAGAGTTCATCCGACTTCGACTATAAAAGGAAAGAGAGAATGAAAGCAAGCGATGGCGCAAGTGAGGCGGCCCTGGACAGGTCGTTATCTGAGTGGATAGCATTTGATGTGGCTGCAGCCACAGTGGTCCTAAAAGAGGCGAAGCAGATTCTGGACAATCTGGGAGTCGTCTTCTTCCTGCGCCAGGGGACGTGCCTGGGGGCAATCAGGGACCAAGGGTTCATCCCGTGGGATGATGACCTGGATTTGGGCTCAGTGATCGGTCTTCATGGATTTTCCGAGAAATCGGTTGACCGAGTCGTCGCTGCCTTCAGAAAGAATGGCTTCTTTGCTAGAGTAGAGCACCAAGATCAGTGCATATACGTGTCGATGATCAAATCAGCAGTACGAACGGACTGGATGTGCTATCCAATCATTGATGACAGCATATTCCATTACCCCGGGATCCGCATACCCGTCAGACTGTTAACTAACCTGAAGGAAATCGAATTCATAGGGGAGAAGTTTTATGTGCCTAACCCTCCCGACGAATACCTGCGTCTAAAGTATGGCGAAGAATGGATGACCCCCAAGAAGACAGGATTCGAAAAGGACGTGCTGGATCTGATCCCAGAGGCTCCTTTACCCGGACGTGCCGGAAGGTTGAAACAGTTTCTCATCAAACATGTCATGCCATGGCGCACCAGCAGTCTCAAAATCCTGAATCACAAGGGAGAACCGGTTGCTGGAGCTGATGTAGTGGTCGCCGGCCTCGGTCGTTCCAGAACTAATAGACGGGGATACGCCCGGATCTACTTGCCCTACGAAGACTATTACGCGCTCGTCATTAGATTTGGCGAACACGAAGAAGTTCTCTATGAGGAAAAGATGACCACGGCTAAGACCTATGTATACCGGCCCGATCCTCAAGTAACATCCGGGCGGTACTTCGTCCTATCCTCGGATTGACAGGACGTACATTAAAGTATGAGTTGATAACGCTTGATAAGCCACGTTGGTTCTGAGATAATTGTAATTTTGGTCACGTGCATGTAATTTGGCGTTTCCAGCGACCTTCATTTAAGCATTTGGTTGAATGATCCACATACAAATGGGAACGATGTTGCGATTGAGATCACTCGATCTTTCGTATTACACCCCATAAGGTGAGCGGCACCCCATTTTCTTTGATATCTTTATCCCAACTCAGGTCAAGACGATCGGGGTTAAAGATTTCAACATAAATCAGAAAGGAGAATCTGATGGTTACTGTGGGAATGGTTTCATATCCACCAGAAAGTGCAAAGGAGTTAGGTAAACGTTTTTCGGAACTATCTCCTATGCCTGATTTTATTAGTGTTAATGGCCCATACATGTTCAGTGAAATAAAAGATGGTTTGACGGCCATTACTATATACAAATATGATAGATCAAAGGCCGCAGAGGCTAATGATGCTATAGCCCACGCACATTTAGTTTTTTACGGAATCCCTGGATACACCTATTCATTAAAATTGGCTTCTGGATCCGCGACATCTATGAAAATGTTAGGGCTAGAATAAAATGCATGGGCAAGGCCAACAATGGCTCTGCCTTTTATCATACTTTAATGATTAAAGTGACTAATCGGAAATATTTCTTTCCTTCAGAAAGTAGCGCCTACGGATCTGCTATCGAGTAATGATTGTCATTCCCGCGAAGACGGCAATCCATAAAAACGGGAAAATTCGACTTTTTACGAAACCATCATTGTTTGGAATTTCCACTATCTTAACTAATTGTTGTTGACTATGACATTACAGTTGAAGAGCAACAGTCAATATTGACATTTAATACATTGTCAGTAATATGGCCAAATTGGATAGCAAAAAAACATGATGGGTAGTTTCAAATCTTGGACGAAAAAGGCTTTATCATGAATCCGATGTCAAGAAATATCGATCAGATGCGACAAGACGCCATTAATATTTTTCAATCCGGACTGCAGGCGGTCGAACCCGGCATGGCCGTCAAAAACGCCTGCCGGCGTGAAGGCGAGCATTTTTTTATCGGCGAGCACGATTATGATCTTTCCCAAATAGATAACGTGTATGTCCTCGGTGCCGGAAAGGCCTCCGCCCCGATGGCCGCCGCGATCGAGGAATTCTTGGGGAGCCGGATCAAGGGAGGGATTATCAATGTAAAGTACGGCCACCTGGCCGAACTTGGATATATCAGGCTGGTTGAAGCCGGCCACCCTGTCCCCGATGAAAACGGGGAGCAGGGCTCCGGCGAAATTTTAGATCTGGCCAAAGCGGCCGGGAAAGATGATTTGGTTTTATGTCTGATGTCGGGCGGCGGGTCGGCCCTCACGCCTCTGCCGGCTCAGGGCCTCACACTCAAGGACAAACAGGATACCATAAAGGTGCTTCTGGTCTGTGGGGCAACGATTCACGAAATCAATGCCATCCGCAAACACACCTCCAGGCTAAAAGGGGGACGACTGGCCCAGGCGTCCTATCCGGCGACGTTGGTATCGCTCATTCTCTCCGATGTTGTGGGAGACAACCTGGATGTGATTGCATCCGGTCCGACGGTTCCGGATGCAAGTTCATTTCCGGAATGTATGGAAATTTTTAATAAATACAGCATTATAGAAAAGTTGCCGATCAAAGTTGTCGATCACATCAAAGCGGGTGCCGAGGGCGTGATTTCCGAAACCCCCAAAGCGGGAGATCCGGTGTTTGAGCGAACCCAAAATCTGATTATCGGCAGCAATATGAATGCAATCCGTGCCGCAAAGCAGAAAGCCGAAGCCCTCGGATACAATAGCATTGTCCTTTCTTCCATGATCGAAGGTGAAACCAGAGATGTCGCTCACGTACATGGTGCCATAGCCCGGGAAATCGTTAAAACCGGCCACCCCATTGAAGCGCCGGCCTGTATCCTTTCCGGAGGGGAAACCACCGTTACGATTACAGGCCAGGGCCTGGGCGGGCGAAGTCAGGAATTTTCACTGGCCGCGGCCATCGATGTCGCTGATGTCGATGGCGTCGTCGTCCTGTGTGCCGGTACGGACGGGACCGATGGACCCACCGATGCCGCAGGGGCGATTGCAGATACCCACACGATCAGCCGTGCACTATCTGCAGAGTTGAATCCGCATAAATTTCTAACCGCTAACGATTCGTATCATTTTTTCGAACAATTGAACGATTTGTTTAAAACGGGCCCCACCAACACCAATGTGATGGATCTGCGCATCGTGCTTGTGGCTTAGGGCGTAATCGATCGGTACCATCACACGTCCACCTCCATTCGCAAGGGGTACGTATTCCTGACTGTGAGATCGGCTTGCTTTGTGTATTCTTTCCATGGGTTGTGAGATTCTTATCCCCGATCCAGATCAAACGAAATCCCAAAAAAAGACTTGACAATATTCTGTTATCGGAATAGAAAATACCATAATATAGAATAAAAATCCGCAATGTGGAACATAAAAAATGAAATCGCTTCATAAAACACTCGATATCATAGAAGTTGTGGCCGAGCGCGGGGCGGTCGGGATCCGGGAACTCTCCACCCTTACCGGGTTTCCGCCGACTACGATTCATCGGATTGCCTCCACCCTGGTCAAACGGCAGTATTTGGATCAGAATCCGATCACCAAAACCTACGCGCTTTCGCTCCGGTTTCTGGAGCTCGGTACGCGGGTTGAGGAGCAATTCGACATTGCCGCTATTGCGGGGCCCTATTTGCGGCGGCTTAGAACCGAAACCGAGGAGAGTGCCAACCTAGCCATTCTGGACGGAGATGAGGTGGTCTATGTGCAGCAGGCCAAAAGCGAAAAAAGCATGCTTAAAATCTTTACCAGGCTGGGAGCGCGTGCGCCTGTTTATGCCACCGGCGTCGGCAAGATGTTTATGAGTCGATGGAAGGAATCGGAACTCGATTCATATCTGCAGCGAGCCGGCCGCAGAGCATATACGCCCAATACCCTGGTGAGCCGCGCAGCCATAATGGCAGAATCAGCCCGGATTTCCAGTACCGGTTTTGCGGTTGACAATGAGGAAATGGAAATCGGCGTGCGATGCGTGGCCGCACATGTTTTTGACCACACCGGAAAACCTGTGGCGGCCGTTTCGATTTCAGGGGCCGCCTTGCGAATTACGCCCGAGAGAATCGAGTATTTCGGGGAAAAGGTAAAGCAGTGCGCCGAAGCCATATCAATCAAGCTGGGATATGAGCCAAAGGCATAGATTTAAGTATAAAAGGAGACAAGCAATGCCAAAAATGACAACCATGGATGCCGCCGTAAGAATTCTTGGAAGTGAGGGAGTCAAGCAGATTTTCGGCATTCCGGGAGCAGGAATCCTCCCTTTTTATCGATCCCTCAAAGATCTGGGAACCATAAAGCATATGGTAACGCGTCATGAAGAGAGTGCCATTCACATGGCCGACGGCTACGCCCGCGCCATCGGCAAGGTGGGCGTATGTGCCGCCACCTCGGGTCCCGGAGCCAGCAATTTCGTCACGGGCTTGTATACGGCCCAGGTGGATTCAATCCCCATCCTGGCGCTCACCGGCCAAAACGTGAGGGCCCAATTGGGAAGGGAAGCCTTCCAGGCGGTCGATATCGTTGAGATCGTAAAGTCCGTCACCAAAAAAGCCTATTGTATCAAAGATCCGGCCCAGGTGCCGTGGGTCTTTCGCGAGGCGTTTAAAATAATGCAAGAAGGACGACAGGGACCCGTGTTGATCGATTTACCGGTGGATGTTCAAAAAGAGATCATTGCGTACGATCCCGAGACAGACGTATCGTTTCCCATTATTGCGACACCCCCTGATCCAAAACAGATTTCTAAAGCCCTCGACCTGCTTCTCGAAGCCGAAAACCCGGTCATGCTGTTAGGCGGCGGTGTGATCATTGCCGATGCTTGCCGGGAGTTTTTGGCCGTTGCCGAAGCGCTCCAAATTCCGGTGGTGACTTCGTATATGGGTAAGAGCGGGATACCCTGGAATCATCCCCTTATGGCCGGTCAGGTGGGAATCCAGTGCAATACACGGTCCGGGAACAAAGTTTTTTTAGATTCGAGCGTTGTTTTCGCCATAGGCGCCCGATTTAATGATCGCCATACAGGCGATATCGGCGTGTACAAGGGCAACCGGAAATTCATCCATGTGGACGTGGATCCGGGGCAGCTCGGTAAAAATATCATGCCCGACCTGGGTATTTGTGCCGATGCCAAACTGACGCTGGAAGCGCTGCTGGCGGAGATTCAGAAGCGCGATATCAAAACCCGGCCCATTGATTTAAAAATTCCTCAGGTTCGCAAGGAATTGGAGCGTAAGACCGACTATGACGACGTCCCCATCAAACCTCAAAGGGTGTTTAAGGAAATCAATGAATTTTTCGATGAAGAGACCATCTTTGTGACCTGCATCGGGTTAAACCAGATATGGTCGGGTCAGCTGCAAAAAATTTCCAAGCCCAGACACTATCTGGACTGCGGTGGTGCCGGACCTTTGGGCTGGGATCTGCCCGCGTCCATCGGTGCCAAAGTGGCTCGGCCCGACAAGCAAGTGGCGATGGTGGTGGGTGACTTTGGATTTCAGTTCTGTATGGATGCACTCCCGGTTGCGGTGATGTATCGCGTGCCTTTTGTATGCATCGTTTTGAATAACGGGTATCTGGGGCTTATCCGGCAGGCTGAAAAATATCTTTTCGAAATGGAATATGAAGTGCAGATCTGGTATGATAGTCTAAAAACAAGCCAGGCCCTGGAACAACCCCAAATCAAGGCTGTCGGTGAAAGTGCAGGAGGAGGGCAGGTTTCGGGGGGTCCGGCCCGGTTGGAACCTGAAAACAAGGGGCGTGGTTTTGACTTCGTTAAATTTGCGGAAGCATGCGGCGCCATGGGAGAGCGAGTCACCGACCCCAAAGAGATAAACGCCGCGTTTAAAAGGGGCGTTGAAACGGGCGTGCCTTATGTGATTGATATCATAACCGAACGAACGACGGATTGCTCTATGGGGGCGGCCCTGGATGCGATCAACGAATTTGAATAGGAGGAAATTGCCATGTCGGAATTAAAAGAAAGTGCATCAGCCATACTGAGGGAGTTTAAAGGCGACAGCTATGCTTTCGGCAGCGGGGTGCTTGATGCGGCACCGGGAAAATATGCGGCCGAACTTGGCCATAAGGCTGTCTTTGTGGGGCCGGTTGAATTTGACTGGTTTCAACCGATCCAGGACCGGATTCTGAAATCTCTTGCAGAAGCGGGCGTGGAGGATGTGGACATTGTCAAATCCGCTGCTCCCAATGCCCCATTCGTCGACGTTTACCGGATCCACAGCCACATCGTGCATAAAAAACCGGATGTCGTGGTCGTGGCCGATGGGGGCTCCGGCATCGATGCGGTCAAAGCGGCCGCCATGCTGGCGACCCTGGGGGATATTCAGCCTGAAATCGATCCCTTCTTCGGTATGGGAAACGTGACCAAAGTATGCCAGGATACCGGTCGTACCATCATGCCCGTGGTGGCGGTGATGATGGCGGCCAGTTCAGGCGCGCACCTGACCAAATATTCGAATATTACCGATCCCGTGCGAGGCCAGAAGAAACTGATCGTGGACGAAGCGATTATCCCGCCGCGGGCGGTTTTCGATTATGATGTCACGACCACCCAGCCCATGAGCCTCACCTTGGACGGAGGATTGGACGGCATCGCCCACTGTCTGGAAGTTTATTTCGGTGCGCCGGCCGAGATGCGTGAAAGAGCGGGGCAGGTAGCCGAACTGGCGCTTGATATCATCATCAGCGGTTTAACCGAGGTGAAGGAGAATCCCCGGAGCAAAGAGGCGCGGACTCTTCTGGGGTTGGGTACCGATTTGGGTGGTTATGCCATCATGATTGGAGGCACATCCGGTCCCCACTTGAATAGTTTTTCGTTGATCGACGTACTGAGCCATGGCCGCGCCTGCGCCCTCATGAATCCGTATTACACCGTCTTTTTTGCCCCTGCAATTTCCGAAAAGTTGCAAGTGGTCGGCAATATTTACAAAAAATACGGTTATATAGAAGAAGATATCGATTCACTTTCCGGCCGGGAGTTGGGATTGGCAGTTGCCCAAGGAATGGTTAATCTGAGCAAGTTTTTAGGTTTCCCCACTTGCCTGAGCGAGGCCAAAGGTGTAGGAAGAGAACATGTCCAACGTTGCCTTACCGCAGCCAAGGATCCGCAGCTCGATATGAAGTTGAGAAACATGCCGGTTCCATTGAATGCCGATTTGGTTGACGCCTATATGGGGCCGATTATGGAGGCTGCCTGGGAAGGGGACTTCGCCAAGATTAAAAATATGGCTTAAAGGGGAATTCTTTATGGACAAACAGGAATGCATTGCCCATCTAAGGGAGATCGTGGGATCCGAGAATGTACTGTCTTCGGAAATGGATCTCGAGCTGTACAGCTACGACGCTTCTTTGGACAGGGCGCGCCCCGATGTAGTTGTGCTCCCTGATTCGACAGAAGAGATTTCTCGGATATTGGCCCTGGCACATCATGAAAAAATTCCCGTCATCGGACGGGGATCGGGAACAAATCTGACCGGGGGTACCGTTCCGATAAAAGGCGGGATTGTCCTTCATTTCTCGCGTATGAATCGTGTCCTTGAGGTCGATATCCCCAACCGGACGGCAACCGTGGAGCCGGGTGTCATAACGTTGGATTTGCAAAATCAGGTAGCCAGGCAGGGCTTCATTTATGCGCCCGATCCGGCCAGCCAGAAGGTTTCCACCCTGGGCGGAAATTTTGGCGAAAACTCCGGCGGCCCCCATTGCCTTAAATATGGGGTTACAACCAACCATATCCTGGGTGCCGAGGTGGTCCTCGATGATGGCAGTGTGGTGTGGACCGGCGGAAAGTCTCAGGACAATCCCGGCTATGATCTGTCCGGCCTCCTGGTCGGAAGCGAAGGTACCCTTGGGATTGCCACCAAAATGATCCTTAAGCTGATACGCGCGCCTGAAGCGGTCAAAACGATGCTGGCCATTTATGACACGATTGAGGACGGGGCCAATACGGTTTCGGCCATCATTGCCGAAGGGATTGTTCCGGCCACCCTGGAAATGATGGATAATAAAGTCATTCAGGCGGTGGAGGCCTCGGTCCAGGTGGGGTATCCGACCGATGCGGCCGCCGTGCTCATCATCGAGCTTGACGGCCTGCAGGATGGAATGGAACGCCAGGCCGAGAAAATCGTGGAAATATGCAATCGACATCATGTTCGAGACATTCGACTGGCCAAAGATGACGCCGAGAGGGCAAAACTCTGGGCCGGTCGCAAAGGCGCCTTCGGGGCGGTTGCACGTTTACGCCCCAGCTATCTGTGCTGTGACGGAACGGTCCCGCGCACAAAACTGCCTGAAGCGCTGTCCCGGGTCATGCAAGTGAGTGCCAAGTATGATGTGCCCATCGGAAATGTATTTCACGCCGGCGACGGCAACCTCCATCCGCTGATCATGTTCGATGATCGCGATGCGGATGAAAAGGCGCGGGTACTGAAAGCAGGCTCGGAGATATTGCAGATATGTGCCGACCTGGGTGGAACCATCAGCGGAGAGCATGGTATCGGATTAGAAAAATTAAACGAAACCTATTTCATCTTTGGAGATCAGGATTTGGAATTTCAGCGTCGGATTAAAACCACTTTTGATCCCCGGAACGTATTGAATCCCGGGAAAGTGACCCCATCTAATTGATGATTTTCGATTGTTGATTGATGATTTAAGGATAGTTATCATTTTCTATAAATTGATGGAGCGTAGCGACTTCCACCAATCGACAATCATCAATCTATTTCCGGTTTATCCGGGTTAGGGAGTAATGCAGTGATGGCTAACAATATCGACAAACTCAGAAAGATTTGCGGCTCGGAAAACGTCAAGACGGATTCCGAAGCCCTGCTCCAATACGCCGTAGACGGTATCGTTCCCAAGGCCGTGGTGTTTCCGAAGGACACAGGGCAAGTCTCGGAAATCGTTAAAACCGCAGAGCGACAGAAACTGGCCATAATCCCCTGGGGAAGCGGCACGAAGATATGTGCCGGTCATTTACCCAAACGGGTTGACCTTGTTGTCTGTACTTCGCATTTGAACCATATGAAGGATGTTGACAGTGACAACCTCACCATCACGGTGGAGGCGGGCGTCAAATTGAGAGATATTCAGGCCCGACTGGCCACCGAGGAAGATCGCTGCTATCTGCCCCTTGAAAACATTGCCGAAGCGTCCGACATCATCTGCTCCGACAGATCACACAGCGGCTGTTTTTTACCCTTGGATCCGTCTTTTAGCGCCCAGGCCACTATTGGCGGCATCCTGGCTTCAAATTCAACAGGTCCCAGGCGTCTTCTCTACGGTACTCCCCGGGATCTGGTCCTGGGCACACGCTTTGTGGCGCCCGATGGCCAAATCATCGGAACCGGCGGCAAGACGGTTAAAAATGTTTCCGGCTACGACATATCCAAACTGATGATCGGATCGGCCGGGAGTTTAGGCATTTTGTGTGAAATGACCCTGCGCCTATTACCGCTGCCGGAGCGTATGGAAACATTGATTCTGGGTTTTGATACTTTTGACACTGCCGGCGCATTTGTTGAGCGGGTATTTGAATCCAAACTCCTGCCTGCTGCGGTGGAGGTGATGAACCACTCGGTGTTCGCGGCCGTTAGACCGCAAGACAGTCCCACAGGTAAGCATGGTTACTGGGTTGGGATTGCACTGGAATCTTTTCAGGAGGCCGTTGAGCGAATGCACCGTGAAGTGCTGGATATGGCCCAAGGTGCCGGATTAAAGGCCAGGGAAGTCTTGTCGGAGGATGAGCATCGTATTTTTTGGCTGAATCTGAGCGACCGGCAAGCCTTATGTGGGGATCAGTACACCGCATCCATAGGGGTCAAACTCAATTATCAATTTTCAGCCTGGAAAGACATCATCAAAGCGGCTGATACGATTTTGGACTTCTATAATATCGAGCATGCGGTGATGTGCCACGCCGGAAGCGGCGTCTGTCTCCTAAACCTATTGATGGATCAAAGCGATGCTGATTTTTCGCATAATGCCGTTGCGGCCATAGGCGAATTGCTCGAAACCGTGTGCCAGGCAAACGGTAACTTGATCATCCTGAAGGCTCCGGCCGATTTAAAGCCCAAACTACCTATTTGGGGCGCGATGCGACAGGATTTGCCCGTCATCAGGCGGATCAAAACCCAGCTGGATCCATCCGGAATCATGAGTCCGGGGCGGTTTGTGGCGAATCTCTAATACGAATATAATCTAAAATCTGCAACAACGAAGAGGTATGTTCGAATGAACCTAGTCCAGATGCGTAAATTATCTTATGATGAAGTGGCTCGCTGCAACAAGTGCGGGTTTTGCCTGCCCAACTGCCCTATTTACAAGGTGGAGGGGAAAGAATCCGCTGCTCCCCGGGGGCGCAATGCGATTACGCGGGCCGTGATCGAAGGCAAATTGAAGCTGAGCCCTGAGATTCAACGATCGATCTTTACTTGTCTCGGATGCGGCGCCTGTACCGCGGCGTGTATGCCGAAAGTGGAAACCAAAGAACTGATTTTCCGCCACCGGGAATGTCTCGTGAATGAGGCGCTATACCCCAAACCGGCTGACCGTTTGGCCAAAACACTGGATGAATCTCATAATATTTCGGATGATGACAACGAGGATCGGGGCGAATGGCAGGAGTTGATTAAGGGGCTGCCGGAACATGCCTTTGAGAAAGCGCAGGCCGAGGTCATCTTTTTTGTCGGCTGTGTGGCTTCTTTTTTCCCCATGGCCCAAAAAATTCCGGCCCATATGGCCCAGATCCTGGAACGGGCCGGGATCGATTTTACGATTCTGGGCGGTGAAGAATGGTGCTGCGGATTCCCGCTCCTGGGTGCCGGGATGCCGGAAAAAATGAAGTCCCTGATGGAACATAATCTTGAAAAAGTCAAAAAAACGGGGGCTCAAAAGATCGTTTTTACGTGCCCCTCATGCTATCACACCTGGAAACATCTTTATGATACCGATGCGACGTTATATCACGCAACACAGCTGATCGACGAACTCATTCAGGAAAAGCGAATCACCTTCACCCGGGAGCTTAACAAAACCGTTACCTATCATGATCCGTGCGATCTGGGACGTAACAGCGGTGTTTTTGAAGCGCCGCGTGCCGTGCTTAAAGCGCTGCCGGGGGTGAAACTGGTCGAACTGCCTGAAAACCGCCAGCTTTCCGTGTGCTGCGGGGGAGGTGGCAACCTTGAGATGGTGGATCCGGATCTTTCAGGGAAGGTGGCTCAAACGAAAATTGATGAAATTAAAAAAACAGGTGCCGACCTGGTGGTATCTTCATGTCAACAGTGCCTGCGCACCATAGCCACCCGGGCCCGCAGAAGGAAAGTCGATTTGGCGGTCAAAGATTTAACCGAATTGGTACTGGAAGCGATGGGATGAAACTGGATTGATTATTGACGATTGATTATTGTCGATTGGTGGAAATCGCTCTGCTCCATCAATTTAAAGGAAATGATAATTTTCCTTAAATCAACAATCAACAATCAACAATCCAAGAGGGAGATTTATGGAACAGCAAATCGCTGAAATTATTTCGAAGGCCGATATTCGAAACTGGAAAAAGATCGAAATCGAGTTTGGAGATGATCCGTTTGAAATTCTTGTTCCGACCCAATGCGTCACATTGCGCATGAAGGAAATGCCGCCTTTGGCCCAGTCACGGGATGAGATCGCAAACGCTTTAAATAATCCCCTTGGATCACCGGCGCTGCCTGAAATCATTCAATCAAAAGACAAACCCATACAGGAACTCCGGGTTTGTGTGACCGTCTCTGATATTACGCGTCCGGCCCCATATAAGGGCGAAAATGGTATTTTACTTCCCCTTTTTGAAATTATCGAACAAGCCGGGGTCAAGCGAGACAACATTGTAATCGTCATCGGCAATGGTATGCACCGCGCCAGTACCCTGGAAGAGAGAGTCTTTATGTACGGCCGGGAGATCGTTGATCAATATCGAATAGTTGATCATGATTGCGAGGATCTGTCATCCCAGGTGTTGGCGGCCCACACTCAAAGGGGTACCGAAGTCTATTTGAATAAAATATTTTATGAGTCTGATGTCAAAATCGTCACCGGACTTGTTGAAAGTCATTTCATGGCCGGTGCATCCGGGGGAAGAAAGGCGGTCTGCCCGGCTTTGGTGAATACGAAAACGATTCAAAAATTTCACAGCGTCGAGTTTCTCGAGCACCCCAATGCCACCAATTTAATCTTAGAGGGTAACCCCTGTCATAGCGAAGCGTTGGAGGTTGCCGAAACGGTGGGGGTTGATTTTATGATCAACGCCACTCTTGACAGCAATTTGTCCATTACAGGCGTTTTTGCCGGACATCTGGTCGAAGCCCACCTGGCAGCTTTTGAAGCCATGCGGGAGTATGTCCGCATACCGATTGACGACCCTTATGATGTCGTCCTAACGCATGCCGGTTATGTGGGGAAGGACCATTACCAAAGTGTCAAAGCGGCAGTCAACGTCATGCCGGCCGTCAAGGAAAACGGGCTCATCGTGATGGTGGCCAATAACTACGATGCAGAGCCGATAGGTTCGCAGGAATATAAGACCTTATTGCATCTATTTAAAATTTTAGGACCTGATCCTTATATTTCAATTTTACAACATCCGGACTGGCCCTTTACCAAAGATCAGTGGGAACCCGAAATGTGGGGCAAACCGTTTCGCAAGGTAGGCGACGATGGACTCATCTATTGCTCGCCTCAAATACCCGCCCAGGATTTTGCGATTATTCCCGGGGTGGGTGGACATGATTTTATCGATCCCCAAAGCACATCTGATTCCGACAGGGAAAAAGCGGCCGCGATGTTTCAAAACGCGGTTATTTATGCAGCCCACCACCCCCGCTTGCAGGAGCGGAGACCCACGATGGCCTTCATGGCCGAAGGGCCCTATGCCATACCGATGGCATCCGCGTAAATTGTCTTAATTTCCGCCCCTAACTTCGTTCAGGATACGAATGGTGCGTGCGGTGTTAAATGCACCGCAGACACAGAACTTTGCCATGTAAGTCGCCGCCTTTTCAGGCGATAATCTGGCTTCTTTGATCCAGTTTATGAGTTTGCGGGCAAAATTGGCTGAGATCATGCCGTGTCCGCACATGGTGGTCAAGGCCAGCACATGCCGGTCCGGCAAACGGTACAGGTCCCCCTGGAAGCCGAGCGAATATTCGATCGAGTGAATTTCGATTCCGGTATTGCGACAGGCGCTTTTGGTCTCATCGGCCAGTGCACTGACGTTGACCGAGAGACCGAGATCCAGTTCTTTCACTTCTCTCAAAAAACCTTCCAGTGCCGCTCTGTTGTCAAAAACCACCGTTGCCGTGGTCGGTGCTTGCAAGGCGGCAATGAACGCTTCCGGCGCAAGCTTTTCTTTGCGGCCCGTAAAATAGAGCCGTGTGAAGCAGAGGTCCTTTTCCGGCCGATACAGGGTACCGAATGCTTCATTACCCATATTAACCGGGTGAAATTTTACGGCCGCCTGTAGAAAAGCACGTACTTTTTCGGGGGCACCCTCGTCGTTGACACCTTGAGATGCCATAATAAAGACGATAAAGTCGTCTTTGAGACTTTCCGGTTTTCCAAATCGATGAAGTGTATTTGTCATCCGTTTACGTCCGCCTTCCAAGGCCCAGATTGATTTTAGCCCGCCAGGCAGCGTATCGTTCATTGTGAAGTATCGACTTCAATGGATCGGCGCCGTCTTGATCGTATCTTGACGAAAGACCGAGGCTTATCACCGTATTCAGAAATGGTGCCAGGGCCTTAATTTCTACGAGTACTTCCGACACCTGGTTCAGCTTGAGTTTACTTTCGACGATGCACGAAAGAACCTTTTCTTCCAGCACATCCTCTCTGATGATGCCGCGGCCGGGATCCTTCATTAACGTGGTCACGGGATTCTCCCTTTCATAGACGACGCCCTTTGGGGCCAACGCCCGCGTGACCCAATCGACCTCGCTGAAATAGACCCCGACCCCCGGTCGTCCGAGTTCCAAGACCAAACCGGCTTCACCCATCTTTATGCGGTCGGTGACGTCGTTTGTCTTAACCTCGGCCGTTCCCCGGCCTGCGATACCGGTGGATTCATGCGATACCTGAGGATCGCTGAATGCCCGCCTTACGGTGCGAGGCCATTGCAGTTCATCCGGAGCCAGTGACCCGGTGGGGCAAATGTCCGGTTCGGGCTGAAAGCGCAAGTGGAACTTCGCCAGCAATCGGCGAATCAATCGCACGGGACGGGGAGGGAGATTTTCCACGCTCAGCCCGCGATAGCACGTATAGCACTCGACGCAGGCCTCTTGATTGATCTCGGCAATTCCATCGTTCCCGATGGAAATTGCCTCCATCGGACACACTGGCACACAATTGGCGCACCCGACACATGTAGTTCGATTGATTTTCATATTTGCCGTTACCCGTATAACAGCCTGACGATAAACCCGCTCAAGATGGATAAGTCAAGAGCAGAATCGTTGTCAGAGGCTTTAAGGTTTACATGAATGGTTATAAAATTGATTTTTCAGCAAAAAATATAAAGAATTTTGAGGATACCATGAACAATCTAAAATGATATTGACAAAAATTACAATAAGATATAATCAAATTTGTATTATTGGTTACACTGATACCCGCATTAAGGGCTCATTTAAAAATAGCTAAATATCGATTACCGGGTTTTAAGCCGGAGATCAAAAAAAGGTCTTTCGAGAGCCAACTTAAGAAAAATGTTTCGTATTAAAGCCAGGGAGTTAGAGTTAAAATTAGAGGTCGTCCCCTTAGACGCGCTCTGCCAGCATGAGAAAACCTTTCCGCGGTTAGAAAACGAACTGATGCTGGAGCTTAACAACTGGGCCAATCTGCACAATCCCATCATTGTCGATGAAAATCTTATTGTGCTGGATGGAAATCACCGCGCATCGGTTTTTAAGGCCCTAAATTACAAATCAATACTTGTCTGCAAAATCGATTATTTTCATGAAACGGCCTGCCTGCGGTACTGGTTCAGACGGTTCAGTAATATTAAAAGTATTGAAGCCGTCAAACAGATTGTAGAAGGTTTGGGTGGCGGGTTGCGGGAGATAGAGAGCAAAGTCGGTTTGGAAAAGAACCTTGAAGATGATTGTTTTAGTTGCGGGATTCAAACAGGGAACCTTTATGCTGCCGTCAGATTTCCCAAAGATATCGTTTATGACTCCGTAAGCGCGTACGATATTTTGGAGAAAATCCAAAACCGCTTGATACATAGCGGGATTAAACTGGAATACATTCCCTGTCAGTATATTCACGATCATCAATTCTGTGAACAGCTAAAAGATGAGGAAATGCTTATCTGGACCCCCCAGATTACTAAAGAGATGGTTGTGGAGGCGGCCAGGCAGGAAAAATTGTTCGCTCCCAAATCAACGCGTCATCTCATTCCAGCGCGTCCTCTCAACGTAAACATCCCCATCTTCTGGTTTAACGAGAATATTTCATTGGAAGAAATTAATCGACGGGTTTGTGAATTTCTAGAAAACAAGAAACTCAAACGGTTCGGTCCGGGGCAGGTGATCGACGGCCGATACTATGAGGAGGAGCTGTTTGTTTTCTATGACAAAGAATAGAAGCCATCTCAAAAAAGTCTTTTGGCCCAATCTCTGTGTTGGGCACGCATTTCAAGTCCTCAAAATACTACAGTATTCCTGCGGCTTGGAATGCCCGCCCGCCTTGATCTTGAACCAAAATCCCAATTTTGAGATAACTTCTATCCTAAACTAAGCGTTACAAATTGTTGAATAATTTTAAAGGATCATTAAATGATGACTGAATCAAAAAAAATAATAACCTTATCCGCAATCGGTCTTGATTCTCCGGGCCTGGTTTCTCAGATTACAACCAAAATCTTTGCATTGAAGGGTAACGTCATCGATGTTGAGGAAAATTGTCGCAGGGGATTATTTTCCATCTTCCTTATTATCGATTTTGCAGGCTCTGAGAATTCGATAGACGAGATATGCGACGAATTAAAAGGGATAGAACCTGAATCCGGGTTGAAAATCATCTTTGGTGCTTACAATGAAGATGATATTACCTATTTGGCTGAAAAAGAACACCACATTGTTACCGTTTTGGGGGTTGACCAGCCGGGCATCATTGCCAGGATTTCAACCTTCTTTCACCAATGGAACATCAATATTGAGAAGTGCCGGATGATCGCCCGCGGCAAATTTTTTTCGATGGAAATGGTAATCGATACCAGCCAAATAAAAGGGGATCCGGCAGTTTCCCACACCGAGATCATTCAGCAAATGAAAGGCCATTTGCGCCAGTTGTGTACCGAGATCCATCAGAGTGTCGTGATTCAAAGTGAGCAAATTTACAAACGCATGAAGAAGCTGATTGTCTTTGATGTGGAGTCCTCCTTGATCCAGCATGATTCACTGCGAAGCTTTTTGGGCCAGATCAACGGGAAGGTCAAATCCATGGACCGTCATATCGAATTCAAAAACCACAACGAAGATGAGATTGAAGGTTTAATTGAGAATGCCCGAGTGTTGAAGGGGATTCCGATTTCCGATTTGGAATTGTGCAGTAAGCTTCTACGCCTGAACCCCGGGACAATCGAATTGATTCATATTCTAAAGTCGATGGGATTCAAGATTGCGCTTCTATCATCCGGTTTCAATTTCTTCGTCAAAGAAATATTTGAAGCTGCGGGTGTTGATTATGCCTTTTCAAATACTCTGGGAGTCGACCCGGATGGCATTATTACCGGAGAGCTGGAAGAACCCATCATCAATAGCACGAGCAAGAATGAAATCCTCGACTTCATCATGAACGTGGAAAAAATCGGGGCGGATCAGGTAATTGCGGTGGGAGATGGATCGACCCGCTCGCATTTCATTAAGAATGTGGGCTTATCCATTGCGTTTAATCCGGATGAAACAGATATTCAAACGGACGGGATCCTGAGTGGTCATCAGATCATCAATATGCTTTACTGCCTGGGAATTCCCAAGACCGAACTGGAGCTTCATAGTAAAAAAACATTGAAAGTGGAATAAAAAAAAATTACTTTACCACCAATCGAGTCAAAACTCGATTAGATGTTATCCGTTATTGGTTTTGGCAAAATTGAAATTAAAAATCGATTCATCCAGCCTGAAACATCACATCGAATCAAAAGATTCGGAATCATCATACCGGTCCGGACTAAGACTCTTTAAGGGTAAAAAATATCAAGAGGCATTTCCGTTATTTCATGAGGCGGCCGGCAAGGGAAACAGCGCTGCTCAAAATATCGTTGGCTTAATGTATGAAAAAGGCGTCGGAATAGAGCAGGACAACCAAAAGGCAGCTAAATGGTACCTAAAAGCAGCCGCGCAGATTATCAAAGAGGCGCGGTTGCGGGTCAGATCAGGAACACAGCAAACGATGCGCCAGATCGATTCAGCGGATCATAGCAAAAGCTATGCCGCCACCGTCCGGTGGTACCACCAGCTTGCAGAAAAAGGGAACGCCGATGTAGAGGAAAATCTGGCGATGCTGTATGAATGCGGCTGCGGTGTGAAAAAAAACTTTGTGGAAGCGCTCAAATGGTATCGCAAGGCAGCCAACAAGAAGCAGGCCAGTGCTCAATACTACGTTGGCATCGCTTATTGTTATGGGCGAGGTGTCAGCAAGGATTTTGAAAATGGATTCATATGGTTCAAACGGGCGGCGGCACAGGGGCATGCCGATGCTCAACTTGAAGTCGGTCGAATGTACTCTGAGGGAAAGGGCGTCAAACAAAATACCAAAGAGGCATTTAAATGGTATCAGAAGGCGGCCGAACAAGGAAATGCCATCGCCCGGTATCAGGTGGGGCGGATGTACTATAACGGGGAAGGCATAAGGAAGGATTTTAAAAAGGCTTTCAAATGGTTTGAGAAGTCGTCCGGATCCGGTTCTGATGAGGCTTATTACGATATGGGCGGGATGTATGTTCGGGGTGAAGGCCTAAAACAGGACGTGGCCAAAGCCCGGGAATGCTGGCAGAAGGCTGCTGAGAAAGGGCATCTGGAAAGCATGGAGAAATTGGGATCGATGTACTTCGACGGATTTGGCGTCGAGAGAAACTTTGCTTTAGCGAAAACATGGTGGCAGAAAGCGGCCCAAGGCGGACACGCCGGGAGTCTGGTCAATTTAGGATGGCTGATGTACTTAACCGGAAATTATCAGGAGTCGATCGAATGGTCGCAGAAGGCAGCCGCCAGGAAAGAGGGTCTGGGTCAAGCGAATCTGGCGTTTGTCCTCCTCATCAGCGGAGATATAGCAGCGTCCGAGAGAGAGTATCAGGTGTTGACGAATCGATATGCGTCGAAAAATGAATGGATCAAATCGGCAAAAAGTGATTTAGCAGAGTACGTTTCTCAAAAGGGTCAACACGCAACCGCTGCAAAAAAGATCCTACGAAAATATTTTGCAAAGAAATGAAAATGATGGCCTGCACTACAATAAGGCGTGTAGCTTCTGAAGCAAATCATCGTAGTTCTCACCCTTAAAACAGAACCGCAGTTTGTGAAATTTTTGCCTCAAGCGGATGACCTCCTGTTTTATATTCCGGCCCCTTTTGATAACATCAGCCATAAATTCAGCCAGGGTACGAAAATCTTCTGCCTGCATGCCAAAGCGGGTCATTTCGGCGACACCCATTCTCAAGGCGCCGGCAGCCG
>CAZNFS010000032.1:0-22386 GCA_964572695.1 uncultured Desulfobacteraceae bacterium
AAACCATACACAAAGAAATGATAGAGATTATCAGGCAAAACAACATTCCTTTTAACGGAAAAACACCGGAGAATAAGAGTGATGAAGAACTGGCAACCGAAATCGACAAGGAACTCATGAAATGCGCACGGTATGCTTTACTGGTGGAGTAAGGACTATCCGTGTAAATCCTCATAACCCGGTGGCGCTGCGAAGCCACCAATGAGTTCAGACAGACCTCGAGCGAAGGCTATGGTTGTCCGGTCCTCGAATCTGGCTCCGATTATCTGAATACCTACGGGAAGGCCTGAATCGCTCAATCCAACTGGTGCTACAGTTGCCGGCAAACCTGAAACAACTGCCATATAAACCCACGCCATGTTGTTTAACATGGGCTTCTCCTGCCCATTGATTTCCAAACTGCGCGTCAGTAAAGTCCCTTTATGGTCATGTGGAAAGGCAACTGTTGGAGCTACAGGAGCAAGCAGTACATCGTAACTCTCAAAGAATTCTGCCCACATTGCCTGCTGTTTTTTCTGTTTCTCGACAAACATCGCATCCAGCGGTAATGCACCGCCCCTCATCTGATATTGGGGTGGGCTGGGGGTCAAACCTTGATCATAACTATAAAAAATTACAAGAATTATTAATTGAGGATACGCTGAATGTCAAGCCTGTGAATTCATCCATGAAATGCCTGTATAAAACGGGGATTAAGGCATTCATCTTGTGTAAAACCTTCAAACATCTCAAAATTATCCTTCAGAATGCTCTGTAATTCACCTGTTGCTGATCTTTTCTCTTGCATCGACACCAAAAACGAGTTGACAACATTTTAATAAACATGTATTAAGTAGTACATGCTACACAGTAATAAGGATATCTTCAGCAGCCATATCCGTAAAAGACGGGAACAATTGCTTAAAAAGGACCGTAGTTTTTCTCTTCGGCAGGTGGCATTTCGTATCGGAATGGAACCCTCTTATTTAAGCAAACTGGAGCGTGGTGAAGCGGTATCGCTATCTGAGGAAAAAATCAGAGCACTCTCTAAGGAACTCGGTGTCGACAAGGATATGTTGCTTGCTTTGGCCGGTAAAATTTCCAGCGATGTCCAAAAGGTTATCCGAGAGCGGCCGCAACTTTTTGCCCAGCTTATTCGGAATCTTAAAGGTATACCCGACCATGCAGTGCTTCGAATTATTCATGAAGTGCGTGCTGGCAGACAATAACATGGCTAAAGTGAAAGGAGAATAAAATGTCAAAAGAATTCCCAGAATGTCCACTGCGTATTCATACCGATTGTGGAAATGTCGGTAATACACAAACTTGTGCAATTGTCAGGGAAGATCAGACGTGCACCCAGAACCCTGGCAGGCAAATGGAACAGCGAGTGGGGGAAAAGGGCGATACCCAAATAGTATCCAGGATGTCACCCACATAATCACAGAGACTGCTTCAAGTTTGGTAAACAGTCAGGCTGGCAGGGCACCGTTAGTGATTTGGGGTACATTAGTTTATAAGTTTATTGATCTATTAGCGTATAGCCGTAATTTTGACGATGCTCCTCACTTTTACACTTTCTATCTGTGTTGCCATTGACTGATATGTGTACTTTGGAAACATCTTTGATTATTTGAACTTATCCCTGCACGGCGAATATTCCCGCATAAAGAACCGGGAGGCTTTCCTGCGCGCATACTATTATGGAAAATGCGCTCAAAGTAAACCCCCTATAATTGATTAACCTTGGACATGGGGGATCTGAATACGGATTCTTTACACTGTTTTGTTCAGATCCTCATCACTTCAAAGGCAACCGCATATTGACATCCACAGCGTTTACCGGTCGAAGCCGCATTTCCTCGCAGGAAGGCCTCAGGATCGAATTCACCCGCAAGGTTTTTGATATAGGCCTCATGCGCTTTTAAACTGGCAATGCCCTTATCCAGAAAATCGGCGATGTCCACACCATGGGTGGCTTGCGGTGAGCCAAAAATGCAAACCTGCTTGACCCCGCTCCAGGGCTGAAGTCCTTCCTCTATCAATTCCGGGAATATCCAGCGATTGGCTGCATCCCGGGCAGCATCCAAAACAGCCAGGCCAACCCAGCGGTGATCGGCCATATTGAGCTCAGGGCCTCCCCAGGTGAGCTGAAAGTTCAATGTAATCAAAATTTCAGGGCGATGTCTTCGGATCGCCCGGGCAATATCCCGCCGCAGCGGCAGCCCGTATTCAATAACCCCGTCCCTGTAGTCCAGAAACTCGACTGTTTCAACACCGACCAAACGTGCACCGGCTCTTTCCTCCTCCTCCCGCAGCGGTCCCGTCTCCTCCGGGGGCAGACTGTCGATTCCCGCTTCCCCGCGAGATACCAGAAGATAGCTGATTTGCTTGTCCTGGGACCGCCAGCGCGCAATGGCACTGGCAGCTCCATATTCGAGGTCGTCCGGGTGAGCAACCACTGCAAGGGCACTTTGCCAGTTCTCATTAAAGGGCTTTAATATTTTTTGTTCGGCCATACAGCACCTCCTTGTGCAAACACGCCGGCGGCTGCCTTATTAGTTTAACCAACGTCGGGGTTTACTCGATACAGAAAGTGGTTTCGGGATCAGGAGTTCTTTGAAGGTGACGAGTTCTTTCCTGGAGAGTTTTTGGGCCATTGGGATACCTGTGATGGTTTAGAAATTTGAACTATTTTCGAGAACGCACCGCAAAACCCCGGCAAAGGGTGGAGGTGTTGCGGTCGAGCCAGTCGTCGCTGGGGGCGGCGAAGACGTTGAAGCCCCGCACCAGCGACGAACCCTTTGTTTCCCCCGACCATACAAAATACCCTGTGGTCTTTAACAGTGGGGTCATATTGCGCGTTCCAGCTCTCTTTTGATAAAGTCCCTTCAATTCATTCCATGTGGGCATGCGCCATCCGCCGCCGTCAACGTTCAGACTTGCCACCCAACGCCTGGCTTTATCCCAGTCCATACCTTTATCCGGGCCGGCATACCATTCCTGGCCGGTTTTATTGTCCTTAACAATGCCGCTGGCATATTTTTCATAATGACCTTCCCTGGCCACTATCCTGGGTTTTGGCACAACGGCAATACCCCTTTGTGCACTAAAATAGAAATCGCCCATCAATGAGGAAGCTTCCCAGGGGACTTGTTTTTTGCCTGAAGCCCCGACAACTTCAATTCGAACCTGTTTGAAAATATCTTCTATTTTTACACCAGGTGTCATCATGTGTTTAAGAAGGGCTGAAGTGTATAAACCATTCCTCCCAGGTCCATCTGACGCAATTGATCCGGGAGCTGTTGCATAAGCTAAAATAGAACCTGTAGGGGCGTCCATCTTTGCCAATCCCCTGCTGCTTGATCTGAAGCTGCGGCCGAATGGATTATTTCGGCATGCATCAAGGATAATGATGTTAAGGTCATTGGCAGCATCCTCCATTTTCGCCAGCACTCGACCAGCATCAACTGCCTCGAACTCAACATCGCCTTCAGATTCAATTTGAGCACCGATCGGTATCAGATAATTGGTTCCCTTCACCTGAATCCCATGTCCGGCGAAATAAAACAGGCCCACACCACCGTTTCGCAACTGCTTTCCGAACGCGAGTATGGCTTGTTTCATATTCCGCTGATTAGCGTCAGTTTTAAGCGATACCGAAAATCCGAACTTCCCGAGCGCATCCGCTATATCAGTGGCATCGTTCACAGGATTCCTGAGCGGCGCCGATTTATACGTGCCATTTCCGATAACCAGGGCGATGCGCCTTTCCTGGGCGGACAGGGCAGGATTTGAAGAGAGATGGGACAGCAGGAGTGTGACAATTGAGAGACAAATGCTTAGACGTTTCATTTTGGCCCCAGTGCAAAGAAGGTGGTTGGGTTAAGATGGATCAATAATACAAACAATTTAAACAAGATAGGCCGATACAGGAGGGACAAAATACACTGCGATTAAGGAAAATCGGAATAACCTAAAAAGGTTTCTTTATCCTGCTGTCAAACCCTGTATTGATGGTGCCTGGGGCGAGAATCGAACTCGCACGACCACTAGGATCAAGGGATTTTAAGTCCCTTGCGTCTACCTATTCCGCCACCCAGGCACATGTAATTTCAGTAGGTTATAAAATAGAAAGCAATTTTGTGACGATTAATATCTTCTAATAATGTATCCTAAAACAAAATTCAATAGTCTTTTGGAATCAGGCAGATTGTAACCTGGATTGTGCGGTTGCCGAGTTTAAAATCGACATCCGGTACCAAAATGGGTGTTGACACAGCGGTCTTTTTGCAATACTCAGCCTCACAAAAAGCAAATACCTGTCTTTCTTGCACCCTTTTTTGGTTTTGGAGAAGATGGAAGGTTTTTAACCCGTTTTAATTACAGTAGAATCGAATCTATCCCCATCTTTTATGTAAAGATTTCGTTTCTTGCCGGCCACAGAGGCCGGCAAATTCCAAGGGTCCTTTCCTTTTGATTCTGAATTTTCCGGATTAAATTACGCCTCAGACAAATATTATTAAACAAACCTGTTGAAAGCAGTCTGCAGGATTTTGCATTACAATGCTTTCCAACAGACAATATATGCTTATTATACTTGGGTTGGGCCGGTTCACCGTTCACGGTTCCCGGTTGAAACAACCTGATTGGCTGTTAACAAAAAGAAAATACGTTGATCCGTATAAGAGAGTGACTGATGAGTTTTGAAAATTTGGGTTTAAATAAAAAATTATTAAAGGCTGTAAAGGTGCTTGGATTTAATGAACCGACACCGATACAGCTACAGGCCATTCCTGAAATCATATCAGGCGAACAGGACCTGGTGGGACTGGCTCAAACAGGAACAGGCAAAACAGCCGCATTCGGTCTGCCGATGCTCCAGCTTATTGATTTACAATCCACTTATACCCAGGGAGTGGTCATATGCCCGACCCGCGAATTATGCCGACAGATATCCGCTGATTTCGTAGCATACAGCAGATACCTCAAAGGAACCAACATTGTCTCTGTCTATGGCGGGGCAAGTATGGCAACGCAGATCCGGCAAATAAAAAAAGGCGCCCAAATCATCGTTGCAACACCCGGAAGGCTCATTGATCTCATCAATCGAAAAGTGGTGGATATTACCCGTGTCTCCTATGTCGTACTCGATGAGGCCGATGAGATGCTCAACATGGGGTTTGCAGAAGATATCGATAAGATATTGAACCAAACACCGTTAGAGAAAAAAACCTGGCTGTTCTCAGCCACAATGCCCAAAGCCGTTGCCAAGATAGCCAAAAAATATATGCATGCTCAGGTGGAAATAACGGTCGGCCGACGCAACAGCGTTGCTTCAAATATTGAACATTCCAACTATATCGTCAAAGAAAAAGATCGATATCAGGCCCTGAAGCGGATTATTGATTTTTACCCTGATATTTTCGGGCTCATTTTTTGCCGCACCCGCAACGAGACACGCCAGGTCGCCGAAAAACTGATCAAAGACGGCTACAATGCAGAAGCACTCCATGGAGAACTTTCACAGGGCCAGAGAGACTATGTTATGCATCGCTTTAGAGAAAAAAGTCTTCAACTGCTTGTCGCCACGGATGTTGCCGCAAGGGGATTGGATGTTGACGACATCTCTCATGTGATCAACTATAATTTACCTGACGAACCGGATATATACACCCACAGGAGCGGAAGGACCGCCAGAGCCGGTAAATCAGGTATCTCCATTGTGCTTTTGAATACGCGTGAGAAGCGAAAGCTCGCCCTGGTAGAACAAAAAGCCGGCATTTCATTTAGTTATGCAAAAGTTCCCAGCGGGCATGCGGTATGCGAAAAGCAGCTCTTTGAGATGGTTGAACGCATGGTGGCCGTAGATATTAATCATGCCGAAATCGAAAAGTTTCTGCCGGCTGTCTACAGCACGCTGGCAGGGATTTCAAAGGAAGAATTAATCCAAAAATTTGTATCCACCGAATTTAACCGCTTTTTAAGCTACTATAAAAATGCCCCTGACATAAATGCGAAAGTTGCTAAAAATAGAAACGATAAACCTGCATCCGGAAAGAAAAGGCATCCGGGCAGGAAAACGAAACGCTTTTTTATCAATGTCGGAAGACAGGGCAACATTCGCGAAGGCGCGATTACGCGCTTGATATGCAATAATGCCGGAATCCGTTCCAGCCAGATCGGGAAAATCGAGCTTTTAAGAGAATTCTCATTTTTCGAAGTTGAAACAGATGTCGCCCAAAAAGTTTTAAAGTCATTAAAGCGGGCTAAACTTGACGGCATGGAAATTCGAGCAGAATATGCCGAAAGAAAGAAACAAATTTCAAACCTGAAAAAAAGTGGCAGATATCTGCTCAAAGCTAAGGGATCCGCGCAAAAATTGAGTCGCAAGCAGATACAGAATCCATTTGCAATTTGAACGGAGTCACACATAATGTCCCAAGAAACTCTAAACAATAGCCTGCGCAACATTGCCATTATTGCGCATGTTGACCACGGCAAAACCACGCTGGTGGACGCCATGTTTCACCAAAGCGGTCTTTTTCGCGAAAACCAGGAAGTTGACGAACGCCTGATGGACACCATGGACCTGGAACGGGAACGCGGAATCACGATAGCTGCCAAAAACTGTTCCATCATGTGGGAAGGCGTCCGGATCAATATTATTGACACTCCCGGACATGCTGACTTTGGCGGCGAAGTCGAAAGGGCATTATCCATGGCCGATGGTGCAATCCTGCTGGTAGATGCATCCGAAGGCCCCCTGCCCCAAACCCGTTTTGTTCTCAACAAGGCACTCAAGGCCGGGCTTAAAATTATCGTTGTCATTAATAAGATAGACCGTCATGATGCCAGGCCGGATGAAGTTTTAGATGAAATTTACGATCTGCTCATCGATCTGGATGCCTCCGAAGATCAGCTCAAATTCCCACTCCTCTTTGCAGTCGGCCGTGATGGTATTGCCATGCAAAATCTCGAAGAACAAAGCGAAAACCTCCATATTCTCATGGATACGATCCTTAAAGAAATCCCGGGCCCCTCACATAATCCGGATGCTCCTTTTCAAATGCTGGTATCCGATCTGGGCTACTCGGATTATCTTGGCCGGCTGGCAGTCGGCAAAATTTTCAACGGTACCGCTTCATCCCGTGATGTTTTATTCTGCATCGGGGAGAACAGTAAAAATGTTCAGCTCAAAGTATCTAAACTGCAAATATACGACGGCATACAGTTAAAGGAAGTCACTGAAAAAGTTCAACCCGGAGATATTATTGTCCTGGCAGGGATTGAAGACGTGAAGATAGGCGACACGATCTGTAATCAGGATAATTTACACCCGCTGCCCCGGATCAGGGTAGATAAACCCATTGTCGCCATGAAATTTGCCATTAACGATTCCCCTTTTAGCGGCAAAGAAGGTAAATATGTCCAATCGAGCCGTATCAGGGCACGCCTGCAAAAAGAAACCCTTATGAATGTTGCCATCGAGGTGGAGGAAACTTCCGAAATGGACAGTATTCTGGTTAAAGGCCGGGGAGAATTTCAACTGTCCATATTAATCGAAACCATGCGGCGTGAGGGGTTTGAATTCTGTGTGGGCAGACCGGAAGTCATCTATCAATACGAAAACGGCAAAAAGCGGGAACCGATTGAACAATTGCTTATTGACTGTGAAGAACAGTTTTTAGGCGTTGTCACTGAAAAGCTTTCCTTTCGCAAAGGTAAAATGTCCAACCTGGTCAACAACGGCAAGGGCCGGGTCAGGATTGAATTTTCAGTCCCTTCAAGGGCTCTGATCGGATATCGGGACGAGTTTCTGACAGACACCCGGGGAACCGGCATTATGCATACCCTTTTTGACGGTTATGGAGACTACCGGGGAGACTGCCCCAGCCGTTTCACCGGTTCAATCGTTGCGGACCGGACCGGAAAATCAGTTCCTTACGCGCTGTTTAATCTTGAACCGCGCGGACGGCTATTTGTCCTCCCGGGAGATCCGGTTTATGCCGGCATGATCGTGGGGGAACATAATCGCGGTCAGGATATCGATGTGAATCCCTGCAAGGAAAAAAAACTGAGCAACATGCGGGCATCGGGAAGAGACGAAAACGTTATTCTCGCACCGATTAAGCCGCTCACTCTCGAGCAGACGATCAGTTTTATCCGCCATGATGAACTGGTTGAAGTGACACCGCTCTCCGTACGTATGCGTAAAAGTGTTCTATCGGCTCAAAAAAGACATACAATGCAAAACTCACGCTTAAAAAAGAAGAAATCCGGGCCGGTTTGAAAACACCGCATTCCGGCCGATCTCTGGCTCAAACTCAAATGGGGAGATTTGATAGCTGCCGCCTTGCACCTTGTCAAACCCCCTTGCTTTTGATAATAGGCACCAATGCAAAATAGATCCCCCGATCCACTCCTGATTCTGGCTTCTAAATCCCCGCGCCGCCGCTATTTATTAAATCAGGCGGGCCTCTCCTTTTCGGTGATCCCCAGCCATTTTGACGAAAGCTCGGTTTCGCCGTCATCTCCTGCGGCTTTCGTTAAAACCCTGGCGGAGGGTAAAGCCGGGGACATTTCCCATCGCCATCCCCAAAGCTGGGTCATAGGCGCCGACACGGTTGTTCTTAGCGACGGTTCGATTCTCGGTAAACCCGGCTCGCGGTCGGAAGCGCGCACCATGCTCAAACGGCTGAGCGGAAAAATCCACAAGGTTCTAACAGGCTATGCCATATACTGTGAGGCAAAGCACAAAAAATATTCCGATGTCGCTACGACTGAAGTCGCATTCAAAAAACTGACCGCCAAAGAAATCGAATGGTATGTTCATACCGCTGAACCGTTCGACAAAGCGGGTGCCTACGCCATTCAAGGGCTTGGTTCTTTTTTGGTTAAGCACATAAACGGATCATACACCAACGTTGTCGGACTCCCTGTCTGTGAAGTGGTTGAACTGCTTATCAAAGAAGGGGTATTCGATTTGGACACCGAAACCGAAAACTTGCGCAGTTCGGAGCGGACAAAAGCAATCCGTCAATGTTCTTAAACCGGGAGGCAGGCGTGGAAGATAGACTAAAAAATATCCAAAACCGTATTAACCGAGCCGCTACGGCCTGTGGACGCGACCCTGAATCGATTCGGCTCGTGGGGGTAAGCAAAACAATCCCGGCTTCGCGTGTGGAAGAAGCAATTAGAGCGGGCGTGACAACCCTGGGGGAAAATTACGTTCAGGAAGCCCGGGAAAAAATCAACACGCTTTCTTCTTTCGATGTGTCATGGCATCTTATCGGCCACCTGCAGACAAACAAGGCCAAATATGCCGTACGTCTTTTTGATTTGATTCATACGGTCGGCAGTACCAAACTGGCCCGCGAATTGAACAAACAGGCTCAAAAGAACGCCAAGATACAGTCCGTTCTGATACAAGTGAATATTAGCGGGGAGCTCACCAAATCCGGATCTGACCCCAAAGAGACCATCAGGCTGTTAAAAGAAATCAGTCAGCTGGAAAATATCCAGGTCAAAGGTCTTATGACCATGCCGCCATTCTTTGATCAGCCTCAAAAGGCGCGGCCCTTCTTTGGAGCCCTGCGTGAAATGCGTCACGAAATCATCGCCCGGCAAATACCTCGCATTCTGATGGATGAACTGTCAATGGGCATGACGGGAGATTTTGAGGCGGCCATAGAGGAAGGTGCGACAATGGTTCGTATCGGAACCGCTATTTTTGGTTCAAGAAATTGAAAATTCTGCTTCACACCTGCTGTGCGCCCTGCGCCATTTACCCCATCCAAGCCCTGCGCGAAGACGGATTGGATGTGATGGGATTTTTTTATCGGCATAATATTCACCCTTTTACGGAATGTCTTAAACGCCAGGAGACGCTCCAAACCTATGCCCGCATGATTGATCTTCGCGTCGTCTACCAGGAAGACTACGATCTGGAGGGGTTTTTACAGAATATCGCCTTCCGTGAAACCGACCGGTGTACCTATTGCTACCATGCCCGTCTCAGTGCCGCCGCCCATATCGCCCGACGGGGGAAGTTCGATTCTTTTTCCACCACCCTTCTATATAGCAAGTTTCAAAAACACGACCTCGTCAAAGCGATCGGAGAGTCAATCGGAAAACGTGTCGGCATACCATTTTACTACCAGGATTTTCGCGCGGGATGGAAAAGCGGCATTGAAGAGTCCAAACGTCTGGGGCTATACCGCCAACAGTACTGCGGTTGTATCTACAGCGAGAAAGAACGATTTTACAGGCCGTTGAAGATCCAAACGGCGCAATCGAAAACCGCATAAATCAGGTTTTGTTATGTTTGGCAATTTCATATATCTCATCATCGCTCTGCTGATTTACGCCACCTATCAGCCGGCCGAAAGTACGAATTTCACCTTATTTGAGGCGTTGTTGTTATTTTTCCTCTTAATTCTGCTCTTCGGGTGGTTTGTCCGGCTCCAGTTTAAGCGGATTAATTCACGTGTCGCCCGGGACAGCTTTGCGCGCCTTGACGACCGATTCACATCGAGTCAGACCCGGCTTTCGGTGCTGGCGATTCTCCTCTTTGCCATCAATATTTACGGCCTGAACCTTTCTTCATTTCTCCTGCGGATGCCCCTGTTATCTTTGATGCCGACGCTGACCGCCCTGATTTTTCTGATGCTGTTCATATCGTATCTGGCCATTATCTGGACCTTTGCCTACGACACTCAAAACATCCTCTATCGATCCGATATTTCGCGACGCTCTTATATCCTCTCAAACATCTCGATCTCGGTCCCGGTACTGCTTCCCTGGCTTCTTCTTTCGGGGATTTCCGATATTATCAATATCCTCCCCTTTCAGATTCCCAAGCGCATCCTGGCCACCACCGAGGGCGAAATCGCCTATTTTCTTATCTTTCTTTTACTGGTCGCCATTGTGGGGCCTTTTTTGATCCAAAAATTCTGGCGCTGCCAGCCGCTTGAGCCCGGCCAAAGGCGCAAACAGATTGAAGCGGTGTGCCGCAAAGCCGCCCTTGAATATGCCGACATCCTGTACTGGCCGATTTTCAGCGGCCGCATGATTACCGCCGGGGTAATGGGGCTTATCAAAAAATTTCGTTACATTCTGGTCACCGGCGCGCTTTTGCGATCTCTGGAACCGAACGAAATAGATGCTGTCATTGCGCATGAGATCGGTCACATCAAGAAAAAACATCTCCTTTTCTACCTGCTCTTTTTTGCAGGCTACATGGTGCTTTCATATGCCACCTTTGATCTGATTATCTATTTTATTATTTATGCCGATCCGGTTTACAAGCTCTTGAATAACACCAGTTTCAATCAGGCCGCCGTTGTTTCCACCCTTTTCAGCCTGATCATGATCGTCATTTTTTTAATTTACTTCCGCTATATCTTTGGATTTTTTATGCGCAACTTCGAACGGCAGGCCGATACTTACGTGTTCTCTATTTTCGACAGTGCGGTTCCCCTGATATCGACCCTGAATAAAATCGCTCTCACCAGCGGCCAGCCTCCTGATCGGCCCAACTGGCATCATTTCAGCATTCAGCAGCGGGTCGACTATTTGAGTCGATGCGAAGCTGACCGATCATGGATCGACCGCCAGGACCGCAAGGTACTCCGGAGCATTGCGCTTTTTTTGAGCGCTATTTTTCTCATCGGGGTGATCGGTTACAATTTAAATTTCGGCGAAACCGGGAAAAAAATAAATGCCCATTTTTTTGAAAAAGCCCTTTTAAGAGAAATTGACCAAACACCCGATAACACAAATCTGCATGCCCTGTTGGGCGATCTGTATTACAGTAAAAATAAATATGCCCCGGCAGTGACGGCTTATGAACGTTCCCTCACGCTCGATGCCGTCAACCCCAGAGCATTGAATAATCTCGCCTGGCTGCTGGCCACCTGTGAGGATGAAAACTTTAAAGATCCGCAAAGGGCGCTTGCCCTTGCTTCGAAGGCCGCCAGCCTGCAAACAGTCCCTCATATTCTGGACACGCTGGCTGAAAGCTACTATGTGAACGAAAGATATGAGGAGGCGGTAGCGGCCGGGATACGGGCCCTTGAGTTGGATCCCAAAAAAAGAACCTATTATGAGGGGCAACTGAAAAAATACCGCCAGGCAGCCAAATCAGGCGGTCTTGGGGGGTGACGAGTAGCATTGTTCGGTAGCGCAGCTCGTTTCGTTTAGCGTTGGTCGGCTTTCGACCTGTTCTCGAGCATGAGCTCGGTCCGAATAAATCTCAAACCGAAGGATTGCGTTTTTTTGCCGGTACCCCTATGACGGCTACCGATACGAGCAGCGCAACCGTCCACCGGGGCTTTTAGAGGGTTATTTGATGCAGACTTTTCTGACTTGTAGAAGATCCGTGCGGCCGGCGAAAATTTTTTCAACCCCATCTTGCTTCAATGTTGTCATCCCGTCCGAAAGCGCCTGATTCCGAAGATCCTCCATCCTGGCATTGTTTTGAATCAGTTTTTTCATTTCGTCGGTTCCCATCAAAAGCTCGTGGATCCCCATGCGTCCGCGATACCCGGTATTGTTGCATTTGCCGCAACCCGCCGCTTTATATAGGACCAAATCTTTCTTATAAGGGATCTTTAGATTCTTTTTAAAGGCTTCGGGATCGTATTCTCGCACCAGTTCTTCATATTCTTCTTTTGAAGGCAGATACTCCTTTTTACAATCCTTGCAGAGCGTGCGCACCAGTCGTTGCGCCAGGATACCAAGAATGGCATCGGAAAAGTTAAAGGGATCCATCCCCATATCAAGCAACCGTGTAATACTCTCCGGAGCGCTGTTTGTGTGGAGCGTGGAAAGCACCAGATGCCCCGTCAGGGACGCCTCAATCCCCATGGAGGTGGTTTCTTTATCCCGCATTTCACCCACCATAATCACATCCGGATCCGCCCTTAGAAAGGCCCGCATGGCAGCGGCAAAGTCAAACCCGATCTTGGGCTGCACCTGAACCTGCCTCAAACCGGCCTGGGTAATTTCGACCGGGTCCTCGGCGGTCCAGATTTTGGTTTCGGTTTTATTGATGTACCCCAAAGCGGAATGGAGAGTGGTCGTCTTGCCTGAACCCGTGGGTCCGCAAACGAATATAATACCATACGGCTGGATGACGATACTGACGAAATCATCGAAATTCTTTTTGGAAAAACCCATTTTGTCCAGGGGAATCGGCTCGCCGGCGGCCAGGATACGCATCACGATGTCTTCCAGCCCCCCCTGGGTCGGGACCGTGGCCACCCGCAGTTCGATGTCCTTGCCGCCGTATTTCATAAATTTGATCTTGCCGTCTTGGGGTTTTCGGCGTTCGGCGATATCGAGATCAGACATGATCTTAATACGCGATACAACGGCACCTTTGTAGCTGAAGGGGATCGTCTGGTAGAGCGTACAGTTCCCATCGACTCGAATCCGGACGCGCGTGTTTTGTTTGCCGGGATAGGGCTCGATGTGGATATCCGAGGCATCGCGGGCATGGGCATCCAAAATGATCTTGTTGACCAGCTGAACCACGGCGCTGTCTTCTTCTCCGACGGCGGCGGCCGCCTCATCGATCTCGACGGATTCTTCCTGTAGTTGCTGGAGAATGTCATCGATGGCCGCCATCTCTTTTTCACCCTGTGTAAACAGGGCAATAAAATCGAGGATGTCTTTTCGGAGGGCGACCGCAAAGGATAACTCTTTGCCTGAAAAAAGCGTCTTAATTTCATCGATCTTCCGCAGATCATGCGGATTATCCACGGCAATCACGATTTTTTTATCTTCTTTCCGAATCGGGACCCAGCAATTGTTTTTCATAAAAGGGACCTTCAGTCCCACCAGAAGCTCACCGGGAATCGCCGCATTCGCATTATATTCGATAAAAGGGGTTTTATAAAATTCGCTCAGGGACTGACCGACATTTTTCTTCTGAACTTTATAGTTGCTGATGAGTATCGATTCGATGGCCTCCTTGGCCTGGCGGGCTTCGCCTACGGCCCGTTCCAGCTCTTTTTGGGTGATCAGATGGTTTTGCAGCAGATAATCGAACTTGCTGGCTCGGCGGCGCGCCATCCGCTTCTGGTTGTAAAAGGCGATGCCCGCCACCTTGGCCAGCTCTTTGGCATACTGCTCATCGATTTTGGTAAAAGACTGGCCGTCTGTGCGGTTGATCAACTGGATGGCGCCCAGGAGGTACTTCTGGAAAATGATCGGCAGTGCCAGAACCTGCTTGGTCGTAAAGCCTGATTTTTGATCCCAGCTTTTATCAAACTTTAACACCGGGTCTATGGCCGTCAGTTCTTTGGCGTCATATACATTTTTGATGTTAAGGAGCCGCTTGCTCAAGGCCGCATGACCGGCGATACTGTTATTCGAAATCGGCAGCCGTATTTCTGCAATCTCATCCCCTGACTTGAAACGTGAGGTTAGTTCTCTTTTAACGCCGTCCACCACGTAAACCGTAATCCGCTCCGCCTCAAACAGTGACGCAATTTCCTCAATCAAATTAACTAAAATATCATCCAGATTCGGTGCAGCGTGAATTTTATTGGCGATGGCTTGGAGTTTTGTGCGATATTCTACTTCTGATTTTAAGATGTTGACATTCAACCCCTGGCCGCTTTTATTGCCGCTTTTCTTTAGCATTGCAGTTTCCAAAAACTATTCCTTTTTTTGGCAGTTTTCATAGATCTTCTTCAGCCCGCCGCCGATAAGGAGCGCTCCCATAAGATAGAAGCAAAATTTGATAAAAAGGGTTACCGAAGCAAATTGATCAATTTGTTCGATTTTGGGCATCACCTGCGGGATCCGGAAAAAAACGCCTATACCGGCCAAAAGCAGCAGCACGCCCCACCCCAACTGGATTTTTTCTTTGTTGTGAGCCATCGGCAAGTGTGACTCATTAGTTAATATATAAGTTCGACAAGTTTGTGTCAAACGCGAAATCGAATCCCTGATGATCCCCTAACCAGCCAATATAATACGAAATGACACTATTTGTATTTTCCTTGAAATTCGGCCTTGCGCTTTTCGAGAAATGCGGTTGTGCCCTCCTTGGCATCTTCACTTGCAAAACAGAGTGAAAACGTGTCGACCTCGATGTCCAGGGCTGTAGACAGGTCAACGTTTAAGCCGTTGTTTACGGCCTCCTTTGCCGCCCGCAGCGAGACCCTTCCCTTTGACATCATCAATTTGGCGGTTTTGGTCACTTCATCCATAAGACTCTCCGGCGGACAGATCTTGTTCACAAGGCCGATATCCCGGGCCTCGCCGGCCGGAACCATTTTACCGGTATAAATGAATTCTTTGGCCAGATTGGGGCCGATCAAGCGGGGAAGCCTCTGGGTTCCGCCAAACCCGGGAATAAGGCCCAGATTGATCTCCGGTTGACCGAACATCGCGTTTTCGGAGGCATAGATAAAATCGCAGGCAATTGCGATTTCGGTTCCGCCGCCGAGTGCAAAGCCATTTACGGCCGCAATGACCGGAATCGGCAATTCTCCCAGTTTATTGATAATGGTATGTCCCTTTTTTGAGAAAAATTTGGCCCCCAGCGGATCAAAAGTGGCCAGCTCATTAATATCGGCACCTGCCACAAACGCCTTTTCGCCGGCTCCCGTCAAAATAAGAATGCGGATCTGATCGTTGCCGGCCACGTCGTCAAGGGCCCTTGAAAAATCATCCAGCAGAGGCCCGTTTAAGGCATTCAGCGCTTTGGGCCGGTTGAAAGTTATCAACGCAATTCCGTCCTCAACCTGATAAGTAATGTTTTCAAAATCCATTCTTCCCTCCATCTATTATGACCTAATTTGTGTAGCGGTTCTCGGTAAACGGTTACCCTGCTCGTATCGGTAGTCGTCATAGGTGCATCGACAAGAAAACGCAACCCTTCGGCTTGAACTCAGGCCAAAAGCCGAACAACGCTAAACCAAACGAGCCGCGCAACCAAACAGCGTTACCCCATCCCTGAACCGGTCCTTATCGCCTCTTCTTAATTTCGGGATAAACCATTAAAAGCGCACTTTGTCAAACCGCAACGCTCTCTTCTTGGCCATTAAGGCTGCTGCCGCGCTATATTGGACAGGATTTGATCGGGTCTGGGTTTATTTTTTTCACTTTGGGCCGCCAGATAAATTGCCCCCAGTATCAGGGCACCGCCGACTGTTTTCAGGAGCGTCAATCCTTCCCCAAAGATAAAATAGGCCAGAATCGTGCTCCCAATCGGCTCTCCCAGAAGGCTTATCGCGATGATGCCGGCACTAAACCATCTGAGGGCCCAATTGTAACTCGTATGGCCGATCACCTGGCTGATAAGAGCCATTCCGCCAAATGCCACATAGGTAGTTCCACCAAATCCGGTCACCGGCTTTTGAAGAATGATCACCAAAATCCACAGGATGACGGCGGCACTTGCATAGCAGACGCTGACATAAGCCATCAGGGAAAGGCGCAGGCGAAGGTTGCGGCCCAAAAGGAGATAAAGCGCCGCGCAAACACTTCCCGCCAATGCCAGCAGATCACCCCATAGGGCCTGACCGCCGCTATGGTAATCATCGAAACCTATGATCACCCCGCCGGATACGCTGACGATAATGCTGATCACCACGGCCCTTTTTAACCGGTCTTTGGTGATGAGCGGAGTTAATAGCCCCACCCACAGGGGATTGGTGTTGACCAGCACCACACTGTTGGCCACCGAAGTATAATCTAAAGATGAAATCCAGGCCGCAAAATGAAGCGCTAAAAAAAAACCCGCCAGCACCGCAAATCCCATATCGCGGGGAGAAAGATGGCGCAATTCATCGCGCGCCTTAACCCAGGCAAAAGGGAACAGAATCAGTGTTGCCAGGCCCATGCGGTAGGCGGCCGTTACCAGCGCCGGGGCATCTGCCAGGCGTGCGAAAATCGCCCCGGTCGATACGGCCAGAGTCCCGCTGACAAGCGCCAGGTAAGGGTTAAACGGTGGCGTTGATGATGGCTTACTTTCTGACATTGGGATACGGCTTTAAGGAATTCCTTCATGAATGCGCGCCTGGCCGCGGCCGGGCAGGATCACCCTTTGGAGGCGCTTCGCGAACCCGTCTTTTTTAAGGCGGCCGGATGGATCACTTTGATATAATTTCGGATCCCCTGAACGATTCCTGCAGCCAGCTGCTCCTGATACTTAGCATTTACCAATCGTTTACATTCTCTGGCATTACTGATAAAGGACGTTTCAACTAGTACAGCGGGCATCTGGGCGCCCAGCAAAACATAAAAAGGTGCCTGTTTGACGCCTTTGTTTTTAACCCGGCTGTATTTTGTCTTAAGGCGCTTGTGGATGGATCCCTGAACAAGGGTGGCCAGGCGGCTCGATTCATTCACTTTGGCGTTTTGCATCAGATCGTTCAAAATGGTCTGGAGATCACTGATATTTTTGGTTGAAGTGGCATTTTCACGTGCTGCCACCCGGATCGACTCTTCGTCAGTCGCTAAATTCAAGAAATAGGTCTCAATACCGTACGCTCGTCGATCACGGTGGGAATTGGCGTGTATGGAAATAAACAGATCCGCATTTTTCGTATTGGCAATGGCCGTTCGTTCTTCAAGCGTCAAATACCGATCTTTGGTGCGCGTCAAGACAACTTCGCATTTTAGTTCGGCCCGAATCTTTCGGGCCAGTCGTCTGGCAATTGCCATCACGACTTTCTTTTCATGCACCCCTTTTAAATAACCGGGCGCACCGTAATCTCTGCCCCCATGCCCGGGATCGATGACTATTTTGCGTACCCCAAGTGCCAGTTGCCGGGCCAGCGCTCCTTTGGGAACTTTTTTAGTGGGTTTTTTAAATTTGGCCCGATCCTTTTTAGGCTGCGGTTTTGTTTTCGGAACCTGACCCGGCTTTGCTGTAACCGGTTTTGGCTTTGCCTTGGCAAGTTTGCGTTTATCGGCGCCCCACACATCGATGACGATTCGAAAGGGATTTTTTAGCGAAAAGATTTTATAATCCCGAAACGATTTTAAATCGACGACCACGCGTACGAGATCCTTCTGATACTGCCCCGCCCGCACGTCCAAAAGCAAATTGTCATGAATCGGAATAAATTTCGGGATCTTCTTACCCAGGCGGGTATTTTTTAAATCGATGTAAAGCCGCTGGTGGGCCACGTTAATCGAAGGATCCTTTCTGAGGAGCCTGTGTGTGTAACCGGTTTCGCTTTTCGCATCCACAACCACCCGTGTATAGGTCGGATTGGACCAAAACCGAACCCCGGTCACCGAATTGCCCGGAAGGCCTGTTTTTCCTTTGCCGGATGACTGCCCGGATTTAGGACGACTCGATTTCTTAATCAGTTCTGAAATTGCATCCGGCGCCCGTGAATCTTTTGGCTTGCGCTTCACCTTCTTAGGGATATTGGCAGTCTTTTCGGCCTGCTTAATTTCCTGCAGCGCATCGGCAGCTTTTTGTGAGTACCTGCTTTTAGGGAAGCGTTTTAAAACGCGCTCAAAGATATCAAGCGCCTCTTTCCGGTCGATATCGTGCTTTGAGTGCCGGTAGAGCTCTCTATACAGTACCCCGGACATGTACATGCCTGCAGCCGCCCAGGAACCCTGTGGATTTTTTTTATAAACGCCCTGGAATTTATCGATGCACCGCAGCCAGTTTTTGCGATATTTCTGTTTGGGGGGATTTTTCGAAAGTTCATTATAACAAGCCTCGGCCTCGAAATACTCGCCTTTTGCCGTTTGCGCCACAGACCGTAACGGCTGGATCAGCAGAACAACGGCACAGACCGCTATTAAGAATATGAGCTTTTTTGTGTCGGACATGGTCGTTCCAAAAAAATCGGATCTCTAACTATGAGTGGCAGATAATTGCCGGTCTCGTTGTCATCGGGCTGCCAAATGGCGCACTTTCTCTTTTAATTCATTCAGGCAGTTAAGCGCATCCAGGGGTGTCATTTTGGATACGTCGATCTGACTGATTTTTTCAATGACCCATTGCTCAGGTTGCGGAAAAAGGCCCAATTGAACCTGGTCTTGCTGAGCCCCCTCACCTTCTTTGGCGATGCTTGATGGACTCGGCATTTTTTGAGCACTGTTTTCAATTTTGAACAAAATTCGTTTGGCCTGTTCGACAACCGCATCGGGAATACCGGCTAAACGTGCCACCTCAATACCGTAACTTCGATTGGTGCCCCCTGCAACTAGCTTTCTCAAAAAAATAATTTCATCATTCCACTCTTTTACCGCAATGTTGTAATTTTTAATGCGCGGTTTTATCAGCGCCAGCTCCGTCAGCTCATGATAGTGTGTGGCAAATAGCGTCTTTACACCGTTGCCCTTTAAATCGTGCAGATATTCGGCTACGGCCCAGGCGATGGAAAGCCCGTCAAATGTACTCGTTCCTCTTCCGATTTCATCCATTATCACGAGGCTCATATCAGTGGCGTTGTTTAAAATATTGGCGGTTTCCTCCATTTCGACCAGGAAGGTGCTCTGCCCCTGGGACAGGTTGTCCAACGCACCTACGCGGGTGAATATTCGATCGGTAATGCTGATGGAAGCCGAAACCGCCGGAACAAAAGATCCCATCTGCGCCATGAGTATCATTAGCGCAACCTGCCGCAATACCGTTGATTTACCCGCCATATTAGGCCCCGTAATGATCAGAATCTGCTCCTCTTGATTATCCAATCTGATGCTGTTGGGTACAAATCGTTCACCGGTAATCATTTTTTCAACGACCGGGTGTCGGCCTTCCTCAATCAATATAGATCCGTCGGTAGTGATTTGAGGCCGGTTATAATTGTTATGATCGGCGACTTCGGCCAGGGACATAAGGCAGTCAAGCGTTGCCAAAAACCTCGCTGCGGCCTGGAGGACTTCATTTCTTTTTGCCACCTCGGCGCGGATATCATTAAAGATACGATACTCAAGCGATGCGCGTTTTTCTTCGGCTCCCAGCACCTTGTGCTCGTACTGTTTAAGCTCATCGGTGATATATCGCTCCGCATTCACCAGGGTCTGTTTGCGAACATAATAGGGCGGAACCGATTGGGCGCGGCTTTTGGGGATTTCAATATAATACCCAAATACCCGATTATAACTGACTTTGAGTGAATTAATGCCTGTCGTTCGTTTTTCCTGGACTTCCAGTTTTGCAAGCCAGCTTTTGCCATCCCGGCTGATTCCGATCAGCTCATCCAGTTCGGCATTAAAGCCTTCTTTTATGATCCCGCCCTCATGGATTGTGAGGGGCGCATCTTCACGGATGGCATCGCTGATCAGACCTGCCAGTTCGAGCAGGCGCTGCGGATCCACCGGGGGTTTCAGGGCTTTGGCTTCAAACATCGACAGTACCGCCCATATTTCCGGGATCTGCCCCAATGATCGCTTGAGCGCTATCAGATCACGCGCATTGGCCTGCCCCATGACAATTTTGCTTCCGAGACGTTCCAGGTCGTACACTGATTTTAATTGCTCGCGAATATGTTTGCGCTGCTGCAGATTCCCCTTGGCCTCCTCCACGGCATCCAGCCGGGCCTTGATCTCCTGTTCCGCTTTGAGAGGATACCGCATCCAGCTTTTTAAAAGCCTGGCACCCATTGCCGTCACGGTTCGATCAATGATCCCGATAAGGGTTCCGATACGCGAGCCCGTGCGGATGTTGTTCATCAGTTCCAGATTGCGGCTGCTGGTGTCATCCAGCCAAAGGTAATTATGGGGCAGATAGGTTTCGATACCGACAAGATGTTCGACCTGCTGTTTTTGGGTTTCACGCACATAGTGCAGCAGGGCCCCGGCCGCACAGATCCCGGTCTTTAGGTTTTCGCAGCCGAAACCTTCCAGCGAAAGTGTTTTGAATTGTTCGATCAGGCGGCGGCGGCCGCTTTGATAACCGAACGCTTTTTCATCTAAAAAGGTGATCGGCTTTTCGGAAAAAACCCGCTGTATTTTTGACGCGAGGAGATCCTGCCGGTCATTGCGAAATGATTCGGGCAGGAGAATTTCCTTGGGCCCGATGCGCAACGCCTCTTCGACCACAGCGTCGATATCCGCTGATTCGGCCACACGAAAGGTTCCGGTTGAAATATCTAAAAACGACACCCCCGCCAAACGGTCGCGCTGATAAAGAGACAGGATGTAATTATTTGATTTTTCATCCAGATATTCGTCGTCAAGGATCATCCCCGGCGTAATAACCCTGACCACATCACGTTTGACCAGCCCCTTGGCCCGGGCCGCATCTTCGATTTGATCACAAACGGCCACTTTGTGACCATTCTCAATAAGCCGGGCAATATAACCTTTAATGGAGCGCACCGGTACGCCGCACATGGGAACCGGTGATTTATCTTTTTTATTGCGTGAGGTTAATGCGATTTCAAGAATCGGTGATGCAATCTCTGCATCTTGAAAAAACATTTCATAAAAATCCCCCATGCGGTAAAAAAGCAATGCATCGGCGTATTTGGCCTTGATGGACAAATACTGCCTGAACATGGGGGTTACTTTGGAAGGCGTCATTTTATAGATCGGATCAGTTTAAGATATACCGCCCCATTGAACTCATAGAGGGTAACCTTTTTTTCAAGTGGACGAGGCTTACACAATGATCCTGGGCCGGGGTTAATCGGCTTTCTCCTGGCTGTCAGGGATCTCTTCGGAAGAATTATGCTTAAAGGCCGCCAGTTCACCTCTCAACGCTGACAAGTCAGTCTGATTAGAAGCAATGGTTGCATTTAGCTTTTTAGTCGCTTTGCGGGTCCGAAGACGTTCCGTGAGATTGAAAAAATAGGCGATCAACAACCCCAGCACAAAGCTGACAAATACGATCAAACCATTAGCCAAAGCGGGTGTCTGGTATTTGGTCACAAAAAGATTTAATGAAAACTGCTGCTCGGATATAAAGTAATTCTGGTTCTGAAAAACAGCCAATACAATAAACCCTACAACCAGCGCCCAGATGATGACTTTAACTTTTTGCATATGTGTCTCCTTAGATGTACAGCGTTATCTTAATTTGTCGAAGTATGGTTTTAAATTCCGATGTGTTGCTTTGATATGTTCAGGGATGACGCGCACATCTGCAAAAACCGTCAGGGCGTTCGTATCTCCCAACCATCTCGGTACGATATGGAAATGAAGATGTTCTTCGATCCCGGCCCCGGCGACTTTCCCCAGGTTTAAGCCGACATTAAATCCATCCGGCTTCATTTCCTGCTTTAATATAGCGATCGATTTCTCAACCGTCATGAGCAGTTCGCCCATCTCGCTTTTGCTGAGTTGTTCCAGGGCGGCAATATGACGCCGTGTTGCGACCAGTAAATGACCATTAATGTAAGGAAATTTATTCATGACCACCATGGTCACCGGTCCTTTGTAAAGCGTTAATTCGTCTTTTTGGGATTGGGCTTC
>CAZNFS010000033.1:0-22194 GCA_964572695.1 uncultured Desulfobacteraceae bacterium
GCTGCGTTATTAAGGGTTCGAAGTAGTACACTACATCTTCACCCTTAAGTGCCTTGCACATGGAAACCCCCAACTCGTGCAAAATTCAGGTAATAAAATGAATCTAAGGATGGTTCTCTGCTTTTTTACAGATGTCCACTGAAATCGCTCAATTGGGGCAAAAGTTAGTTTTGTGAGCGCTTTGGGGATATCCAAAACGTGGGTTCACCCATAAAATTTTCATTCCCGTCATGTGCATTAAAAAAGGGGTTCTGCGAGAACCCCTTTTTGGATGTCTTAAAATTAATTAGAATAATTAGGCGTCGGCATCAGCCCAGGCCGTCAATCCTCTTTCCTCATCAGTACCCGGGACAAGATTATCCAATAGCAAGCCGATAATTCCGCCAACGGCCATACCGGTCTTGCCGATGGTGGTTACACAATCACCGAACCATTTGATGCCCACCGGCCAGTCGGCGCCCAACGGAAACTTATCAAAATATTCGGGCATGCTCAGACCCATGAAAAAGGCTAACCCGATGATGAATAGGTTCCGCGAAGATTGCATGTCGCAAAGGACCAGGTTGGACAGACCGACCGCGGCAATCATACCGAAAAGCCCGCAGTACATGGCACCCACCACCGGTCCGGGCATGGTTGTAAAGATGGCCCCGAATTTCGTGATAAAGGCCAAAATAATCATCACGGTCGCACCCACACGCACCACATACCGGCTGGCCACGCGGGTCAGGCCGATGGCGCCGATGTTTTCGGAGTAGGTTGTTGATCCGTTACAGGTTTGCAGCAATCCGGCGATGAAGCAACCGATCCCCTCGGTTCCCAACCCGCGGCTGATGGTGTCGGCGGTGGGTGTCGGCGCTTCGCTGATGCGGGCCACTGCATAATAGTCACCGATGGATTCGAGCATGGATGCCAGGTAAGACGCCACCATGGCTAAAATCAGGGCGATCTTAAACTGCGGAAAACCCCATTTGAACGGCAGCAAAGGTTTGATGCTAAACCACGGTGCGGCCGCAACCTTTCCCCAATCAACATAGGCCGGATGCCCCGGGCCCACAATACCGACCGCGGAAATGATAATGGCGATCAGCCAGCCGGTCAAAATGGCCAGAAGGACCGGAAACAACAGAAAGATCCGTGATTTTTTCCCTAGAAATTGCGAATAGACGATCAAACCGATTAGTGCCCCACCGGCGACGAGCCAACTCCCCCCTTTACCGCCGGAGAAGGCCACCGGTGCACCGACCTTGTAAAGGGCCAGTCCGATCAGGGCGATGGTAGGCCCGATGGCAATCGGTCCGATGTATTTCTTGATTTTCCCCATGATACCGGACCATCCCAGAATAATCTCCAAAAAGGATGCGATGATGATGGCCCCGGTGATCTGCTGAATGGCGATCTCATATCCCAAGCCTTTGCCTACCGTGGCGCCGATAATCACGAAGGCTGGCGGTAGAAAGGAAAACGATCCGCCCTGAATCACCGGAAGTTTGTTACCGATGGTGGACTGCAGCCAGGTGGTAATACCCGAAACGAGAAATATGGTAGAAATCAGAAGTGCCAATTGGTCCGGGGGCATCTTCATCGCCCCTCCCAGGAGAAGGGGGATTAACACGGTTGCCCCGAACATAGTCAGGTAGTGTTGAATCCCGAGGAATATGCTTTCACCCAAGGGTGGCTTATCCTCGATGGTATAGATAATCCATTTTTTTTCTTCTGCCATTTTACCCCTCCTTTAATCTTGTCCCAACGTGGGAAATCCATTGAAATATGAGTTGGTGCACAAAATCCCTTCGACTCGGTAAAATGAAATCTTATCCCTCCTTTCTGGACTATTGGCCCAATTTAAAAAATCATACTCAAAAAAATTAGGTTGCTGATAACACTAAATTACAGGGCCGTCAAACGGAAAGGGTTGCGCTTCAGGAATCGCCCTGCCCCGGGTTGCCCGGTAAATTTTCCGTTTTGGACGATGATTCGGCCTTTGGAAAAAACCACCTGCGGTACGCCTCTGCCCTTAAAACCTTCATAGGGTGTGTAATCGACATTCTGGTGTTGTTTCTTGGCCGTGATGTGGTAGCGCCCCTTGGGGTTAAACAATAATAGGTCCGCATCACTTCCGATGGCCACGGAACCCTTTTGGGGATACAATCCGAAGAGTTTGGCCGGCCGGGTGGAAACCAAATCGACAAAATGATTCAATCCGATCCGTTTTTTATTGACACCCTCATGGAACATGAGCATGAGCCGATGTTCGACGCCCGGAGCACCATTGGGAATCTGGGCGAAGCTCTCTTTACCCAAGTCCTTTTGCCCTTTGAGGTTGAAGGGACAGTGGTCGGTGGAAACTACCTGCAGATCTCCGGATACCAACGCCTTCCACAGGATATTCCAGTTGGCCTTGTCCCGCAGCGGCGGCGACATGACGTATTTGGCGCCCTGAAATCCCGGCTCAAGGTAACTCTTGTACGATTTCAATAAATACTGCGGGCAGGTTTCGGCCAAAACCGGAAACCCGGCGTTGCGGGCCGCTTGGACCTTGTCCAAGGCCTCCTTGCAGGAAAGGTGCACCACGTAAATGGGCGCCCCGGCCATCTGAGCCATTGCGATCGCCCGGCCGGTGGCTTCGCCTTCGGCTTCCGGCGGCCGGCTGAGGGCGTGGTATTTGGGCGCCGTTTTACCCTGCGCCAGCATTTCCTTTATGAGCACATCCAGCACATCCCCGTTTTCCGCATGCACCATCACCAGGGCCCCCGCCGATTTGGCCTTCCGCAGGACCTGAAACAACGCCCCGTCGTCGATCATCAAGACCCCTTTGTACGCCAAAAAGCACTTGAAGCTTGACACCCCGGCGGCCACCATGGCGGGGATTTCCGCCATGACTTTAGGCGTCAGGTGGCAAATGGCAATATGAAAGCCATAATCGATGACCGCCTTGCCTTGGGCCTTCTTCATCCATGTGTTCAGCGCGCGTTTTAAGGTCCAGCCTTTGGCCTGAATGGCAAAATCGACCAGGGTCGTCGTTCCCCCGAACGCGGCCGCAATGGTACCGGTTTCGAAATCATCGGCCGACATGGTCCCGCCGAACGGCATATCCAGATGGGTATGGATATCGATTCCCCCCGGCATGACATAAAGTCCTTTGGCATTCACGACCGCCGCCGGTTCGGTGATCTTTTTGGCAATCTGGCTGATCTTGCCGTTACTGATCCCCACCTCGGCCCGGTAAGTATCCGTGGCAGTGACAACCGTTCCGTTTATGATTTTGTAGTCCATACTGTCCTCCTCCTTTGTTATTCCGTTACGGCTTGCGGTTAGCGGGGGACCATCGTTACACAATCCCAAACCGGGCAGACATGCAGACACAACGAACACCCGGTGCATTTTTCCCTATCAATTTCCGGTGTCCGGTCTCCTTTGAGCGATATGGCCTGGTAACCCGAATCGCGGCAGCTCACATAACAAAGGTCGCACTTGACACAACTTTCTGCGTTAACCGATGATGTCAGCCGCACCTCGCGGCTCAGTTCGTTGTGGTCCACTAACTTCTCCAGCGAAAGCCCGATCATATCCGGTAGAGTATCGAATCCCTGGTCTTCCATGAAATTTTGGAGCCCGTCGATCATATCTTCGACAATGCCGTACCCCTGGGCCATGACCGAACTGCAGACCTGCAGGGTCGAAGCACCCAGCAGCAGAAACTCGGCCGCGTCCTCCCATGTGCCGATACCGCCGATGCCGGAAATAGGTGCTTGGGTGGCCCGCGCTATCGATGCCACGGCCTTAAGGGCGATCGGTTTGACCGCCAGCCCCGACAGACCCCCGTGGGCCGAATACCCGCCTACCGAAGGTCGCGGTACGAGTGTTTCCAGATCCACCCCCATGATGGCGGCCACCGTGTTGATGGCAGAAATGGCATGCGCACCGGCGTCCGTACATGCTTTTGCCACCGCGCCGACATCGGTCACATTGGGCGTCATTTTAGCCATCACCGGGATATCCACCACGTCAACCGTCCAAGCGGTGACGCGTGCGGCCAGTTCCGAATTCTGGCCGATGGCGGCCCCCATCCCCATTTCCGGCATCCCATGGGGACAGGACATGTTGATCTCAATCATCTGGGCACCCGCTTCTGCGCATTTTTTGGCCATGAACTGCCATCCGTCCGGTTTGCCGGCATCATCCATGATGCTGGCGATCACGACATGCTCGGAATATTTTTTGCGGAGCTCCTCGATCTCTTTGAGCCATACTGAAAATTCACGGTCAGTTACGAGCTCAATATTTTCAAAAGCATAGATTTTTTTGGGCTCGCCGGTAGGACCTGGAAAACTGAGGCTGGCAAGACGCGGGGTGACGTTAACGATGCTTCCGGCATCGGTAACCAATGTTTTGGTAACGGCACCTGCCCAGCCGGCCTCAAACGCCCGGCCCATCATCTCACCCGTGGTGGTCGGGGGAGCTGAAGATAATATAAAGGGATTTTTAAAAAGAATCTCACAAAATTCAACACTCAAATCAACATCGCCACCAATTTTCATAATCAAAACCTCCTTGAATTACGCTAATACGAAGATGACCGGCACCAGTCATTTATGGCAAATGCGGCGCGTTTGCCGTCTCTCACCGCCTTGACAGCCATGTCGCCTCCGCGAATCAGATCCCCTCCGGCGTAAATCCCAATTGCAGAGGTAGCCAATGTCTCCGGATTTACCTTGATCAGCCCTCTGGCATCCCTTTCCAGTCCATTAAACACGAGCTCTGGTTCCTGACCGATGGCCAAAATCGCTGTGTCGCAAGGGATTAATTGCTCTGACCCCGCTACCGGCAAAGGTCTTTTACGGCCCGATCCGTCCCTTTGCCCTAACTCCATTTCGATACACTCAACTGCCGTCAGTCTGTCGCCTTCGACTACAAATCGCACCGGGCTTTTCAGGATCTGAATCTCAACCCCTTGACGCCTGGCAAATTCACGTTCCTCTCTCCAGGCCGGCATCTCTTTTTCCGACCGGCGGTAAAGAACCGTTACCTTGGTCGTCCTCAATTTCTTCGCTGCCACGGCCGCGTCGATGGCGGCATTGCCGCCTCCGATAACAACCGCGTGATCTCCAAGATCGATATTGAAATCACGTTTTTCAACAAGCGCTGTATTTAAATCTTTAAGAAGTTCGAGAGCCTGAATTACACCGTCGTTCTCCTCTCCCGGGATGTTAGGCCGAATCGGGCGGCTGACCCCGGTGCCCAGGAAAACGGCTTTATAGCGTTTGAGTAACGCCCCGGGGTTTCGTACGGGATGATCGGTAAACATCCGTATGCCGAGGGATTGGATATAATCGATTTCTTGTTTGACGATCTGTTTGGGAAGACGGTAGGCCGGTATGCCGCACATGAGAATCCCACCCAAAAATGACTCCTCCTCGAAAAGGTCGACCCGATATCCCAACCGTTTTAAATAGGTAGCTGCAGATAACCCGGCCGGCCCGGATCCGGCTACGGCCATGGCGGTTTCTTTTTCCGGCAGTGACTTCAACGGTTTCGGCCCCGTGTTCATTTCCTGGTCGGCGACGAATCGTTGCAGTCTTCCGATCTGAATCGGATCGGCCAGTTCGGCTGAACTGCATTCTTTTTCACACAGATTCTTTTGGGGACATATACGGGCACAGATTCCGGCCAGAATATTATCCTCCTTGATAACCCGGATGGCACCCCTGAAATTGCGAGAGGCGATCTGGCGGATGAATTTAGCGCACTCTATTTCCGCCGGACACCCTTTGGAACACGGTGCATCTTCGCACTTGATGCAACGCGCAGCCTCGGTTACGGCTTCCTGGGGTGAAAAGCCCTTCCCTTCTTCCTGAAAAGCCTGCTCGAGTTGCCGATAACGCATGAATCCTTTCGCCACTGAAAGGTTTGGAAACTGGCTCTTCTTACTTATTGTATTCTGAACTCCGCGAAGGCGGAACGTCTGTGCCTACGGCCTCTGCATCTCCGATTTTTAAGGATTTGTCTATAATGCTGATTGCTTCATCGATCTGGCCGGGAGTAATGATGAGAGGCGGGGCGATTATCAGCGTGTCATACCAGGCCGCCACATACACACCATTCTGCATGGCATCAGCTGCAATTTTGCCGGTCATGAGTACCTTGCCGCTTAGTTTGTCTGCTTTAACATCAAACGGTTCCTTGGTTTGGCGGTTTTTTACGATTTCAAGGGCCCAAAAGTGCCCGATGCCCCTCACATCCCCGATGCAGATGTGCTTATCCGCCAATTGGTAGAGTTTCTCTTGCAGATGCCGGCTCGCTTTCTGGAGAAGACCGGAATCCACCAATTTTTCATACTCCGCGACAGCGGCTGGAATCGCTGCTGATGCCAGGGGATGATAGGCATAGGTATGTCCGTGGCAATATAATTCATCCTCAAAAAATTTGGCGACCTTGGCATTGGAGGCGGTAATCCCAACCGGGGTATAAGCCCCGGTGGATCCTTTTGCGGTGGTGAGGATATCCGGAATCACATTCCAATGCTCTATGGCAAATGCCTTTCCGGTTCTAAACCAGCCGCTCATGACTTCATCGACGATAAGCAATACGCCATTCTCATCGCAGATTTTACGCAACATGGGAAAATATTCCGGTGGCGGTACGATGCGGCCATTGGTCCCGACGACCGGTTCGACAATCATCGCGGCCACATTCCCTTCTTCTTTTATCATATAATCCAGATAACGGACACACTGGACCTGGCAGCCCGCATATTCCAAATCAAAAGGGCAGCGGTAGCAATAGTGGTCGGGGGCAAAGCGAACGCCTTCAACGGTATAACGGGCTCGCTCGGCATACCAGCGTCGGGGATCCCCGGTTAAAGCAGCGCCGGCCGGCGTGGCGCCGTGATAGGAATGATAGCGGGAAATGACTTTATAGGCCGGCGCTTTGAATTGCCTGGTCATTTTTAAAGCCGCCTCATTGGCTTCGGTTCCACTTGTTGAAAAAAAGAGTTTGTCAACCCCTTTGGGCAGGACCTTGCGCAGTGCTTCAACCGCCGCGATACTGGCTTCATTGGCAAATCCCGGTGCCACATAGGGTAATTTTTCGGCCTGTTTGACAATGGCCTCAATTATGTTTCTATTTTTATGACCCAGATTGGAGCACATCAATTGGGAAGAAAAATCGAGATAAGACTTCCCTTTATCATCATACATATAGACCCCTTCGGCATCCGTTATCAGGAGCGGGTTTTTCCAGGCGTTCTGCCGGTTCCAGGTGCCGTAAGTATGAGCTGCGAACTCTTGAATAATTTGATCTGTATTCTTCATTGATTTATTCCTTTTCCTCTTTTAAGCAGTTAAACAGAATCGCCTGTGATTGGAGCCCTTAGGGCAAAAAATCTACCATCTCGTCATATGTTTCCGGACGGCGATCCCTGAAAAATTGCCAAACATTGCGGACTTCACGGATCATATCAAAATCGAGATCCGCTATTACCAGCTCATCTTTATCCCGCGAACCTTCAGCAACAATCTGTCCCCGGGGGTCACAGAAATAGCTGGTTCCGTAGAATTCACCAATATCCCATGGGAGTTCATGCCCCACCCGATTAATTGCACCGACAAAGTAACCATTGGCCACGGCATGCGCCGGTTGTTCCAGTTTCCACAAATATTCGGACAGGCCGGCTACGGTCGCTGATGGATTAAAAACAATCTCCGCCCCGTTCAAACCCAGGGCGCGGGCGCCTTCCGGAAAATGGCGATCATAGCAGATATAAACACCCACGAGACCATAAGCGGTTTCGAATACCGGATACCCGAGATTGCCCGGTTTGAAGTAAAATTTTTCCCAAAATCCCGGGTGCGTGTGGGGGATGTGGCTTTTTCGGTATTTGCCGAGGTATTCACCATCAGCGTCCAATACGGCAGCCGTGTTGTAATAAACACCTGCAATTTCTTCTTCATAAATCGGCACTATTATTACCATCCCATATTTTTTGGCCTGTTCTTGCATAAGCCGGGTGGTTGATCCTTCGGGAATCTTCTCCGTCATGTCGTACCATCTTGTTTCCTGTTCGGCAGGAAAATAGGGACCATAAAAGATTTCCTGTAAGCAGAGTATGTTGACGCCTTTCTGCCCCGCCGCTTCAATTAATTTGAGATTTTTTTCAATCATCGACGATTTGATCCGATCCAAGGGCTGATCTCCCGCAAGATCGCACTTTGTCTGAATCAATCCGCATTTCACTATTCTGGACATTTTATTTTCCTCCTGTTGGTAATTTAAAGCCCTCCGGAGTACCGCCTCCAAGGGCTTTTTGGGTCAAGACATTAAAGAAAGGTGGGCTGCCCCCAGATCTCTTCACCGGTGTGCGCAAACCGGGTGCACACGTGCGGTTCAATTGACACCAGCTATACATTAACCGTCGGAGATATGTCAACTTGATTTGGTCTATGTTTGGGTTGGAATGTGGTCCTTTTTCGGATACAAATAGATTGTGTAATGCTGTCAAGAATGCGAGGAACAAAATCTGGCGGATTCAACCACCAGCTTTTGGTGTACCCCTTTGTGGTTGCCCCCCCGAAAAGTGAAAAGGGGAGCGCAGATAGAGATTGACGGGCAGTTTTTGAAATACCAATATAATGTTTGACAAAAAAAAGATTTTTTGACAGGCATTTTTGAAAAAACCTAAATAATACTGTATTTTAAGTCAAGCAAAAAGGTATGCTGGCCCATATGTCACACATTGAGGTTGCCGTCGCCCTTCCCGTTTCCCATACCTTCACGTATGGCGTTTCCAAAAGCCTGTCGCCCCTAGTCGCCATCGGGAAACGAGTCCTCGTCCCCTTCGGACAACGCCAAGTCACCGGATATATACTGGGTGAAGCGCACGGTTTCGGATCCCGGGAGATTAAAGAAATTCTGGATATCCTGGATGAAAAACCCCTCTTTCCCCTTTCCATGATTCCCTTTTTTAAATGGATAGCGGACTATTATCTCTATCCTCTGGGGGAGGTAATCAAAAGCGCACTCCCAGGCGGTTTAAATATTTATGACTTTGCCGCTATTTGCATAACCCCTGCAGGACGGATCGCTTTTAAGGCAAAGTCGGGCACTTATTTGGAAAATGCGGTTTTAAATGCGGTGCTGGAAACCCCCATCCGCGCAAAAGATATCTCAAAAACACTCACGCTGGAAACTCCCAGATCCTTGATGCAAACGATGGCCAAACGAGGCTGGATTCAAATCTCACGGGCACTTGCAAAGAGTCGCACAGGTCCCAAGGAGGAACGCTTTGTCTCCCTGATCGATTCTCAATTTCAATCGGGAATCTCGCTTGCACGGCTTTCAGATACCAAGAAAAGTATCCTAAATATCCTCAGGACCAATGGCCCACTTGCCGTTCCAAACCTCAGGAGACAAATCCCTTCCGCCCCGCGGCTGCTCAAATCTTTGCAACAGGCCGGATATATTTCAATTGATAAGAAAGAGGTTTATCGTGATCCTTTTGGTGAATCGATCCGACCGGACACCCCCCCGCCACTTTCCAAGGAGCAAAAAGCCGCCACGCTCAAGATCATTCAATCCCTTGATGGCGGATTTAGAGCATATCTATTGGCCGGAGTTACCGGAAGCGGAAAAACGGAAGTTTATCTTCAGCTGACCGCCGAAGTCATCCGGGGCGGTGGAAACGTGCTTGTTCTCGTTCCTGAAATCGCACTGATTTCACAAATAGAACGAAGATTTCGCGCTCGTTTTGGGGAATGTATTGCCGTGCTGCACAGCGGGCTCTCGGCAGGGGAGCGATATGATCAATGGATCCGCATTATGCGTCAAGACGCCTCTATTGTTATCGGGGCACGCTCGGCCATCTTCGCCCCGTTCAATGATCTTGGACTCATTATTGTTGATGAAGAACACGACACCTCTTACAAGCAAGATAGCCACTTGCGTTACAACGCCAGGGATATCGCAGTGGTCAGGGCCCGAATGCATGCTTGTGCGGTGGTCCTTGGATCTGCAACCCCTTCAATTCAGTCCTTTTTTAACACCCAAGCCCGAAAATTTGCCGTTGTCACCCTACCCAACCGCGTTGAGCGGCGAACGCTTCCCGAGATTAAAGTAATCGATTTGCGCCAATATAGAGACGCCCGTGGCTATAGACGTTTCATTACGCCTGAACTTCAAACGGCCATAAAAGAAACGCTGTCACGGCGTGAACAGGTTATTCTCTTTATAAATCGGAGGGGATTCGCAAATTTACCCATTTGTGTCGAGTGCGGAGAGGCGGTTCGCTGTAAAAATTGCGATCTGGCACTGACGCTCCACAAAAAAGCCAACGCCTTTAAATGCCATTATTGCGGTTTTAGCAAAGCTGCCGTGTCGCATTGCGAACACTGTGGCTCGGCACGCATCCGGAATCTCGGGCTTGGGACCGAACAAGTGGAAGAAATTATCCAAAACCTATTCCCGGATTCGAGCGTGGTCCGAATGGATCGGGATACCACCAGACGTAAAGGTTCGATTTTAAAAATCCTCAAGGGCCTCAAAGAACGGTCCATTGACATCATTGTAGGGACCCAGATCATCGCCAAAGGCCACGACTTTCCGAATATTACCCTGGTGGGTATTATCAGTGCTGATCTTAGCCTCAACTTCCCTGATTTTCGAGCCAGTGAGCGCACATTTCAACTCCTGGCGCAGGTTGCGGGTCGGGCCGGTCGGGGCGACCTGCCCGGCCAAGTGATTCTACAAACCTACAATCCCAACCATTTCAGTATCTTGTCGGCCCAGAAACAAAATGTTAAGGAATTTTATCGACAGGAAATTCGATTTCGTCGGGCACTCAATTATCCGCCTTATTCCCGAATGATTCAACTCACAATATCGGGTAAGGATGCCCATAGAACCAAGACCTCCGTCCAAACCATCGGTGGTCTGTGTCAAGTCTTACAACGGCGCGACAGCTCCTTTACGAGGTTAATCGAAATATTGGGACCAATCGAGGCACCGCTTGCCAGAATCGCCCGTTATTTCCGTTGGCAAATTCTTTTCAAGGGATCCCGGGTTCAAACGCTTCACCGATTTGTGCGGACATTGCTGTCTGAAAATACATCCACCTTTAACAATCGGCAGATCAAGGTTGTGGTGGATGTCGATCCGATGTTCATGATGTGACTTTGTGCGAAATACGGTGCTGCTGACTTCAAACTTGCCCTCGTACCAAATTGAACCTTGACATTTTGCCGTTTAACGCTATCATTTTAGTATTGATAGACATTAATAGATCAACGATTAGAAGGGATTTAATTTATGAGAATTATCCATTTATTGCGGCTGGGAATCGCTTTTGGCTTTATTTTTTCGGCAACCGTTTGGGCAGGAAGCCAAGCCGAAGCCTTTAATTCGCCCGATGCGTATTTGCCTGCCTACCGATACGAATTTGGATCTGTTTTGGAGGGGGCTGAAGTCCTGCATGATTTTGTTATTCAGAATAAAGGCAATGCGTCTTTGAAGATTATCAAGGTTGAAACCTCCTGAGGGTGCACGGCTGTCTCTTACCCGAGGCAGATCCCTCCCGGCGGTGAGGGAAAAATCACGATCAAGGTCAAGACCGAAGGTTACGGCGGAAGCCGCGTTACCAAAAAGATAAAGATAAAAACCAACCAAAATGAACTCCCGGTCATTAAACTGACGATTTCCGGGCAGGTTAAAAAATTTGTGACTCTGAGCCAAGATAACGTATTCCTAAGGGGAACAGGGGAAACGGTCCTTAAGATAGCGGTTACCATTACGCCCCGGAAAAAATACCCCTTCAAGATAGTGGCCGTGGAAACGAAAAAGAGCGGAAATATCGCTGCCAAACTTGAAGCCAATAACAGCACTGTACCGACCACATATAAATTGACCGTGACCAACCTGAAGCAAAACAAAGGCCGCTATGTTGAATCGGTTACCTTAAAAACCGACAGCCCCATTCGTTCTGAGATCAAAATCCGGGTTTATGGTCAGATTTCAGAAAAGCCGCAAGGCTAAAGTGCACTTCAATAAAAGCGTAAAAGTCGTTGCTTTCGATTGTGACGGGGTCCTTTTTGACACGCTTCAGGCCAATAAGGCTTTTTATAATCGCATCTTGAAGCATTTTGGCAAACCGGAAATGAACCCGCAGCAGTTTGCTTTCGCGCAAATGCATCCCGTTGAAAAAGTCCTCGCCTTTCTTTTTCCAGGTGGGAATAATCTGGATATCGTTAACGCTTATCGGAAACAGATGAATTATGTTCCCCTCATTGCCCTGATGGAAATCGAACCCAACCTAAAGTCATTGCTGAAAAATTTGAAGCCGCATTATAAAACTGCCGTCGCAACAAATCGGACCGATACGATCGAGCGCGTACTTACCGAATTTGATCTTAAGGATGATTTTGACTTTGTGGTATGCACGCGCGATGTCGAACGTCCCAAACCCTATCCCGATATGTTAAATAAGCTGAGCGGATATTTCCGCTTAAAGCCGCGGCAGATCATGTATGTCGGTGATTCTGAGCTGGATCAAAAAGCCGCTCATGCCGCCGGGACGATTTTTGTGGCTTATCGCAATCGAATCCTTGAGGCCGATCTGCATATCAGCACTTTAAAGGATCTCGAAAAAATCCTGCAGATTTAAACCCCATCTGGTTTTCACTGGTTGCCAAACCCATTGTAGGAGCCGCAGTCGGGGCATTCCCATATGATGCCGTTACAAGACATGCCCCAGACGTTTTCATTCATACAAACCTGGCAAATGGCAAAACCGCATCTGCATCGCCAGCAAAAACGAACCGTTTCACTGCAGCAATGGCAATCGCAGAACTCCCTTTTGGAACGGCGCCTTTTCCTGTGCCTCGATCTGTTAACAGAGACGTGCTTGCTCAATTTTTAGGCAACCTTCAATATCTTGTTGTTTGGTCTCAATTTTGTTATGGATACGGTTCAATATTTTACCACATGGGCGACACTTTATTTGTTAAATTATTTCAGGAGCTAACGGTTGTCAACTAATGGGTTGCAAAAATATTCAGTGAAATTCGGGAGGGTTCAGTGAGTTCAACTGATAAAACATTGTATTTGATTGACGGATCTTCTTATATCTATCGGGCCTATCACGCTATCCGCAGCCTTTCCAACTCCCAGGGACTTCCCACGAACGCTGTTTTTGGCTTTACCCGTATGCTGTTGAAACTAATTGAAGACAAATCTCCCGAATATGTAGCCATCCTTTTTGATACCAAGGCCCCGACGTTTAGGCATAAAATGTATCATTTATATAAGGCCAATCGGCCCCCCATGCCGGAAGATATGGCGGCCCAAATCCCCTACATAAAAGATGTCGTCGCAGGTTTCAATTTGCCGGCTTTTGAGATGTCGGGATACGAAGCCGATGACCTGATCGGTACCCTGGCGCATAAAGCGCAAAAGGCCGGCTTAGTTGTAGTCATGGTAACCGGGGACAAGGACTTTATGCAGCTTGTCAATGAAAGGGTCTCCATCTGGGATCCGATGAAAGAAAAGCGTATCGATTCTGAATTCATCACCACCACAATGGGAATTAACCCGATCCAGCTAATTGATGTAATGGGTTTATCCGGAGATACTTCCGACAATATTCCCGGTGTGCCCGGCATCGGGCCCAAAACGGCACTTGCCCTGATTCAATCCTACGCCAGCATGGAAAATCTGTATGCAAAAGTCGACCAAATCACCAAAACCAAACAGCGCACAAACCTGAAAGCCCATAAAGAACAGGCCTTCTTGAGCAAAGCCCTTGTTACCATTGACACCGCTGCACCCTTAAGCTTTCATCCCGAAGACTTTAGGCGTAAGCCGCCCGACGCCCAAGCGCTCTCCAAACTGTTTAAGGCACTTGAGTTCAGTCAGTTTCAAAAGATGTTTTCGGAAAAAGCGGACACCCATCCAAAAGATTACCGGGCCGTACTTGATGCGGATGATCTTGACAAACTGGTTTCCCGGCTTGAAAAAGCCGCGCTTTTCGCCATTGACACCGAGACCACCTCAAAAAATCCGATGGCAGCTCAAATCGTCGGTTTATCTTTTGCTGTTAAACCACACCAGGCGTTTTATATTCCCTGCGGCCACGATTATCCCGAGGCGCCTCAGCAGCTAAAACACGAGGAGGTGCTTCAGAGATTAAAGCCGGTTCTTGAAAATCCCAAGATCAAAAAGGTCGGACAAAACATCAAGTATGACTGGATCGTGTTAAAACGACACGGCGCAAACCTCAACGGGGTTGTTTTTGACACCATGCTCGGGTCCTATTTGTTGAATCCTACGAAGCGGGCCCATAATTTAGACCAGATTGCGCTCGATTTTTTGGACCATCAAACAATCACCTATAAAGAAGTCATCGGCAAATCCCCAAAACTGGCCGGCTTTAATCAGGTTCCCGTTGAACGAGCTGTGCCTTACGCATGTGAAGATGCCGACATCACCTTGATGGCTTACGATGTGTTATTTAAAAAACTAAAACCGTTGGATCTGAATACGCTTTTAGAAACCGTCGAGATGCCGCTGGTTTCGGTATTGATGAGCATGGAGATGAAAGGCGTCTTGCTGGATAAAAACCGGCTTGGACGTCTTTCAAGCTCCTTCGAAGACCAGCTTAAACATATCGAAAAAGATATCTATGCCCTGGCGGGCGAAGAATTCAACATCAAATCCCCGCTGCAGCTGGGAAGCATTCTTTTTGAAAAATTAAAACTGCCGACATACAAAAAAACCAAGAAAAAAACCGGCTATTCAACCGATGTAAACGTGCTAACAGCCCTGGCCCATCGACACGAACTCCCCGCACTGGTCTTGAGACACAGGACACTGGCCAAACTGAAATCGACCTATGCGGATGCATTGCTTGATCTGATTCACCCGCAAACCGGTCGGGTCCACACTTCTTACAACCAGACCATAACTGCCACGGGTCGTCTCAGCAGTTCGGATCCCAACCTTCAGAATATCCCGATTCGGACTGAAGAGGGCCGGGAAATCCGCCGTGCCTTCATCCCCAACGATGGGTGGTATATGGTATCTGCGGATTACTCCCAAATTGAACTTCGCATTCTGGCCCATTACGCGGATGATCCGATTCTGATAAAATCATTTTTGGAAGATGAGGACATTCATACCCGAACCGCTTGTGAAGTTTTTCAGGTTTTCCCGGCCTTCATAACGCCGGAGCTTCGACGCCAAGCCAAAATTATCAATTTTGGAATCATTTACGGCATGAGCGCCTACGGCCTTTCAAAAGAGCTTGGAATCAGTAATAAGATGGCTCAAACCTACATTGAAAATTATTTTTCAAGATACAAAGGAGTCAAAAAATTTATCGATCAGACCATTAGAAATGCTCGCGAACAGAAAAAAACAAGCACGCTGCTCGGCCGTCACCGGCTCCTTCCGGACATTATAAGCCCCAACAAGAATATTCGCCAATTCGCGGAACGCACGGCTGTTAATACACCGATTCAAGGAACAGCCGCCGATCTGATCAAGGTCGCAATGATTAAAATAGATGCCGCCCTGAAGGAAGCCGGACTGGAGACATCCATGCTGATTTCGGTGCATGATGAACTGGTTTTTGAGGTACCGCCGCAGGAGCTCGATGGCGTCGTGCAATTAGTTGTCGGTATGATGGAGGGGGTTTGGCGTCTAAAGGTTCCCTTAAAGGTCAATATCGCGTGGGGAAAAAATTGGGCTGAGGCGCATTAACGGATCACTCGGTTTCTTCATCCTTGACAGGGGACAAATCTTCAGGATCTTTTACGGCGGTTTTGATGGATGTGTACACATTCTTAAATGCTTGTGGAAAACCGGACGGTGAAACCCTGCCGACCTCAATGAATTTAACGACGATTTCTTTGGCTGCTCGCAGAATCTGTTCATCAATTGTGGCCATTCGTTTGTTCTCCCAATCGCTATTTATTAAATAATTCTGGATTGTTAACAAAAAGAATGTCCTCTGTCAAGAAAATTGAAGTGATTGTTCTCTAACCTTAACCTTTGAACCGTGAAGGGATACAAAACAGTCTGTTTGACAAATGATTTAATCTCTATTAGTAAGCTTCAGTTCGAAGCAAGGTATCTGTTTGGAGGGATGGAAATATGGCCGCATTAAAAAAATCTTCAGGCCACAATCGAATAGAAAAACCGGACACGGTTCAGCGCAGTGTCCTCGAATCCATCCAATACCAATATCAAAAACAACGCGGTGTGGATATCACCATCGAGCAACCGGAATTCACATCCGTGTGTCCGATGACGGGTCTGCCCGATTTTGGAACCATTGTTATTAAATACCGGCCTCTGCGCAAAATAGTCGAATTGAAGTCATTGAAGTATTATCTGCTGCAGTTCCGAAACGTCGGCGTATTCTATGAACATGTCGTCAATCAGATCCTGGATGATCTCGTTGCCGTACTGGATCCGAAATGGATGGAAGTCTCCGGCCATTTTACGGCCCGGGGCGGTATTTCGACCATTGTGCGGGCCGATTACGAAAGGCAGTCATGAGAACAAAAGGCTTGTCGAGCTGTATTATTGTGATTTGTAGCGTGGTGTTATTTTCATTCCTGTTTGGAGGTTGTGCATCTTTACACGCAGCCAAAAAATCGTCCGCCAAACTGGTCCGCCGCCTAGTACCTTTTAGATCCTCAAAAACGACCCACGCCTATCTTAACAAAAAGATCGGCCTTACCCGTTTTGAAAACAAGACCCAATATACCGAGCTTAACTTTGATGCATCTTTTCAAAACGCTTTGCTCAAAACCCTGGAAACATCGTGCCCGGCAACTCATCTAGTGCTTCTGGGAGACCCTGGATTTCCTACCTTTTTAATCAACCTGCCGCTGAATTCGGCCGGTAAAATCGACGGTTTCGTTCTATCCCAAAAATCCAAACCGCTTGGCTTTAACGCCATTCTTAACGCCAGTCTGCTCGGTATCCGTAACAAACCCGAAAAAAAAGGGCTGCGTTGGTTTCGAGGCTTGCTGCCCTGGTCCAACGCGTCGCGTATGATGCTCGAGGTGCAAGTGGCGGCCGAAATGTTTGACACGGAAAGCGGTGCCAAACTGATGGATGAAGTATTTCTTCACGAAATAGAAGTTAACCAAACCGATCTTGAGGATTCCCAGAACACCGAAATCCGGAATCTGGACGTGCTCAACGAAGTGTTTGCTGAGATCGCTGACGCCATGAGCGAAAAGATTTGCGATACAATCCGCCCTCTTCCGTGGGTCGGATTTGTTCTTCGGGCCGACGCCAACCAGATCATTATTTCGGGAGGAGAAAAAGCCGGATTAAAGCCGGGACAATTGTTTGAAGTTTTTAATACCAGCCGTGTTATGCAGGGTGCTGACAGCCAGCGGTTTTATCTTCGGGGTGAAAAAACCGGCGAAATCCGGATTAAGACCGTCCATGAAAACAAGGCCGAAGCGGTGATGGTTTCAAGTCAATTGATTATGCCGGGGAATTCCATTATCCCTAAATGATCACAGCTTACTTTAGCACCGCACCGCCTGCCGCCCTTTTAAAAAGCAGAATCTCCATCTTGTACCGATAAACTGCACCGAATCTTCTCCCCTGAGAAAATCTATATAATTTTTCATTCATTCGCTACAGAGGTGAACCATGGCGCTTTTCAATTTAATACGCACCGCCTTTTGGGCTGTCGGCAATATTGGCATCACAAAGGATACCCCGCCCACGGAAAAAAAGCATATCAGTTTTCTTAATATCGGAATACTGTTTTTCGGACTCGTCTGTTTGGCCTGGTTTTTAGGAAATCTGACAAATGAAAAAGTTGCCCCAATTGAATCCACAGTTCATATCCTAGGCTTCGTGTTGTGCATGCTGGTTTATCCGCTTCAGTTACGGCGTCACTACAATGCCGCCAGAATTTATACTTTTTTTCTCTTTTATGCCTTAACCCTGTTTCTATTCCCATTAAGCGGCAAGCTCATCGTAGATCATTATTTTATTTTTACCGGTATTGCGTCAGCATTCCTGGTATTCCCAAGAAACCAGAAAAGATTGATGATCGCCATGATCATACTCGGCGGTATCTGCTATTTCGCCGTCTGGATTCTTTATGAATATGTCACACCACTTTATCAGGTAAACCCATCTGCCGTGAGCCGGAGGAACTGGATTATTTTATGCAATATTTTCATCATTTTTTTTGTACTCATGATGTCAGGAAGATCTTTTACGGAACGAACCGAAAACAATCTCATCAAAGAGCATGAAAAACTTACCGAAATGACCGCGCTTTTGAAAAAAATGTTTGGCCGCTACCTCTCGACCGAGGTGATGAACTCCCTTATCGACAACCCCTCAGCGCTGGAGCTGGGAGGTGCCAAAAAAAGAGTTGCAATGCTGATGACCGATTTAAGAGGGTTCACAGCGCTTTCCGAACGCCTTAAACCCGAGCAGGTGGTTCACATGCTCAACGCTTACTTCGAGGTGATGGGGGAAGTGGTTTCGAAACACGACGGCACCATCAATGAAATTATCGGTGATGCTTTGCTTATCGTTTTTGGCGCCCCCCAGGAAATGCCGGACCGGGTTGAGCGGGCGGTTGCATGCGCCATTGAAATGCAGAATGCGATGGAACAGGTTAACCGGGGCAATCGACCCCTGGGTCTGCCGGAGTTGGAAATGGGTATCGGCCTCAATGAAGATGAAGTTATTGTGGGCAACATCGGATCTAGCAAACGGAGCAAGTACACTGTCGTCGGAAGCGGGGTTAATATGACCAGCAGAATCGAATCTTACACCGCCGGGGGGCAAATCTTGGTCTCTGAATCCATTCGCAATGAGCTGCGTGACGTGTTGCGGATTGACAGCGAAAAAGAGGTGCGCCCTAAAGGCGCCAAAACACCGATCCGGATTTATGAAATCGGCGGACTGGCCGGATGCTATAACCTCACCCTGCAGGATGAGGACTCCGATCTCCTCAGGCTGGCCCGGCAAATCCCGCTCCGCTACACCGTTCTGGACGGAAAGCATGTCGGCCAGCAGGGCCTGGCAGGATCGATCATTCGGCTTTCAAAAAAAAGCGCCGAAATTGAACTGGAACAAGCGGTCGACAACCTTACCAATCTCAAAATGAATTTAAGAGATGTGGAAACCGATCTGACGACCAGGGATTTTTATGGAAAAGTCATCCAATCCTCAGCCAAATCCCAAACCACACATATCCTCCGATTTACAGCCCTACCGCCGGAGGTGGGCACTTATTTTCAATCGCATCGGCAACATGCGGCTATGCTTACTTGATTTTTTCGAGCGCAACAATTTTGACATCCGAGCCGAATCCCGAGCCTGGAAATAGAGGAGAAAGGGAAATATGAAAGCAGAAATCATCATGATCGGAACCGAGCTTCTGCTCGGTCAAATCGTCGACACCAATGCATCTTACCTTGCCCGGCAACTGGCCGGAATCGGCATCGATGTGTTCCGGAAAACAACCGTCGGCGACAATGCCGACCGAATCGCCCAAATCATCTCCGCGGCGCTTAAGCGATGCGACCTCGTCATTACCTCCGGCGGCATCGGCCCCACGGTGGACGACAAGACCCGAGAAGCGGTATCCCTTGCAACACAGCGCCCCCTTGTGCTCGATCAAAACCTTCTGGATGCGATCGCAGCCTTTTTCAAACGGCGCGGACTTGAGCTGGGCGAAAACAACAAACGGCAGGCCTATATCCCCCAAGATGCCGTACCAATTGAAAACCCGGTCGGAACTGCACCGGGATTTATCGTGGAACAGAACGGCCGATGCGTGATTTCCCTGCCGGGAGTTCCCAAGGAACTCTATTATTTATCAGAACACGCGCTGCTGCCTTATCTGATAAAGAAATACAGAATCAACACCGTCATCCAGACACGCATTCTGCGCACCGCCGGGATCGGCGAGAGTAACATCGACCGGATGATCGGCGACCTGGAGGAATCAGCTAACCCGACGGTGGGGCTGGCTGCGCATATCGGCGCGGTCGATATCCGGATTGCGGCCAAGGCGGACCATCCGGATACCGCAACAGTAATGCTCGACGCAATGGAGGCAAAAGTTCGCGCCAGAGTGGGCGATATCATCTTCGGCATCGATGGGGAAACCATTGAAAAAAATGTTTGCGATTTGCTTCAAAGCGCCGGATTGAGTCTCGCCCTGCTGGAGACCAATACGGGCGGTGTATTCACTGCCCGGTTGACCGAAAGCGCGGGCGCATTCACGCTGTTAATCTCATCTCAAACCCGATCGTTAAAAAGCGCGGTGGCGGCCTCTTTAGCGCATACGAACAAATCGCCCCCCCCTTCTCGGGAACTGACCGCAAAACTGGCCCAGGCGCTTGTCAACCGGACGGGTGCCAACATCGGCATGGCCCTTATCGGAGATGAGGATCCGAAGGTGGGCGCTTTTAAACCAGTCGCCGGAAATACCTTTATCGGCATAAGCCGCGAAGAGGCTGTACCTGTTTGCAGACACATCCAACTGGGAGGAATTTCGCCCGATGGCCGCATACGCATTACAAGCTTTGCCTTTGAGGCCTTGAGGCGATATCTCCTCGGCCAAACGTGATGGCGTTGTAAAAAGCCCCATCTACTGCGTTGTAGCATTTTTTCAGACACTCGGCATACTACATGTATAGCCTCGTTCCGAAAAAACACTACGTCTTGTATATGAACCGTTTTACTTCGCCATCTTTAGCTGAATCCGCGACTTTTTGTGAGATCATTAAGTTTGACTGCAGACAAATTACATGAAACATGGAATAAATCATTGACATACAGGTAACTTTTAAACATACTTGCGCCCCAAAAAAAGCCTATTACTCTCCATCACAGATAAGACGAACAGGCCAAGGTAAGTTTTTAAATCCAGACGCTTTGGAAAAAAATAAAAAGCGACACCAATACAGTTGCAAAGGAGGCACAATGTCAGAAACACCTGAAAAACTAAAGTATTATGTTGATGGCCAATGGCGGGAATCCAAAACCGAAAAATATATGGAATGTTTCAACCCTTCTACCGGTGAAGTGACTGCGCTGGCGCCCCAGTGTACACAGGAAGAAGTGAACTCTGCGATTGAGGCTGCCAGTCAAGCCTTCCCTGAATGGGCGGATACACCCGTAACCAGGCGGGCTCAGGTCCTTTTCAAATTAAAGGCGCTGATCGACAAGAATTTTGACGAACTAGTCCATTTGGTTAGTGAAGAACAGGGAAAATGCTGGGCCGAGGCTGTCGGCTGCATCGCCAAAACGAATGAAGTGGTAGAGTATGCGAGCGGTATGGCCCATCTAATGAAAGGCAGTTCCGTAATGAATATCACCGGCGGTTACGATACCGTCCAGTACATGGAGCCGCTGGGCGTATTTGCCGGAATCGCACCCTGGAATTTCCCTGCTATGATTCCCCACGGATGGATGACACCCCTGGCCGTGGCAACCGGCAATACTTTCGTCATAAAACCGGCCAGCTTCGTACCCCGAAGCTCCATGCGAATCCTCGATTTGTGGGAAGAAGCGGGTTTGCCGAAGGGAGTCATCAATCTTGTCACCTGCGGAAGGAACCAGGCTGAAATTCTATTAAAACATCCCGATGTAAAGGGTGTCTCCTTTGTCGGTTCAACCTCCGTGGGCCGACACGTCTATGCGACCGCGGCGGCCCACGACAAAAGGGTCCAGGCGCTTTGCGAGGCCAAAAACCATGCCCTCGTACTGCGCGACTGCAACCTGGATATGACCATTGCCGGAATCGCCAATGCCACCTGCGGATGTGCGGGTGAACGCTGCATGGCGCTGCCGGTCCTGGTCGTTGAAAATACCATCGCAGATGAGTTCGTCACCAAACTTTCAAAGCGGCTTTCCGAGCTGAAGATCGGTCCGGCATACGACAAAACATCAGAACTTGGACCGGTCGTTAATGAAGGCCATCGCCAGTTTATCAAAGGCTGGATTGAAAAGAGTATCGAAGAGGGCGCAGAACTTGTTCTGGACGGCCGCGACGTTACTGTTCCGGGATTTGAAAACGGGTTTTACCTTGGGCCCACAATGTTCGATAAAGTAACGCCCGAGATGTCTTGCGGCTGGCAAGAAGTGTTCGGCCCAGTTACCTATATAAAACGGGTGGATAGCTTTGAGGAGGGCCTCACTCTG
>CAZNFS010000034.1:0-21841 GCA_964572695.1 uncultured Desulfobacteraceae bacterium
GTTTGCGGTCCTTCCGGTTCCGGCAAAAGTACATTTCTAAGATGCCTTAACCGCCTGGAGAAAGCCGACTCGGGCCATATTTTTATCGATAAGATCGATGTCCTGGCGCCCAAGACCAATATCAACAAGGTCCGCGCCGAAGTTGGCATGGTTTTTCAATCGTTTAACCTTTTTCCGCACAAGACGGTTTTCGAAAATATTACGCAGGCCCAGCAAGTGGTCCGCAAAAGATCTAAAGAAGAATCCGCCCAAAAGACAATGACATTGCTTGATAAGGTGGGCATACAGGACAAATCCGGCGCCTACCCGGACAATCTTTCCGGTGGTCAGCAACAGCGCGTTGCCATCGCACGCGCGCTGGCAATGGATCCGAAGGTCATGTTGTTCGATGAGCCGACCTCCGCGCTCGACCCGGAGATGATCGGCGAAGTTCTCGATGTCATGAAGACCCTGGCCAAAGAAGGCATGACCATGGTGGTGGTAAGCCATGAAATGGGGTTTGCCCGCGAGGTGGCCGACCGGGTGATTTTCATGGACGATGGCGCCATCGTTGAAGTCGGAACCCCGGAACATTTTTTCACCAACCCCGACCACGAGCGGACCAAACTCTTTTTGAGCCAGATTCTCTAGCGCATAGAGTAAAGCGCTTTGCGTATACCCCACATCTTGTATTTATTTCCATAAAAATATACTTTCCCTTGTGTTTTTCCTTTACAAGCTCCCATTTTCCTGATACAAACTTTGCGGATTGATTATTATGATCCCAGCCTTAACTTTATGGGCATGTATCATACAAACTAACTGGAGACTATCAGCATGAAGCTTAAAAACTTACAACTTCATGGTTTTAAATCCTTTATCGAAAAGACTGCTATCAATTTTCCTGCGGGTATTTCCGCCATCGTCGGTCCCAACGGCTGCGGTAAAAGCAATGTTGTCGATGCACTGCGTTGGGTAATGGGAGAACAAAGCGTAAAGCAGCTGCGCGGGAAATCGATGGAAGACGTCATCTTTGCCGGATCCGACGGCAAGCCGCCCCTGGGCATGGCCGAAGTAAACCTGACCCTTCGCAATGATAACGGCACCGCCCCGGAAGAGCTGAAGGACTTTTCCGAAATCATGATAACCCGACGCCTGTTTCGTTCCGGCGAAAGCGAGTATTTTCTAAATAAACAAGCTTGCCGCCTGAAAGATATCCATAACCTCTTTCTCGGCAGCGGGATGGGATCTAAAACCTACGCCGTCATCCAGCAGGGAAATATCGGGGCCATCACCGATGCCGGCCCGGATGAACGACGCCTATTCGTCGAAGAAGCTGCCGGCATCACGCGTTACAAGGCCCGCAAAAACGAGGCCATTCGCAAAATCGAATCCACCCATCACAATCTGGCCCGGCTTTCAGACATTTTGACCGAAATACAACGGCAAATGGGGGGACTTAAACGGCAGGCTCGCAAAGCTGAAATCTACAAAAAATATCAAGCCCGCATCCGTGAATCAGATGTCCTTATTACGCTCTATCATTATGATTTTACGAGCCGTGAAATCGAAGAAACAAACCTGCTGCTGACAGATCTCAAAGACCAGGACATCGCTTATGCCACCGGACTTAAGCGTCTCGATGCGGCTTTAGAAAAAATTAAGCTGCAACGCTGGCAAAAAAACCAGGACATCACAGGGCTGAAAAACCAGAAACATGAATCCGAGCGCAAGGCCGACAGATTTGAAGCCGATCTGGCGCATGCCCGTAAAGATGTAGATCGGCTAAGCGATGAGATTGAAAAATCAGAAAGTGCTCGCCTCAATCTCGAGCAGAAGCATCAAACCATCTTATCTGAAATTAGCGGGTATGAGCAGGAAAAAAACAATTTAGAAAGAGAACAAGGCCAATTCAAATCGAATTTAGACCGCGATGGCTTGTCGGCCAGGGCGTTAAAAGACCGTTTAGCGGACCTCCAGCAGAAACTCGATCAGCATAAAGCAAACCTGATGGACCTGACGGCTGAAGAAGCCCGTTATCGGAACATCTGCCAGAATGCCGCCCAAAATAAAGAAGGACTCAAACGGCGCCTCAAACGCCTGGGAGAAGAAAAGGCCGCCGCCCAAAAGAATTTAAAAAAATCCCAACTTCAAAAAGATCAAACTCAAAAAAACCTTGCCGCCGCCCAAAATAAAATCAACCTGGCTAATGAACAAATCGCTGATCAAGCCACACGCCTGGACCAAAAAAATAAGACCCTCGCTGAGAAGGTCAAAGATGTTCAGACGTTGGAGTTTGAACAGAATAAGGTTCGATCCCAATACACCGCCCTAAAGAAGATGGAAGACAACTATGAATGGTATAAGGATGGCGTCCAGACCATCATGAAAACCCTGGATGCTTCTCAGTCGCGCATTGAGGGTTCAGACGAACCGGCCGCCGTGCCCGCCGGCATTCTTAACGTAATGGCCAATGTAATTGAACCGCAGCCGTCATATGAAACCGCAGTGGAAGCGGCACTGGGTGAATCTTTGCAATATATACTTGTTAAAGATCAACCATCGGGTCTAGGGGCGATCGAATATCTACAATCCGCTCACGCCGGCCGCAGTGGCTTCATACCCGTCGAATCCGTTCGGTCAACTAATGGCCATCACCAGGACAAAATCCACGCTGTAAAGCGGCTTTTAAATCATGTTTCGATTGCCGACGGATACGAAACACTCGCTGAACCGTTGTTGGGAAATATTCTTGTGACGGATACGCTGGAAGAGGCCCTGGATATTTGGAACAAAAGCAAAGCGGCTCAAACGATTGTTACCAAAAAGGGAGATATCATTTCTCCTCAAGGCTTTTTAATCGGAGGCAGCAACGGCACCTTTTCAGGTATTCTGGCCAAAAAGAAAGAGCTCAGAGGTCTCAACCGAAATATTAAAAATCTGGAGCTGAAACTAAAAGATGCGCGTCAATCCCAGCAGGGGGCTGAAACCGAAGCCCGGACACTTGAAATCAAACTGCAAAAAACCGCCGAACAAAAGAACATAGCCGTCCAAAGCGAGATTGAAGCCGAAAAGGCCCTCTACAAGGCAGCTGAGATTCTCAAAAACGCCCTTCGACATCTTGAAATCCTCTCTCTGGAAGAAGAACAGCTTTTGGGTGAAGAGACCGATATTAATCGCGAAGTGGTTCGATATAATGACTCGATCAGCCGGATCGAAAACGAACTGAAAACAGCGCAAGACCTGGTCACCCAACGCTCATCTGAGATCAGCAAGGTATCCGCCGAATGGGAGACCGCCAACCAAAGGATTATCGATCATAAATTAAAACTCACGGCTTTAAACGCCAGGCTGGAAAATACCAGCAACACCTTGCGACGACTTCGAGAATTCCAGGCCGAAGGAGTTGACCAGCTTAAGCAGCTGGCCCAGGAAATTAAGCACAAAAAACACCGCCAGGAAAATGCCAAACAAACAATCGTCGAATCCGGCCAGACCCTGACCCGTATGTATGACGATGTGAAACAGATCGATGGGGCCATCCAAATCTATGAGACGGATTATGAAACCATCGATGCCAAACTGAAAGAAAACGACGGGATGATATCGGATATTCTGAATAATCGCGAAAAGACCAGCGCCAAAACGCGCTTGCTGGAAATTGAACAGTCACAGCGACTGGTTAAGCGTGAAAACCTGGAAAATCGACTCAAAGAGAATTATCACGACCCGATTCCTCAATTGAGATCGGAATTTGGTTCAAAGCTCGAAAATATGGAGCACACACCCGATTTCCAAATCGAAGGCCTTGAAGATGATCTAATGCGTCTTAAAAAACGAATTGTCAATATGGTTGATATCAATCTCGGTGCAATTAAAGAATACGAGCAACTTCAGGAGCGATATACTTTTCTGGCGGAGCAGCGCGATGATCTCATTAGGGCCATTGAAGATCTCCATACCGTAATTAAAAAAATCAACACGATCACCCGGACCAAGTTCCTGGAGACTTTTGAGCGTATTAATGCCCAACTGGTGGATGTATTTCCACGGCTTTTTGAAGGCGGAACTGCAAGGCTCGAATTAACCCATCCGGACAAACCCCTCGAAACCGGTGTCGAATTCATGATTCATCCTCCAGGTAAAAAGCTAACCCGTATGAGCCTCCTTTCGGGAGGGGAAAAAGCGCTTTCGGCCATTGCCCTGGTTTTTTCAATTTATCTGATTAAGCCGGCATCTTTTTGCCTGATGGACGAAATCGATGCCCCCCTCGATGATGTCAACATCCTGCGCTTCAATAATCTCCTCAAAATTATCGGTGAAAAATCCCAAATTGTTATGATAACCCATAATAAGAACACAATGGAGTTTGCTGATATGCTTTTTGGGATAACAATGGAGAAAAAGGGTATTTCAAAAGTCGTGTCGGTCGACTTGAAGTGACCCTGAGGAACCTTACACCTTGAAATCAAGCCGCATTCTAAAACGCTTACGAAATGGTCTTTCCAGAACACGGGCCGTTCTGACAACCAATATCGATCAACTCTTTTCAAACACCCACAAAATCGATGACAATCTGCTTGAAGATCTGGAGGAGCTTTTGATAACCTCAGATCTTGGCGTGCAAACATCTTTGGACCTGATTGAAAGAATCTCAGATTCTGCCGACGGCCTATCCGGCCCCGACCAGCTGAAAGGGGCGCTCAAAGAAAGCATCTTTGAAATGATACAGATGCCCTCACCCGGCGTGGGGCCGCCACCTGTCTCAGAAAAGCGCCCTGATCGACCCTATATAATTATGGTTGTGGGGGTCAATGGGTCCGGCAAAACAACAACAATCGGAAAACTGGCTGCCCGTTATTCTGCCGCGGGGTACAAAGTTTTGGTAGCGGCGGGTGACACCTTCAGGGCCGCAGCAGTGGAACAACTCATGATATGGGCCCAAAGAGCCGGTGTTGAAATTGTCAAGCACAGGGAAAAGGCGGACCCGGCGGCGGTCGCCTTTGACGGTGTGGATGCCGCAATCGCCCGGGGTTGCGATATTGTGCTTATCGATACGGCGGGTCGATTGCATACCAACGTAAATTTGATGCAAGAACTCAAAAAGATTAAGCGCACCATTTCCAAAAAGCTTCCCGGCGCCCCCCATGAAACGCTTCTGGTACTAGATGCCACAACAGGTCAAAATGCGGTATCGCAAGCCAAATTATTTCATGAAGCCCTCGAAGTGACCGGGCTTGCCCTCACAAAACTGGATGGTACCGCCAAAGGCGGAATTGTCGTCAGCATTTGCCACACCTTTAAAATCCCTCTAAAGTACATCGGCACGGGAGAAAAAATAGACGACCTGCAAGATTTCGACTCTAAACATTTTGTCAACGCCCTCCTCTAAATCGGTAGTGCTCATCCACGACTAAATAATGGCACTCTAAAGTGTCCAATCCAGAAATGCGGATTTTTTGTGTTGTACAAGGCCGCACAAGGGTTTGCGGTGAGACGTACTCAGTGTACGTCGCAACCGGAAGCCCGCGGAGAACGCCGTACAACGCAAAAAATACCATTTATGGATGGACACTAGGTAATGGCCGCTTTGGAGGCACCATCGATTGCAGATTCAGTGCTGGCAACACTTTATTTAGTCGTGCTATTTCATAACGAATTACCTATTGACATTGACATCATAAAAGCAATACGATAAAATAACTTTATATTCGGGCGTTTTGCTTCTTATTAATCTTTTAAAAGGGGGAGGGCAAAAGTATTATGACAAAAGCAGAATTAGTCGAAAAAATGGCAAAGGATGCCGGCATTTCTAAGGTTGCAGCCAACGCTGCTCTCAATTCCTTCACGGCGAATGTGACCAAGGCTTTGAAGAAAAAAGACGGAAAAGTCACGCTCGTGGGATTCGGCACATTTTCAAAAACACGCAGAAAAGCGCGCAAGGGCCGCAATCCACAGACCGGTGCACCGATTAAGATTAAGGCTAGCAACGTTGCAAAATTCAAGGCGGGCAAAAAACTCAAAGACGCGATTTAGTCAGCATCCATTGATCGTTTTTCCCGATATGACAAGACAAACGCGTTAGGGTTGAACAATTTCAGAAACCGTGGATCGATGATACAACCCTGAAGGGTGAGATTTTTCAAAAAGCGGTTTATTTAAACCTAAAAAAGGTTAAATAAACCGCTTTTTTATCTTCATCGCTCAGAAACGAGACACAGATTACACTGCCTTTTATTTCTTAAATGCGGCCGCATTTATGAAATCGAAGCCTTGTTTGAACAATGATACCATTGTTCAAACAATATAAATCTAATCGGTGGCCATCCGCGCAATCCGTGTCTGAAAAGGAAATTCCTATACAAAATACTTAGTAAGTAACTTGAAATCCGGCCGACTCACCCCGATAATCCTCCCAGTCCACCTCGACACTTTCCACGGATGCAAGCGCAGGGCCTTCATGACACCACTGCAAGACAACTTCCATATCTGTTTTTTTACCTTCAAATAGAGCCTCTACCGACCCATCTCTTTTATTTCTGACCCAGCCTGAAACACCATACCTTGCGGCAGCCCTTTGAGTCTCCATCCTGAAGAAAACACCCTGCACCCTACCTCGTATGATGACATGCGCTCTGACATATTCTTCCATATTGACCCCCCATCAATTAGAAATTGATGATCCTTGGATTGTTGAGTTTCGATTGTTGATTGATGATTGTGTAGTTCAATCATCAACCAACAATCATCAATCGCCAATAGCAAATTGACTTCCACCAATCGACAATCATCAATCCATTTCCGGCTCGTCCGGGTTAGGGTGCTAATATGACCGACTCCACCCATTAACCGATGAGGTCTTTAAGCTTTTTTTCGTCAATAACTTCGACTCCCAATTCCAACGCCCGTTTAAGCTTAGAACCGGGCGACTTCCCCGCCACCACATAGTCCGTGTTGCGGCTAACGGAACCCGTCACACTACCGGAAGAAACCTCAATAAGTTGTTTGGCTTCCTGTCTGCTGAGGGTATCAAGCGAGCCGGTCAGGACAAAAACCTTACCGGCAAGTTGAACGCCCCGGGTTGCGCTATGTCTGGCGATGCGTACACCGGCTTCGGTGAGTTCGGATATTATATGACAATTTTTGGCTTGACTGAAAAAATTGACCACGCTTTCAGCCACAATCGGTCCAATCCCGTCGACCGCTTCAAGGTCTTCAACACTCGTCATAACACGGGCTGTTGCCGTTTTAAATCGATCCGCCAAAATTCGCGCCACATGTTGACCGACATGGCGAATCCCGAGCGCATACAGAAATCGTTCCAGGCTGATTTCCCTGCTTGCTTCAATCGCCGTTTTTAGATTTCGGGCAGATTTGGCCCCCATCCGTTCAAGTGAGGCAAGCATCTCTTCATCGATTCTAAAAATATCGACAAATGACTTAATGAGTCCCTTGTCGACCAGCTGATCTATGAGTTTATCACCCAGCCCATCGATATCAAATGCACCTTTGGAGGCGAAGTGTTTAATGCGCTCCTTGACTTGCGCCGGACAGTCTGTATTGAGACACCTTGAAACCGCTTCATCTTTGGTTCGAAACGCTTCCGATCTGCAGACAGGACATTCAGTCGGCATTTGAAAACGCCGCTCAGATCCGTCACGTTTGGTTGCAACGGCTTTCACGACTTCGGGTATCACATCCCCTGCCCTTTGAACCAGGACGGTATCGCCCACCCGAATATCCTTTCTTTCAATTTCATCCTCATTATGGAGCGTCGCCCGGCTGACCGTCGCGCCGCCGATGTTCACCGGTACTAAAATAGCCACCGGAGTCAACGCTCCCGTCCGCCCCACCTGGACTTCGATATCCAGCAAACGGGTTGTTTCCTGGAGAGACTCAAACTTGTAAGCCATGGCCCAGCGCGGGCTCCTGGATTTACTCCCCAGACGGTTTTGAAATTGATGGCGGTCGACTTTAATCACGACCCCATCAATATCATAGGCCAGGGTATGCCGTTTCTGGACCATATCGTGATAATAATCCAAAACGTCATCAATCAAAAGATCGGAGCGTATCAGCGGATTTATCCTGAAGCCTAAATCTTTCAACAGACACAAGGTTTTCCAGTGCGACTCCAGGTTCAAGCCGGCTACATCGCCCACGCCATAAAAAAAAATTTCCAAAGGCCGTTTGGCGACAACCTTGGAATCGAGCTGCCGCAGTGAGCCCGCAGCTGCATTGCGAGGATTGGCGAAACTGGGCAGTTGCTGCCGTACCCGTTCGCTGTTCAACCGTCTGAATCCATCAATGCTGATGAAAATCTCTCCTCTGACCTCAAGCAAAGAAGGGGGCGCAGCGGCTTTATTTTCCAGGAGCACAAGCGGCACATACGGAATCGTTCTGGCATTCGTTGTGATCATCTCACCGCGAGTCCCGTCACCACGCGTGGAAGCCGTAGTCAAACGGCCATTCTGATAGACAAGTTCCACAGCCACTCCGTCCAATTTGGGTTCGGCCGTATAGCAGATTTGAGCCTCCGTGTTAAGGAGTTTTTTTACCCTTTGATCAAAATCACGAATATCGGCATCTTCGAATCCGTTGTCCAGGCTCAGCATGGGTGTGGAGTGGATTACGGTGTCAAATTTTTCCAGCGGTGGCGCCCCGACACGTTGGGATGGTGAATCGGAGTGGATTTGGTCCGGCCAGGCCAGTTCCAGCTCGATCAGTTCCCGCATCATCCGATCATATTGCGCGTCAGAGATTTCGGGATCATCCAGCACATAATAGCGGTAATTGTGCCGGTGCAACGCCTCGCGCAGCTGTTTGATTTTCTCAACAATCGAAGGGGCTATAACATCTGACATAAGCGCTTCACCATCTCAAGGGCCGCCTTGCGACCCTGTTTGAATGACGCTGTATTAAAACCGGGATTCCATTGCAGCGTCGAAAGTTCATCCGAGACGACAAGAATCCCGCCTAATGCGACTTTGCGAAAGCGAGCCACCGAAAAAAGGGCTGAGGTTTCCATATCAACGGCCAGGACATCCCTTTCCTGATAGTATCTGATTTTCTCGCCCGTCTCTCGGTAGACTGCATCTGTGGTCCACACCAGACCATGGTGAAAGTTCGCCGGAAAATCCTCGCAAAGCGCATCTATTCCGGCCAGAATCTTTTCAGAGGGCTCCGGCCAGGGAGTGACCGGCTTTGACTTAGGATCAGAATAGTGTTGTGACGTACCCTCATCAACGATAGCGCCGGTCGGTATAAGGATATCGCCGATCTTGACTTGATATCCGACGGCCCCGCACCATCCCCAGAAGATGACTTTACGAACGCCCCAGGCAATCAGGGTTTCCAGAATCATAGCTGCATACGGCGCCCCGAGTATTGGGCCGACCACGGCTGCGTTTGACGGTTCGTTGTAATACAGGCGGCTGTATAATAAATCGCGAAAATGATATCCATTCAGAGACAGATCCTCTTTAAGCAGATCAAAATCCGGACGGGTTGAGACCATTATCGCCACCGGCCCCAGATCGATGGGCTTCATCGCTCCGCCCGGGTCAATGACGGCATCGCGCAACGATCGATTTGTCGATTTTGTTTCCATCAACTAAGTCCTACTCGAATCGGAATTAAGCCTAATTATTCCGGTTTGACCTGTTTCGAAAGTTCTTCCTTTAGCTCATCGATAATATCATAAAGCCACATCAAATCCTCCATGGTCAGACGTCCGGTCTTGCGGGGAGTTTCGACCCCGTCTTTGCGCGTAAAGACTCGCGGGCCGATTTGAACCTTGGGTTCTCCTTCCGCATATTGATTGATCGAAATGACCAGCCCGGTTTCATCGCATCTCCATTTCCGTAAAATCTTGTCTTTTTCAGGATCAAACGGCATCGGTACCCTCCTCACGTCTCGATTATGTTTTTAAAGTAAACCGCTTTTATTGCCATCACTACCATATCCAAAATCGGATCATAGATCAAATCCATTTGCCAATCCATTTGCCAGGACGTAGACCGATATGCTTTTTATGTCAACCCACGGCTCTATCTTCTCAAGACCGCCTTGGAGAAGAATCGTTTGGGGATATCCTGATCAAATTGAATCGTAATGATGCGAAATTCGGTGCCCTTGCCTTTTTTCAACATGTCTTTGAAAAGGAGCTGGCGCGGAAACCAGCGTCCCTGCACACGGGTTACATTATTCAGCTCCAGCTTTTTTAACAATTTGCCGCTGCGAGCATACAGCTCTTCTCTTAAGGGGATGTTTCTTTTCTGATCGACCCACAATTTGCGCATGTAATAGGCGATGTTCTCTGTTTTGGCGTTCAGTTTCAACACCCAGCAGGGACGTCCCGCAATCGTTTCCGTATGTGTCACCACGGCATTGTATTTGTACTGCAACCGGGCATCCTCCATCATGTCTTCAAAGGAAAGATCCGAACCCATCACCGACTGACGCAGCATATGCCCCGAGATCTTGATCGTTCGGTCGGTGGCGGGTGAATACATCCAGAGCTTATCTCCCAGTTTAAGCATTTTGACGCCCTTCTCGCGGGCCGGCGCCAGATAGGTGGTGAAGGCCTTTTCATCCCCCACAGCCCAGGTCTTTGATTCAATCGTACGGCTGACCCGGCGGCCGTGGATCAGCATTTGGGACGTAAATATCCGATTGCGGGAAGACATGTTCCGGTCGATGCGTTCCAGCACCACCTCACCGGGCGGATATGGGTTCTCCGCTGCGGCCATGTAGGCCGGAAAAAGGAAGCAAAGCATAAGGACGGTCTTAATCGTTTTCATACTTCAAGCTCCTTGAATAGTTGAGATGTTTGGCGTTTGTAGATGCCGATGCCGGCAAACATAGTGCCCAGCACCGATGCAAAAATGCCGGGTAAAAAACCAATATAGTAGGCTGTCGGGGTTACCTGAGCCCGCATGACACTGGATATCATGATGGTCGATTTCTGCATCATGCTGCTGAAATCAAACCCCTGATATTGCATCCAGTATGAAACAGCCAAACCCAGGACGGTGCCGAGCACGGATCCGATGATACCGATGCAGATCGATTCGAATATCATGGATCGATACACATCGCCTTTCGATTCGCCCAAAGCCAGACGGACACCGATTTCGCCGAAACGGCGGATGCCGTTCATCAGTCCCGCATTCCAAAGCACAATCGACATGGCAAAAACGAAAATGGCCACCATAATCACTCCGGCGAAATTGGCCATCTCAAGAATATCGCCCAGCAGCCCTGTTTGACCGAGGACTTGCATCAACGGTGAAAATTCATCATCCGTGACGGTATATTTGCGGTTGAATGCCTGAGCGACTCGGGTCATCACCTCATCGGCATATATCATGTCTTTACTAAACCCCAATATCTCGCCGGCGCCATCTTCCATATCCAGCGCAATTCGGATATCGCTGATATCGGCGATGATGGTGTGCTTATCCAAAGCAACCATTCCGAAGTGCACCGTTCCTGCCAGTTTGAAGTTATGCAGCGTCATGCCGCCATTCATGGTGGTGCTGATCAGGGTAGCGGTTTGTCCGATTCCTGCGCCCAGTTTTTCAGCAAAAGAATCACTGATAAGGATTTCGTTTGGATGTCGCGGTAATTTCCCTTTAACAATCGATTTTTTTAAATTCAAAATCTTTTTTTCAGGCGAATTCGGATTCAACAGGTCAATCGCGATGCCGAAAGTCGGGCCCTGGGCGCGTGTTTCGCCCTGTTTATCGGGAATATCGAGCAACCCTCCGAACTTGATCCGCGGTGTCCAAATCATTTGGGGCCTCTCTTTTTTGATCTGCGCCAAAAGCGAATTGACGCCCAGGAGGGCCAGGTCGTTGGGCATCTGATCGGACAGTTCGCGATAGGCCTGGGTCATGATCTTGACATGACCGGCCTCAAACCGGGCACTCGAATCAACCATCCCACCGATGGCACCTTTGACCCAACAGTAAATCAGCACGCTTAAAAAAACGCCGACACTCACCATTAGGATCGGAAACAGGCTCCGGGACCGATCGCGGACCAAACCTTTCAGTAAAAATGTGATCATGTCATCTTTCCTTTGAGGGCATCCGTGGGTTTCAGGCGCGAAATTTTGCGGCTCGGTAGATAGCTCACAATGGTGACGGTCAGCATAATAATCAAAATGGTACCCCCCACAAGCCAGGCCGAATATAGCGGGAACAAGCGGGTCGTGAGCGCAAAGCCATATTCTTCGGCTCCTCCCCCTCCCGGCAGTGGGATTCCGGTTTGGGACGTAATCAATAGAATCGGAATTCCGTAGATTGCCGCCATGGCGATAGCGAGGATTCCATGCAAGGCTCCTTCGAGGGTAAAAAGACCGATAACAGAGGATCTCATCATCCCCAGGGCCATGAGCGTGCCGATCTCCTTTTTACGCCGAAAGATGGAAAGGATCTGAGTATCAAAAATGGCCAGCATGGCCAATAACATTAAAATCGCATACAAGAAGATCCCTCCGAATCGTTTCGCTTTGACCATATCGTTAATATCTTTTAGTAAAAAGTTGTGTCCCTTGAATGACCAACCCGAAACATTCGGCGGCGGGGTGATCTCTTGTCCCACGACAATCACGGTGGCCTCGTTTTCCAAGGCGGACATCTTTTGCAGTCGAACCAGCGGAATCCACAACTGACCCGTATCGATGTTGGGTACGATGGTGTTCATGATCACGACGATCTCGCCGTCAGCGGCATCGAAGGTACCATTGGCATCCCGCCAGCGGAGGGTCAACGTATCACCGATTCGGAGCGAATTGCGCTTAGCCATCAATTTGCCCACCATGACCGGCAAAACACCGGATTCACTCTGCAGTCGGGCAGTGGGTATGTCCAGCAGGATCTGTTCCGGATCGATCCCTTTTAACAATACGGTCTGAATCCGTCCTTCGGGGTAAATGGTCCCGGGTCGAATCAGGATAGGCGCGGCCTGTTTCTGCCGGATCAACGCTTTCAGTTGATCCGGAATCTTTGCGTGACTCTCGTCAAGGCTCAAGGGGTCGTAGGGATCGTAAACGTCATGCCAATATTGCCCTCCGGCGATCTCGTCCTTGATGACATCACGGCTGATCTGTCGATGCATACCGCTGAACAATCCCTGGTGCCATATGATGAGCACATAGATAAAGGAGAGAACACCCACATTCAGCCATGTTCGCAATCCGGCACCCATCAGATTGCGATAAGCAAGTCGGAAGATAATCATGACCGGACCTCCTTCAAATCGCTTTTTCTGACCTGTTCATCTTCCACCACCTGTCCATCTGCCAAAGAAATTATACGGCCCAAGTACTGAATGACCTTCTCGTCATGGGTGGCAAAAATGAATGTGGTTTTGAGCTCCGCATTGAGATTTTCCATGGTTTGCAGGATATGATGCGAATTCTTGGCATCCAGATTGGCCGTGGGCTCGTCAGCCAGAACGATCTGGGGTTTTTTGACCATTGCCCTGGCAATGGCGACCCGCTGGCACTCACCCCCGGAAAGCTGGGCCGGTTTGGAATCGGCCTTATCGGATAAACCGACCCATTCCAGGGCTTCCAGCACGGCTTTGCGGCATTCGGCGGCAGGCATTTTGAGCAGCAGCAGTGGAAACTCGACGTTCTCATAAACCGAATAGACCGGGAGTAGATTGTAGGTTTGAAAAATGAATCCGAAATGATGGCTGCGCAAACGGGCGGCTTCCCTGGTGGACAAATCACCAATTGACCGGCCAAGCACCGACGCCGACCCCTGCGAGGGCATGTCCAGCGACCCGATGATATTTAAGAGGGTTGTCTTGCCCGAACCGCTCGGACCCACCAGGCCGGCGAACTCGCCTTTGTTAAAATGTAGCGTGATTTCATTGAGGGCCGTGAATTTACCGCCGCCCATGGGGAAATGTTTGCTGAGACCTTCAATATTGATGATCTGTGCATTTGCCATTTTGTCAACCTCCGGCTGTGTAACCGTTCACAGGTTTCCCGATGAAATCGGGATTCAACGTTCAGGGTTATAGACTGGTCTCGTAAAAAATCATGAATTCAATTATAGATGACTAAGTAAAAAAGTTTCCCCGCCTCTGGCGGCGCCGAAGGCGACCAGGGTTCATATACCCCCGCTAAACCACGGCGGGATAAAAAGGCGTAGTGTTTTTTCAGGAACGAGGCTATACATGTCGTATGCCGAGTGTCTGAAAAAATACTGCAACCCAGTAGATGGGGCTTTTTACGACGCCATCAATGATTAAATACGACCAGTAATTGCACGCCTGCCCCGGCAAAGAAATTCTGTTCATTTTGATTTTGATTCATCGGGTTTGAGTCGGGATTCCAGAATCCGATACAATAGAAACCCCAGGAATCATACTGCCGCTGCCAGGTTAAGAAGTTATACCATTCACGATTTTCCCAGTCGTAATAAGTTGAGGCGGTCAATTGATCCGTGATTCCCAACGGGTAATTTACAGAGAGCGCCGATACATGCGCTTCTTCCTCCCATGCCAGAGCATCTTCGGACAAGACCGAAAGCATATGTTCGCTTAAGACATACAATCCATTTCCAATATCAAAGGTATAATCACCCCCCACGCTGATCAGCTTTGTCCAATTCAACGCATTCAAGGGGCCGCTCTGATGTTGAAATACCGATTCAAACCACAAGCCGATTCCCAAATCCCACTGGCCATCCAGGGCAATCCGCTTTTCTGCAAAATCGGCGCTGGTTAACCGGTTCCCGTCGATTATCCGGGTGTGGGCCGTAACAGCCATTTCGCCATTGAATAAGGGGTACTGTATGCGCCCGCCTATTTCCGGTTCTTCTGCGGCGGTTGTCAGTATCTCATGTCCTTTGGGATCGTCATTCCCGAATAAACCCCACAGCCAGACACCAGTATTTTTTTGCGTATGGTATTTGTACATCAGGGCGTAAACGCCTTCGGTCATTTGGAGTGGATCATTGGGATTTATTTGGTCAAACCAGCGCAGGGGGCGAAGCAGGCGCGCCGGTCCGAAATCTATTTTTTGAAGGCCGATTCGTGTCTCTGACTGCGCTGTCGCGTACCGCAATTGGGCACGATAGAATCTCAGATCATGACCGCTGTCCGTTGTTTGATTGGCGATATTGACATATGTGTTTAGAGAAAAATCGCCGTCCACAAAGGTTTCATCCTTCAAGGCATGCCTCAGGCTGATTTGTGGAATATAACGCATTCCGGTCTCGCCGGTCCAAACGCTCTGGGACCTGGCGGTATTGAGCCACCATGACATTTGGCCGCTTTGGTCAATTTCGACAGCAACGCTCTTTTCTGTGGCAAGCAAACCGGCCCATAACAGGAAAACAAAGGCTATTTTTAGATAGTACTTCATCAATGAGTCACAATCCAACCGGGCAATCAACGGTTTAGCCGGCCGCATTTTTTAGCGTATTAATAATTCGTTCCATATCTTCAAGATAACGGTTTAACGCTTGCGTGCCGGCTGCTGTAATCGCAATGGTGGTGAAGGGTTTGTTGTCCTTAAATGTTTTGTTTATGACAATATATTTGGCGTGCTTCAGATTGCTTAACTGTACCGACAGGTTGCCGGATGTAAAATCGAGTCGTTTCTGGAGTTCATTAAAACTGACGGCGGTTTTCTTGCTGCTGGCCAGATAGGTCATAATGAGCAGCCGCGCTCGCTCATGGATTATTTTATTGATGACCGCCACCGGATTACACCTCCCGGCTCGGCACCGCCGCAAACAGTAATAGTCCGCATCCCATCGTCACGGCAAGTGCGAGTGTTGCCGGAATCGGATCTGCCAGGAGAGTCACAATACCGGTAATCAGAAACCAGTAGCCGCTCACAAGCCACTGCCGGATCTCGATAATGCTGCCAATGAAATTATACAGCAGGCCCGTTCCGATGGAAATTATCGGGATAATATAGTAAGCATCGACCTTGGCCATACGGATACATAAAATGATCATGATTGCCGACAGTGGAAGATAGACATGCATGATGCGGCAGGAAAAGAATTCCTCGATCGCGCGGCCCAGCGTGAAGGTTCGATCGATCTTCATTAGAGATATCCCCCACCGGCTGTATTTTAAGAAAACCAAAAGCATCCAATCCAAGGCCAACAATATATATATGATCCCTTTTATATTTTTAGGGATACCGGCATAGCTTTCGTAATGAGCGATCAAAAAATAAAGACGCTGATCCCGGCGATCAGATGAAAAAACCGAAAATGTCTGGGCATCAGGATTTGATGAATCAACGGCTTGTTTTTATTTATGACCGACTTGATTGAGGCGATATCCTCGAGAAGGTTCTCGATTTGACGATTATCGATGCTATCCATATTTGCCCCCTGTTGTTTCACAAAGTACTTTATTTTATAAACTACTTTGTCAGATTAAGGATTTTTCCGAGAAAGTCAAGCTTTTTTATTTGATTAAGTCGAGATTTTGGAAAAATCGGCAAATTTGCCGAAAAGCGAGGCGATGTGGCCCAGCAAGGCAAGCCTGTTCCGGCGCAGCTGGCTATCTTCATCCATGACCATCACGTTGTCGAAAAAGCTATCCACCTTATTGCGCATCGAGGCGATATCCAGTAGAGCCCGTTCGAATTGACCCCGGCTCAGATTTGTTGATACCTTTTTGGAAACCGATTGGTAGGCCTTGTAAAGATCGGATTCACTTTTGTGCTGAAACAGTTTTTCGTTAATATCGAAGACTTCCTTAGGGGTCTTAAAAACTCCGGCCTGCCTGATGATGTTAACCACCCTTTTAAAGGCAGCCGCCAGGGGTTCAAAGTCCGCTTCCGCTTTAAGATTCTCAAGCGCGCGCACTCTCTGCCACACCTCTGGGATATTGTCTATGGAAACGTTAATAACGGCCGCAATCACATCTTTGGAATAACCCTCTTCTTCTAATTGGTGTGCCAGACGGTTTTTTATAAACGTAGAAACCTTTGCGGTTGTTTCTCTTATTTCTTTAACACTTCGGGCACCAAAAAGTTTCACGTCCTTTTCGATCATTCCCTTCAGTGAATAGGTGAATCCCTTATTCAGCATGATTTGAACAATACCGATTCCCTGCCGCCTGAGGGCATAGGGATCGGAGGCCCCGGTGGGAATCAGCCCCACGCCAAAACATCCACAAATATTGTCAATTTTGTCGGCGATACTCAATATGGCACCGGTGGCTGTATGGGGAAGCGGTCCGCCCGAAAAGGTCGGCCGGTAGTGTTCCTCAATAGCCGTGGCTACCTGCTCGTCTTCCTTTCGGACAGTGGCGTAAACGCGCCCCATAACGCCCTGAAGGGTAGGAAATTCTCCCACCACCTGGCTCACGAGATCAGTCTTACACAACAACGCGGCACGCAGAACCCTTTTCTTGAGTTTGGGTTCTTTTGCAGTCAGTCCTGCTAAAAAACCGGCCAGTTTCTGAATCCGCACCACTTTTTCATGGACGGTCCCTAATTTAGCCTGGAAGCGCACCCTCTTCAGCTTATCCACCCAATCCTCAAACGACTCACCCAGATCACATTTGTAGAAAAATTGGGCGTCCGCCAGCCGGGCTCGCAGAACGCGTTCGTGTCCGGTGCTGACCAATCCCATATCCTTTGTCAGGGTATTGTTTATGGCAATAAAACAGGGCATAAGCCGATCTGTCGCATCAATCACCGCAAAATATTTTTGATGCTCGCGCATAGAGGTGATCAGTATTTCTCTCGGAAGATCCAGAAATATCTGATCGAACTTCCCTGCGGAGGCAACGGGATATTCGACCAGATTGGCAACGATATTCAGAAGCGCTTCATCGGGTAAACCCCTTCCGCCGAGGCGTTTCGCCGCTGTAGCGATTTCCTGTTCAATTCTTTGTCGGCGTTCCTGGATATCGGCCAAAACCCAGGCGGCTTTTAACGATTCGATATACTGATTCGAATCAGACAGTTTAATCCGCTGAGGCTGCATAAAACTGTGTCCCATCGTGTATCGGCCGCTTTTGATGGATCCCAGATTAAAGGATACGACCTTTTCCTGCAAAAGCGCGACAAGCGAATGGATGGGCCGGGCAAATTCAATTTGTTGATCAGCCCACCGCATTGTTTTGGGAAATGGAATCGCCAGGATTACATCCGCTAAAATTTGTTTCAGCAGGGTATGCGTGGCAAGGCCGCGATCCGTCTTTTGGACGCTCAGATATGATCCCTTTTTGGTTTTTTTGATCTTGATTTTGTGCATCGGGACACCAATCTTTTCCGCAAATTTATTTGCTGCCACGGTTGGCTTCCCGTTCTCATCAAACCCGATTTTTTGGGGTGGCCCTAAAACTTCCGTTGTAACGGTTTGTTGCTTTTTGGCGACATTCTCCACTAGAATCGCAAGTCTCCGTGGCGTCCCAAATGTTCTCGCCTTACCGTGCTCAATCCGTTCCAGGCTCATTTTTTGTAATAGTTTTGAAGAAAGCGCCTTCAGGGCGGGTTCGATATACCCTGCCGGAATTTCCTCTGTTCCGATTTCTAACAGCAAATTGTTCATTTCAACCTCTTGTCATAAGTGTTCCAGATTGATACACTTTTACGATTAGAATACTGTTTTTTAATAATTTTACCATTACGTTCATGGAAAGATGGAATACTGGAATGATGGAAGGGCGATAATTTCTTTTTAGCCCTTTATTCCAATATTCCATTATTCCAGCATTCCAATTAAGGTCATGCGCCTATCGCACTTTTCTGACTAAACCGCCATCTCGTGTTTTTTAAGCAATGGAAATCCCATCGCTTCTCTCTGGGCCAGATATTTTTCAGCACAGGCCCGGGTCAGATTTCTAATCCGTGCGATGTAGCCGGTCCTTTCCGTAACGCTGATCGCGCCTCGGGCATCCAGGAGATTGAAAATATGAGAGCATTTTAAACAGCATTCATAAGCCGGAAGCACCAATGATTCGGAGCCGGCCCGTTTCGATTCCATTTCATAGTCTTCAAAAAGCCTGAGCAGCATCTCAACATTCGCTTTTTCAAAATTATAAGTCGACTGTTCCACTTCCTGCTGATGATGCACATCACCGTAAGTTATGGTATCGTTCCACTTTAAATCATAAACATTATCAATCCCCTGCAGGTACATGGTGATTCGTTCCAAACCATATGTGAGTTCGACCGAAATGGGGTGAAGTTCAATGCTGCCCGCTAGCTGAAAATAAGTAAATTGGGTAATTTCCATCCCGTCCAACCAAACCTCCCAGCCCAGCCCGGCGGCACCCAGTGTGGGCGACTCCCAGTCATCCTCGACAAACCGTATATCATGTACCAGCGGATCAACGCCGAGAACTCTAAGACTTTCCAGATATTGCTGCTGAACATCCAGCGGCGAGGGTTTTAAAAGCACCTGATATTGATAATAATGCTGCAACCGATTCGGATTTTCGCCATACCGCCCGTCGGTGGGCCGTCGTGATGGCTGCACATACGCCACCTGCCAGGGCTCAGGGCCAAGAGACCTGAGCAGGGTGTTCCAATGAAAAGTTCCGGCGCCCACCTCAATGTCATACGGCTGGGTTATAATACACCCTTTCTGGGCCCAATATCGTTCAAGCGATAGTATCACATCCTGAAAATTCATCTGTTTTCCCCATCATATCTTTATTTACGATCCCCACTGCATAAGACGCCTTTTGTATCTATTTTTGTGCTGAGCAAACGCGCACCTTTGCGCGAGGCGAGGATCGCCTCCCATTTGGGTTTTAATTTTTCCATATCTTCAATTCCACCCAGCGCCCACACACACCCGCCTCCACCGGCGCCCGTAAACTTGGCACCACAATGCTTTTCCGCCGCTGAGATAACCAGTCGGTTCCCCATTTTGTCGAGGACTTCAGGAGTCATCCTGCGGCGAATAGCCATCTCGCAATTCATCGACTTGATTGTGCTTTTTAAATCCCCTTTTTTCAAACTTTCGCCAAAATTCTTAGTATGAGCGACAATTTCCATCCAAAGTTTTCGATTTTTGCCGGATAGAAACTGGTCGATCCACTTTTGATTAATATCCTTGGAAGCATGGGGAATTCCGCAATACGCCAACAGCAGGTGGGGCTCCAATTTCTTACAGGCCTTTTTCTCCAACACGGTCATTTTCCTGAATAACGGTTGGTTTATCGCCTCGGGCCAATACCAAAGGTTGACGCCGCCATACGCTGCAGCAAGCTGATCCTGGAGTCCACAGGGTACCCCGGCCACGCTTTCCTCAACCCCATGTGCCAGCCGAACGATTTCTTTTTTATTGAGGGCCGGTCTTCCCATTCTCGTATTCAGGTGTGCCAAAGCGCGCACCAAAGCCACCGCGGCGGCCGATGATCCCCCGAGCGCACTTTTGGGAGGGGATGTGGATTCGATTTCGATATGGATGCCGGCGGCTTGAAAGTAAACGGCTATCGCAAATATTAATCCCAACGGATGCCGGAAAGGCGCCTTCTCGAGAGGAAAGGCTGCGCTTTGAAAACCCTTTGACGACACCTTCACCATTCCATTTCTAAACGGCAAGAGCCGTATGTGAGTCCTTAAATCGATGGCAATGTTGAAAGTGCACGGCGACAAATGTCGCAGCGGGTAATAAAAAGTACGAATATCAAGTGTGCCCCCCGCGTCAATCCGGCAGGGTGCCGAGGCCTCGATTGATTCTGACTCCAGCATTTTCGATAAAGAAATCGGCATTTAAGCTGGCCCTGGTCGTTTCACGATTGTTATATCCCCAATCAAGTCGGTACTCTTAACTGACGGAGTATTTTCAGACTGCGCGGCTCTTTGCCTAAATGATATGGCACAAACGCCTCCAACAACTCAATACTCTCCTTGACGCCTTGCCGGGTAAATCGCATCCGTTTTGCTTTGGCAATGTCACCTCTTGCGATCCAAAGCAGCTCTTTGATGGCTCCTTTGGAAAGTCTTATGCGCGCCCCGGAAGGGGTTAGGCAACGGGCACATACCAGTCCTCCTCGCTTGAGGTCAAAACCAATCTGCTTACTTGACATTTCCTCTGCTCCGCGCCCGCACACGCCGCAACGGGCCAGGCCCGGGGCCAAACCGGATAGCGCCATAAAGCGCATCTGGAAAAGGATGCTTAACACCTCGGGCGAAATGATATTCAGGTCCAGCTCATTCAATACGGATAAAAACAGCTTATAAAGCCGGGTGTTTTTGGCACCCCCTTCTACCCATTCATTTATCAGTTCGGCCCAATAGCTGGCATAGGCTGTCTTTCTAATATCCTCCCTGATTTTAGAAAAGGGTTGTTTCATGGTAGCCTCTTGCAATATCGGCAGGCCCCTTTGAGCCGCCTTTTGGCTGCAAACAATTTCCAAAACCGAAAATAACTCTAAAATTCCTGCAAACCGCTTGGTGCTTTTTTTAGCAGCCTTGGCCAGGACCGAAATCTTGCCCCTGTCTAACGTAAAAAAAGTTATGATCAAGTCATAATCGCTAAAATCGACGCGACGCAGCAAGATGCCGAGTGTGGAAAAGCGTGTCATACTTTCATAGGTCAAGGAGGATTATGGCGATCCTAAAATAGAAGAACACACTGATAATATCAATGGCGGTAGTCACAAAAGGACCGGTGGCAACTGCGGGGTCGATGTTTATCCTTGCAAAAAGCATCGGCACCAGAGAACCGATCAGGGCCGCCACCGTCATTGATGAGAGGACCGCAAGCCCAACCGATATGGCCAGCATTGCAGAACTGTATTGTAAATGGGCCACGGATCCAATGAGTAACCCGTAAACAACACCCAGGATAAGGCCAATCGAAAACTCCTTGAAAACGACCTGCCAGATATCTTTGATATTGTGACG
>CAZNFS010000035.1:0-436 GCA_964572695.1 uncultured Desulfobacteraceae bacterium
GTAAGATCTATGATGCATCGCGAGAAAATATCGAGCCCTGAAGAAGCACTTAAAATGGTGCAAGATGTCGACGAAGAGCGAAGAAAGTGGAGTATTAAGCTTTACGATATGGACACATGGGATTGCAGACTGTACGATCTGGTAATTAAGATAGGAAAAATTTCGATTGATGACGCAGTGAGCACAATATGTGACATTATCAAAAAGAAAGCATTTCAGACGACTCCTGAATCGCAAAAACAGATGGACAATCTACTCGTTGAAGCTCGCCAAAAGCTGAAGGATGCCTCTGCCAAATCCCCTTTCTTCGAGCCGATGCGTGTATCTCCCTGGCGCAGATAATGATACGTTGTCACACCTAACCCCCACCAGTCGGTTGGAGCGAAGCAGCTTCCGGCTCGGAATGTGTCAATGAAAATGAGACACGCTCGCTAAT
>CAZNFS010000035.1:446-21769 GCA_964572695.1 uncultured Desulfobacteraceae bacterium
CCCGATTTGTCGTGGAACCAAAAAGATTTTAGATTGCGGATTGGTTCTTTTGTGGGCATGTAGGATTTCAAATAAAGAGTATATATTTTTTCTGATTATTTTGATTGTCCTGATATTCTAAAAGTACAAGTTTTAATCAACTCCGGCGAAACAGATAAATTGAGAGTACCCCATATAAACAGGACTTGTCAAAACCTGCGTACAGCTTGCTAATATCCAAACCGCTATCAATTTATCTTCAGTTGTGATTACAATTTCTATTCATTAATTTCACCATATTAACGACTTCATGCATTATGTTGCGAGTCACCCTTTCCCATTGAAATGATTAGATTTTTTAAGAGGTACGCTGGAAGTTTATATCTGAAATATTTTCAGTGCGTTATAGAATTTGTTACAAATTTGTAAAAAATCCCGCAACATAATTGTGAGTTGAGGAGTCACCCCTATGGTGACACGTTAAATGAGTTTTAAAGCATCGTAGGACCCTTTAATAGGCCTTTGCGACTTGTCCACTTCTGAGTAAAGGAATCTCATGAGCATCTCTCCTCTAATTGCTCCAAAGCCCTCACAACAGGGTTTTTCAGAAAGGCTGGGAGTAAAAGTCATTTACTCTTTAGCAGAGATTGTTTTCGCCTTATAATATGATACCAAGATGATAGTTTCTTGGAAAGCGAATTATAGGAATTAGATAGATATTTTATTGGGAATTAAATTGAATTAAACCTGAATTACGCAACATAACTAAACTGGCTACATAACATGCATGTATGATCAGATGTGTCGGGATTCACCGAAATTTTCCATCCGGTTCCGAACGGCAGCAACAAGCGTTTCATTCTGGCACAACCACTCGCCAAATTCCACAACGCGTTTCTGATGGCACGAAAGGCAAAAATGAATATCTGTTGTGGAAAAGCTGTTGATTTCTGCTGCAAGCTTCGAATAAGATCGGCAACTTTTCTTAGATTTGATGCTTTCAGCCTGCGAGGAATGCGCACGCTATTGCGGTTCATCAATGATGGCCACAGCCCTGGTCCATCCGGCAGATGCCTTTCGAATTTTTACCGGGAAGCACGAAACCATAAAGCCGTTTGACGGCAACGTCTCCAGATTATGTAATTTTTCCAAATGGCAATAACCGATATCTTTGCCTGCTTTGTGCCCTTCCCATATGAGAGATGACACCTTGGTTTGGCTGTATTTTTGGGCCGTATGGACAAACGGGGCATCCCAACTCCACGCATCGGTTCCTGTCACACGTATACCCTTTTCGAGTAAGTACATTGTGGCTTCATGTCCCATACCACACCCGGCGGAAACATAATCTTCAAAACCATAACGACTGCCGGCACGCGTATTGATGAGCACAATATCGAGTGGAGTTAACTGAAAATTTATCCTTTGCAGCTCCTTTTCCACATCCCTTGCCGTGGCAACATAACCATCTTCGAAATGCCTGAAATCGAGTTTGACACCTTTCTGAAGACACCAGTTTAAAGGCACCTCGTCAATCGTTATCGCTCTCTCGCCCTGATTCATTGTTGAATGAAAATGATACGGCGCATCCAAATGGGTCCCATTATGCGTCATCAGCTCAGCTTTTTCGACGGCCCAGGCTTCACCATCGGGGAGATCTTCTTTTTTTAAACCAGGAAAAAAAGGCTCTATTTGGGAAAACGTATCGTGATGTCCCATATAGGTAATTTTAGGGCGGAACCCTTCCGGATCGGAAGCGACATCATTTTCCAGACAAATCGAAAGATCAATAATTGTCCTTGGCATAATCGACTCCTTTTAGGGCCTGAGGGTGTTCAGGGCGAGAGAATTTTTTCCTGCAACGGTTCTATTACCGTCTGGGCCTGCTTTACGATACGTTCGATAAGCTCTTTACAGGAAGGGATGTCGTTGATCATACCGGCAACCTGGCCGCAGGCAAGAGATCCCTCCTCCAAATCACCATCATCAAACGCTTTCTTGAATCTTCCTTCAGCATAGTTCATAATCTCCCAGGGAGAGGCGTTGCGTTCTTTCATATCCAGAAGTCGCTGGGAAAACTTGTTTTTTAACACCCGGCAGCGAACTCCGGTTAGATTATCGGTGATCACCGTTTCTTCCTCGTTTGAGCGGACAATCCATTCCTTGGCATGCTGGGGAACAGGGCATTCCCGGGTCGCAATAAACCGGCTCCCCATGGAAATTCCTTCGGCTCCCAGCGCCAGGGCCGCAACAAGTCCCCGTCCATCACCAAACCCGCCGGCAGCCACGACCGGTATCTTAAGTTTTTCGGCCACCAAGGGTACCAGCAATGAACTGGCAACAAATCCGGAATGACCACCGCCCTCTGTTCCTTGAACGATAATCGCATCCGCACCGTCTTGTTCCGCTCTAACCGCATGCTTTACGGCCCCCATGGTGGGCAGGTTTATGATATTATGGGGCTTGGTCCTTTCGATGATCCGGTGGGGATTGCCCTTGCCGTAACTGGCCACCGCCACCCTTTCCTCGATTATAATGTCTAATAGCTGCTCCAAATCCGGGTTTTCCGGAATAAAATTGACCCCAAAGGGTTTTCGAGTCAGCTTTTTCACCTCTCTGATATTTACGCTGAGCGCTTCAGGTTTCATAAAACCGGAACCCAGGATGCCAAGACCGCCGGCATTGGAAACCGCAGCAACCAGGGGAGGGTAAGACACCCAGGCCATCGCACCTTGAATAATAGGGTATTTAATCTTTAAGAGCTCTGATATTCTGGTTTTCATACCATCATTTTGAACAATCGGTTATGTCTGCCTTTTGTCTATTTGCCGTCTATGTCTAAATCAGGGTATAATTTTTTGACACATTCAGGACAAACACTATGGCTGAATTCGGCTTCAGAGTGATGATGAATATATGATTCTATCTGATTCCAATAGCCTTTATCATCTCTTATCTTTTTGCATGAAGAGCAAATCGGTAACAAACCACTCAGTTTTTTTACTTCGGAAAGTGTCTTCTTAAGCTCAACAATAGTGATTTCGCGTTTTTTTTCTTCCTGGGCTAGACGATGCGATGCAACACCGATCCCCAGCAAACCGAAAATCCATATACCAATAATGGTTAAAAAAGTATTAAAGATTTCACGGTTTTCTAATTTTATGATGGGATCGGCCTGTATGGATACGCTGATACCCCCTCTCAAATCATCTTTCTTGTAACCTTGTTTTGCGTGGCACTTAAGACATGGGGTTTCAACCCATAAGGGGGCCATATATTGAAATAATTTTGACCCGCGAGCCGTTTCAATGAATTCTGAATATTCAGGTGTCCCCGATGCAAAACGATTCAGAGCTTCCATTTCCCACGGATCGGGCGCATTTTGGGGGCGGATCGGTTTTGTGCTTGTAATATGGAACCAGACCAGGTTTTTTTGAAGCGCAATTTCCCCAACCTGCCGCGTCATATAGGCGGGATTGATTTTGGTTAGTTTGAGACCGTCAACTGTTGTTTTGTCACGATCAGGATCATCAAGATAAGGATTGGGTTTGGTTTTCTCAGTGACAGGAACATAAACTCCCCCGTGAGCGGCGTTCCAGTACCGGCTCGTTACAATTTGTTCGAAAAAAGCACGCGCCTGATAAAGAGACAATTCTTTAGAATGACTGAGTGAATTCCCGACATTCCAGCTAAAAATGCCGGCAAGAACAACCGTCCAGATAAGCCCGACGAGCATGGAAAGTTTTTTTGGTAGGGAAAATTTTTGTTTTTGTTCTATTGCCATCATCGACCTCTAAAGAATGAACACTGAAAACAGGACCTATATTCGTTAGTTGGAAACGATAATAAGCTCAATACCGGCATCATTGAGTCGCATAAGCATAACGCTTAAGAATGATGTCCGGGGCAACATATGTCCTCTTTCTATTTCAGTTCAGTGGTTATTTCAATATTAATTTGCTGGCAGCCAGCGGCAGCGATCAATCAGGCAGGCTTCAGGGTACTTTCATTATTGTTTTTCAATAACTTACTTTATCATTGGAGAGATTTTTGATAAAAAGCAAGAGATTCAAAACGAATGCTCTAAATCGATATCGGGGAAATATTGAGAGGTGATTTATGAAAGCAAACCTGATTTATATGACCGCGGGAAGCAAAGAGGAGGCTCGAACCATCGGGAAAGAGCTGGTGACATCCCGGCTGGTGGCCTGTGTCAACATTGTCGACCATATGAATTCCTTTTACATGTGGGAAGGCGAACTTCAGGATGATAATGAAGTCATCATGATCGCCAAAACTACTGAGGATCGGGTGGGCGATGTGGTGCAAAAAATAAAGGCGATGCACAGCTATGATTGCCCCTGTGTAGTCAGTTTGCCTATTTTGGACGGAAATTCAGCCTATTTAAGCTGGATTGAAGCAGAAGTCGAAGGGGCAGGGATTTAAACTTTACTTGAGCAGGGGATCCCGCAGGCCTTTTTTGTATATTTTCCCGGATCCGGTGCGGGGCAGGGCGTCAAGGAAGTCGATACTCTTGGGGGCCTTATAGTGGGCTAAGTGTTCCTTGCAAAAGGCAATGATGTCCGCCGCGCCCACCCGATGCCCTGCTTTCAAAACCACATAGGCTTTCACCGCCTCGCCCCAGTGCGAGTCGGGCACACCGATAACGGCGGCTTCCAGAATGTCGGGGTGCATATAAAGAACATTTTCCACCTCCGTTGAATAAACATTCTCCCCGCCGGTAATGATCATATCCTTTTTGCGGTCTACGATGGTCACATAATTTTCTGCATTGATTACCGCCAGATCGCCGGTATACAGCCATCCGTCTTTAAACGCGCTTTTGGTTTCTTCCGGCAGATTCCAGTAACCGGGGGTGACGATATCGCCCTTGACGATAATTTCGCCCACCTGCCGGTTGTCCGTGATCACGTCTTTGCCTTCACCATTCACCACTTTAAGGCTGACGTTGATAAATTCGCGGCCGGTGCTGGCCTTGAATTTGAGTTGCTCTTCCCATGGGAGATCCTTGAGATGTTCTTTTAATATCGAAAGCGTCAGATAGGGACTCGTTTCGGTCATGCCGTAAGTCTGGATGTAGTCGCATTTGAAGGCTTCGATGATCTTGCGCACGGTTTCGGGTGCAATGGGAGCTCCCCCGCTTAAGATGACACGCAAACTCGAATAGTCATATTGATCGATGTGGGGATGATTGACCATCATGTTCAACATGGTGGGAATCAGATTGGAGAGCGTGATTTTTTCCGCCTCGATCAATTGCAGCGTCTTTTCGGGATCGAATGTGGGAATAATGACATGTTTGCCGCCGACCCAGGTGATGGCAAAGGTGGCCCAGGCATCGGCCAGATGGAAAAGCGGGGCCACATGAAACCAGCGGTCCCCGTCGGTTAGGTGAAATTCGGCGATGGTTCCCAGAGCATGGCTTTTTACATTCTTATGCGTCAGCATGACACCCTTGGGACGACCGGTGGTGCCGCTGGTATAATACAGATGGGCGACATCGTTATCGTCAATGTTCAATTGTGGGGGCGGTGTCTCGATTTGGGCGGAGAGAAGAGATTCATATTCAAGTTCCCGGGGGGATGTGGTTTTAAAGTCGGGCCGGGTCCAGATGATCTTCTCCAGATCGGGAACCGTGTCCTGCAAATCGCTGGTTTTGGCGTGAAATTTGCCTTGGGCAATGAGTAGGCGCGCCTGGCTGTCGTTCAGGATCAGGGCGATTTCCGCAGGCGCGAGCCTGAAATTCAAAGGGACCGAAATCAACCCCAGATGGGCAGCGGCCAGATAGGCTTCCAGAAAGATGTGACAGTTTTCATGTAAAACCGCCACCCGATTTCCCCGGGCGAGTCCGATTTGACGCAAACCATGGGACAACTGCCATACGCGTCGGGCCAGTTGCTGATAGTCGAGGCGAAGATGGCCGCAGACTACCGCTCCCCTGTCCGGAAAGAGTTTGAGTGCCTTGGGAAGAATTTCATTCAGCGGCATCGGTTGATTTTTCCTTGGGTTTTGAAGTCTCCGACTGCGGCAGCATTTCCCCTGCGGCTTTCTTTATGCGATCCACCTGCGAAGTTGCCAGAAGAAATGCATAAGGGTTGGCGGATGAGATTCCGGGATAATTGTCGTCTTTGGGATCGGTTTTTTCAAAAAAGGAGAGGTTATGCTCTTTTTTCTCAATGAGATACAGTTGATAGACAGGGTTTTGGAAGTCCGATTTTTGTTTTTGATCGATATACTTGTCGCAATAAAGCCGGGATAAAACGGTCATGAACGCTTCAACCTTGCTCGAATCGATGCTTTGGCCGGTTTTTGTCTCCCATTGGGCTTTTGGTTTTTTATCTTTTGAATCCGATTTTTCAGGCTCAGGTTTCCGTTTGTGGATAACCGTCGTTTGGCCTTCCGCGATGATTCTGATTTCGTGCAGATCCCCGGCATTGACCGAAAGCACTAGTTTGTCGCGCAGGGAATCCACGCTTTGATCAAATTTGGATCGGAAGTTGCCCCGCGCGTGGTATACGTTGGAGTCTTTGGGTAACTTAACGTATGTATGCTGAAAAGTCGCAGCAGATTTACCGACAGCGACTTCCCGGCTGGGCGTCTGACCGGTCCACGCTTTGACGGTGATCTTTTTTTCCTGGCTCAGGTCGTAGCGTAAATAGTTTTTTGATTCAGAAACCAGCGCCGTTACTTTCAGCCCTTCGAGCGCCGCCAGCATGGGGTTGATTTTTTCGGAGTCGGCCGGATATTCATGCGGGGCAATATACCAGACATTGTCCTTTTTATTCAAAACGATGTCTTTGCCCGCTTGGGCCAACTCCAGCTTTGAGATTTTATTCTTCTCGATTTTAGCAAGGTTCGGCAGCTGATATTGGGTGTGGTCACGGTTTTTTAAAATCAGATAACCGGCCAATACGACGATAATAATCACCAGAATGAAAAATTCTTTTTTTAACTTCATAACCGCTTTACTCCTGAAACATCATCTGAATCTGCTTTTTACGCGAATGACGACGCAACCATACAAACAAGCCAAAAAAGACCACGAATATAGGAAGGCCGGCGATGTTGAAGGCCTTGATGAAAGTTTTAACGGCCGCGCTGGTGTCGTGCAAAGGATTGAAGCGCTGAATTTTGCTGCGCATGACGGCCATGTCTTCATGTCCATTCAGCGCATCCATGACATTCATGACAAACATTCCGTTTGGACTTCTGCCTTCGGGGTCCAGGATGCGGTCTTTCAGGATCTCCGAGGAACCTACGATCAGGATTTGAGCCGGCTTCCCTTTGGAGAGAAAAGTACCTTCGCCGGTTACTTCGGATGAATCCCGGGATGCTTTCAGGTCGACCGGTTTCGACGTTTTGGGTGGCGTATCCTTGTCTTTCGGGTCTTTATCTTCGACCTCTTTTACAGGAATCGGTTTCCCGGCGAAAAAGCTGGGGAATTTTCCTTTGATCAAATAAGCCAGGGGAAAACTCTGCTGCTCGGCTTCGGGAGGGGGCGGTCCCATGAGGAGTGGATTCAGGTTGATGTTTTCGCGCATTTTAGATGAAGCTATAAGCTTGATGGCTTTCAATTTATTTTCGGCTATCCGTGAGGCATCTATTTCCAGAGGAGACATTTTGAAGGTGATAAGCCCCTTGATATTTTTCATGAATTCAAGATCGTGATTGATGTTTGCATTTTTAATGATCGGTGCAAAGTAAATCTTCCTTTGCCCGCCGCCCATTGCCTGGGAGAGCATCTGCATGTGACTGTTTTGGTCCAGAACAAACGATTTTTTGATACGTATGCCGTAATGTTCGAGGAGCTTTTCAAGACCGGTGTCAATCGGCACGTATACAGGGCCTCGATTGAATCCCGATGCCTGACCCTGACCGGGGGTAATTTCGTTAAAAGCATCTAAAAACAGTGCCAGGTTGGTTCCGCGCATCAGTGCCTGATCAATCTGGTACAGCTGATAATCGGTGAACTTCTCGGTGGGATGGGCGATAACAAGACAATTGAGGCTTGAGGGAATCGAGTCCTTTTTAAGTTGCAGCGGTTTCAATGTGTAGTTGCGAGAAACAAGCATGGCGAAACCTGAAAGTGCCTCCGGATTCTGCCGGCCCATGAGCGGGTTGCGGCCGACTGGCAGCGTACCGTGATCGGCTAAATATCCGAGGTCCTCATTAATGTCGATCAAGGCCTCAAGGTTTTTTTGAAGCAATTCCTCCAATTGCTCGGGATCGACAAGGTTATATTGCGTTCCGAGAATCGGGATTTGAATCACATTCAACAAGCGAATCTCCTGCACTTTGTCCCCATAGGTCATCACCAGACCAATGACACCTTTGCCGGCAGGTACGGTTCCATCCGAAAGCGCAGGCCAGCCAAGCGACATTATGTTGTATCGGGATACCTTGGCCTGGGCATCTTTGTCGGAGGTCGGGTCGAGATAATGATATTCAAGTTTGTCATAGGTGGTTTGATTCAGCTTGGCGATGGTCTGCCTTAATTTTTCGGGATATGCAGACAGTGTGTTTAAGCCGATCACGGGTGCGACTTGCTTCAATGATGAAGAGAGAAAGAGCTCAATGCGGATCTTCTGGGGGAGGCTCAGAAAGGCACTGACCTTGTTGTTCAGTTTTTGGATGGCCGACGTCAGACGGTATTCAAGGCCTTCGATGGAGGCAATGGTCGGGATTCGCTCCACCATATCCCCGTGAATCAAAACGAGACCCATGTAGGCTTTCTTGAACTTAACTTCGTCCTGTTCAACCGCCTGGATCTGAATGGGTTGGATTCCGTAATTGCGGGCCAGTTTTTGGTTTTCACTTGCCGATGATCCCACCCCATCGGTATCGGGGCTGACGTTGTAAAAACGGTAATTAAAGAATCGGCTGGCATGCAGCGCGTACTCTTCGAGCAGATCCTGCAGGTATCGTTCCGTATTGTTATAGGGTGCGGGAAGATTTTTAGTGAAGAACACATTGATGGAGAGTGGCTCGGAGAGGGTCGCCACCACTTTTTTGCTGGCGCCGGAGATGGAATACATTTGATTGTCCGTCAGATCGACTCTGAAAAAGAGGGTAGTTCCCGCCAGATTGAGCAAAATGATGATGGCCAGATAAACTACAAATTTGACATACCGGGTGTATTTGTCCTTGCCGGGCATAAATACTCCTTACTTTTTTTCTTGAATAACCAGATAGGTTCCGTAGAGACTGATAAAGATGATACTGAAAAAATAAAGTATATCGCGGGAATCGATAATTCCCTTGGCGATGTTTTGAAAGTGAAGCGCGGCTCCAAGATTCCCCAGCACGCCTAAAAGCCACTGCGGCACGAAGAAAAGCATATGCTCAAGCAATGTCAGGGCAAAGCAGATGATCATGCCGACGATGAAAGCAATGATCTGGTTGCGGGTTAGGGAGGAAGCCAAAAGTCCGATGGCGGTAAAGGCCGCGGCCAGCAAGATGGCACCGATATATCCTCCAAACACCGGACCCCAATCGAGTTGGCCCAGAAAGGATATAAAAAGCGGATAAGCGATGGTCGGGATTAGAGCGATGCCAATAAATACAACGCCGGCCAGAAATTTGCCCAGGATGATGTCGGTGGTGGACACCGGGAGGGTAAATAAAATTTCGTAAGATCCTACCTGGCGCTCCTCTGCGAAAAGCCGCATGGTAATAGCGGGAATGACGAACGAAAACGTCATCGGCAGAAGGCTGAAAAAATTCCGCATATCGGCCTGGTTGTATAGAAAAAAAGTGGCAAAGAAAAACCATCCCGTAACGAGTAAAAAGATCGAAATGACGATATAGGCGATGGGGGATATGAAGTAGTCTTTTAATTCCTTGCTGAGAATGGTCACTATCTGCTGCATATTAACTCTCCTTGGTCAACTCCCGGAAAATCTTTTCAAGGGTTTTGGCTTCCTGGTAAAGCTCGAGTATAACCCACTCGGTTTGTTTGACAGCCTGATAAAGCGGCTCCCTTAGATCATCTTTGGACTTGCAGTTAAGTTTGAGGGTGAGTATCTCATCTTCGAATTCACCATCCGCACTAATTTCCTCAACCCCGGTGATCTCACTTAAGCAGCGTGTCACCTCTAAATAATCGGCATTTCGCAATGATAGATGAATGACATATTCCTGGTCGGCCGATTGCTTCAACATTTCAGTTTGGCCGTCGGCCACGATTTTGCCGCGATTGATGATGACAATGCGATCACATGTGACTTCCGCTTCGCTGAGAATATGGGTTGAGAGAATGACGGTTTTTTCTTTACCGATTTGTTTGATGATGTCCTTGATTTCCAGCCTCTGGTTGGGATCGAGTCCGGAGGTCGGTTCATCAAGAATTAAAATATCGGGATCGTGCAGCATGGCTTGCGCTAAACCGACCCGCTGCTTCAATCCCCGGGAGAGTTCGCCGATACCCATGTGCATGATCTGACGCAGCCCGCAGAGGTGTGACATCTGCCGAATCCGGGGGATCCGAACGTCATCTGTTAATCCCCGTATGGATGCCACGTAATTTAGATAATCGTAAACCAGCATTCCCTGGTACAGCGGTGCAAATTCGGGCAGATATCCCATCATTTTCTTGATGGCAAGGGGATTTTTGTCAATGTCGTAATCGAGCACCTGAATCGTTCCGGAACTGGGAAATAAATAACCTGTCAGCATCCGCAGGGTGGTGGTTTTTCCGGCACCGTTAGGTCCCAGGAGGCCTAAAATTTCCCCTTTTTTGATGTCAAGGCTGATCTGGTCTACCGCACAGAAGTCGTCATAATATTTGGTTAGGTTTTCAACGTGAATCATGGGTGTCGCATCTCCCTCAAATCGTTTCACATTTGGAAATGAATCCTTCAAACGTTCAGGTTCAATTCGGGGTGTTTTTAATTTCAAAGGGGTCTTTATATGATCTGGGTGGGATTATGCAAGAAAAAAAAAGAACCTTCGGTTCAGGCCTTGCGCCCCGGCCACAGCGGGTCTAAACTTCGGTTTTCAGTTTTTGACGTTTTCGATAATCGGCCATTTCACGAACATTTTCACGGTGTCTCGAAATAAAGTTTTCGGTCATATGGAAGGCTTCATCATCCGTAAACTGCCGGGGCGGATGTTTGCAAAAATAAGCTGAAGGTGCTTCCAAGGCACCCCCTTGACCGCGATCAAGAGCCAATTTGGCACAGCGAATTGTATCGATGGCGACACCGGCCGAATTCGGGGAGTCTTCAACCGAGAGGCGAAGCTCTATCTCCATCGGGACGTCACCAAAAAGTTTGCCTTCCATGCGGATAAAGCAGACTTTGTTATCTTTCTGCCAGGGGACATAATCGCTGGGTCCGATATGGATATCTTCATTTTCGAGCCGGCGGGCCGTGACCGACTGAATGGCCTCGGTTTTGGATTCTTTTTTGGAAACCAGACGGTGGGGGTTGAGCATATTTAAAAAATCCGTATTGCCGCCGGTATTTATCTGGTAGGTGCGCTCTAGTTTGACGCCGCGCTTCTTAAAAAGATCGGTCAAGGCGCGGTGGGTGATCGTGGCGCCGAGCTGCGATTTTATGTCGTCTCCGATGAGCGGGAGATTGTTTTTCTCGAAACGTTTGGCCCATTCCGGGTCACTGGCAATAAAGACCGGGATGTTGTTTACAAATCCAATTCCCGCCTCGAGAGCGCATTCTGCATAGAAGCGGGTGGCCGCTTCCGAACCAACGGGCAAGTAATTGAGAAGGATATCGGTCTCTGTATTTTTTAATATTTGAACGACTTTCGATTTGTCAGGTTCGGGTTGAGTAGAAGGAACAAAAGTGTATTTAGCTTCATAGCCTTTCATGTGATCGGACAAACTGTCCAATATGCGCCCCATCTGAACCACAACCCCGGAATCCGGGAGGTCCTTAAAAAAGAGGGTCGTGCAGTTTGGTTTGGACAGAATGGCTTCGTTGACATCCTGGCCGATTTTACGCTCGTCAATATCAAAAGCCGCCACGACTTCGATGTCTCCGGGCCGGTATCCTCCTATTTCCCAGTGCATCAGCCCGGTGGCAGTTTCCGGATTTTTCCCGGCATAATAGTAGATTCCCTGAATTAAAGCACAAGCGCAATTACCTAAACCCGTAATGGCGACTTTTATTTTGCCCATCGCTGTATTATCTCCTTTAGTCCGAATTCACATTTGAGCCAATCTCAAAACATCCTATTTGAGCCAATCTCTGCGTCAATATCAAATTGTCAATATTGAACCTCCCCGCAGCAAGCTTCTGGGAATGCGCTCGCTTTTGCGGTTCAATTAGGTTTCGGCTCTGCCAAGTTGGGTATTTGTAATATAGGAATGCTAGGACGATTGTAAACCCTTAATATTTTTTTAAAGTTTTAGCAGAAAACCGAAGGGTGCACCCCTTTTAAATTGACCTTTGCCCGATTCTCTGGCAAACTAAATTAAACGCTAACCTCATAAGTCATTTATCACATGGAAAAAATCCTGCCTGAAACCTATGATCAATTTATCAAGGGCCTCATGGACATTAGCCGGGCCATCACTTCAGACTTATATATTGAAGATATCCTTAAATTAATCGTCATGGTGACGGCCAAAGTAACCGGGGTTGAGATCTGTTCGTTATGGTTGACGGACGAAAGTGTTACGCCGCCGAAGTTGCGCTTAAAAGCCACCCAGGCAATCGACCCGGATTATCTGCAGGATCGTTCCCTCAACATGGATGAGGGTGTGGTGGGATATGTGGCGACCCACAAAAAACCGCTGATTTTGAAAGACGTGATCACAGAAGAGCGCTTTAAAGAAAAGAAGATGGCTCAAAAACTCGGTCTGATATCCATGGTCAGCGTTCCCCTCGAGGTGAAGGACCATGAGGTGATCGGTGTATTGAATTGCTTTACGGCCGAAGAACATGCATTTTCAAAAACCGAAGTCAATTTAATTACCACCGTGGCCAATCAGGCGGCCGTTGCCATACTCAATACGGAATTAATGGTTAAAACAAAGGTGATTCAGGAAGAGCTTGAAACCCGCAAAATGGTGGAGCGGGCCAAAGAAGTTCTCATGAAACGTCATAATAAAGGCGGCGAAGAGGCCTATCAATGGATTCGAAAACGGAGTATGGACATGCGTAAAACGATTCGATTTGTGGCCGAGGCTATTTTGTTCTCAGAAGAATTGGAGCCTTAGCCGTCCATTCATAAATAGCATCTTTCGACCCAGAACAGCGTTCTCGCTTTTTTCCAATCCTCAACGTAGCCACGCTACGCCTGCGGCTGCAAAAATTCTGCGGCCCCGTTCTGAACCAAAATCTACAATTTCTGGATGGACACTAACTAATGCGCAAGTGTTCACAAGTTCCGGGTCCACCATTCAGGGCAATATTTCTTGGAGGCCAGCAGGTATTTGATGAAAGCACCAATCAATTGTTCAGAAATCATAATTTCCCGAATACCAGCCCGCTATCATCAATTTCTTCAATAGTTACTTTGATAAAATTGTTTTTTAAAGCAACATCTCCTTCGACCAGGACAGGAATGTAATTGCCGGTCATGCCTTTAAGATGTTTGGCTTTAGGACCTTTTTGTCCTTCGATGAGAACTTCCACCTTTGCACCGACAAATTTACGATAAAAGGCATCCTTTTTAAGACGTCCGACTCGAAGCATTTTTCGGGAGCGGGCCTTTTTGACGCCGGAGGCGATCTGCCCGGAATATCGACTGGCAGGGGTTTGTTTGCGCAGTGAAAAGGGGAAAACATGCAGATAGGTTAGCGGGAGATTTTCAATCAACCGCAATGTGTTTTCAAAAGCAGCCTCATCTTCACCCGGAAATCCGATCAGCACGTCAGCTCCGATCGCGGCGTCGGGGATTTTGCGATGAATCGTTTCAACCCGCTCCCGGAAGAGATCCGTGGAATAGGGACGCTGCATCCGTTTCAGGATTGAGTCATCTCCGCTTTGAAGGGGAAGATGGAAATGAGGGCAAAATTCAGTTGCCCGGGGAACGCTTTGAGCGACCAGGTCGATGATTTCGTCGGTTATCTCGTTAGGTTCGATGGAACTGAGACGAACGCGTTCGATAAGGTTAACATCACGAACTTGTTTGAGAAGTTCTGCCAGATTCGAAGCCGGAAGCAAATCCAGCCCGTATGTGCCGAGATGAACACCCGAAAGCACCAATTCTCGAAATCCGGAACGTTTGAAGCAGTCGATATTGCCCAGTACTCTTTTTAACGGCATGCTTCTGCTTCTTCCTCTGGCATACGGAACAACACAATACGTGCAGAAAGTATTGCAACCATCTTGAATCTTTAATACCGGACGGGTTCGATCTCCACCTGCCGGTGTATCAGGACTTCTCCATTCGAATTCCTCCCAGACTGGTTTTGACTCTGAAGCGGTTGCCGCAGATGCGATGCAGCCCGGTATGGTCATCTTATGGGGATTGCCGATAATTTCGCTTACGCCGTCTATTTGCCTGAATTGCTCCGGTTCGATCTGGGCATGACATCCGGTGACGATAATGCGCGCTTGCGGGTTTGATCGAACCGCCTGCCGCACAGCCTGGCGGGATTGCATGGATGCTTTTTGGGTAACCGTGCAGGTATTGATTATGCAGAAATCGTTTGCGGCAGAGGAAGTGTCGCCATCATCTTGTGCTTCACGTAAACCTGCATTTTTCAACACCTGGGCAATCGTGGCCGATTCGCACTGATTAACTTTGCATCCCAAAGTGGTGATAACGAACTTTTTCATTCAAAAAAAGCATTGGATACGGGGCGAACCGTCATTGCCCGGGTAGGGCAGGCCGTTACGCAAATCTCGCAGATACTGCATTTTTTTTGGAAAAAATCAACGCTCATTTCAGGCCGTTTGATTGACAGGGCGCCGGTGGGGCAGACGGCGATGCATGCGCCGCAGTGGGTGCACCTATTATTGATCCGTTTCACCTCCTGGGAGGCGCTCTGAACTTTGACCCCGTGCTGTTTCAGATAAGCGACACCATCCGAGAAATTTTTACGTGAACCAGAAAGATCCATAACCATAACACCTTCTCTGCGGGGAAGTATGGTCGCATTGAGGATGTTAAATATCAGATCATAGTCCCGGGCAAGGTTGCACACGATTGGTTGTTGAACCACCGTTTTCGGAAAACGAAGCAGTAGTATTTTGGAATACATTTAAAACCTCCAAAAAAGACTTTATTTTTTATCGTAAAAAAAATATACTAATCCTTAACTGCGCATCATGTCAACCGTAAGTGTGATGAAATCGAGTTCATCACGGTATCGATCAGGAGAACCAATCAGGACGGTTGTATGAATCCTTTTGCCTACCGGACAACGAGCCTGGCCATCAAGGCACTTACTGCTTTTTCAAAAACAAAAGCCGTTATCGACGGTCAGGAAAACATTCCCAAAGGCGCAATTATCTTTGTCATCAACCACTTTACCCGCATTGAAACACTATTTCTGCCGTATCATTTGTTTCAATTGACCGGCAAACCGGTCTGGTCGCTGGCCGATTATAGCCTTTTCAAAGGTGCATTAGGCGGGTTTCTCGAACAACTTGGGGCGGTTTCGACCCGAAATCCCGATCGCGACCGCCTGGTTGTAAAATCACTCTTAACCGGTGAGTCGCCCTGGATTATTTTTCCTGAGGGCCGGATGGTAAAGAGTAAGAAAATATTTGAAAAGGGCCGTTTTATGGTCGCATCTCCTGAAGGTAAAAGCCCTCCGCATACCGGTGCGGCCACCTTGGCGCTGAGAACGGAATTTTATCGTCAGCGGCTGCGGCGGATGTCTGTTGAAAAACCTGAAGAAGCCAAACGTCTGCTGGCGCTTTTCCAGATCGAAACCCTTGACTCGGTACTAGAAAAAAGTACCTATATCGTTCCAGTCAATATCACTTATTATCCTTTGAGGGCGCATGAAAATGCGATTACCCGACTGGCGCAACGCTATATGGATGATATTTCGCCGAGAATGATGGAAGAGCTGATGACAGAGGGAACCATGCTTTTAGAGGGAGTCGACATTAACATTCGTTTCGGAAAACCGATTCAGGTACTCGAATGTTTAAAATGCTCCCAGATTGATAATGACATATCCTCCCGACGCAAGATTAATTTTGATGATCAAATTCCATCGGTTCCAACGATGAGGAAAGAGGCTCAGAGTCTGATGCAGCGTTATATGGCTGCCGTTTACAACCTGACCACGGTCAATCTTGACCATCTACTGGCGGCCCTCCTCAAACGCACCCCGTTCGCTGTAATCGACTCTTATGATTTGCGTCGAAGGGTATTTTGGGTTGCGACGTCCAGCCTCCAAAATGCACAAACACATATTCACCAGAACCTCAAGGCCGATCAGACACATCTTCTCACCGATGATCGATTTCGACATTACCGCGATTTTATCAATATTGCACTTGAAAAGGAGGTTTTAACCCGGAACGGAAATCTTTTGCGTAAGAATAGATCTAAGTTCGATTCGGCATTTGATTATCATCAGGTCCGAATTGATAATCCTATAGCGGTCATGGCCAATGAAGTGGAACCGCTGTCTATTTTGCAACGTTCCGTTCGGTGGACGACGCTTATGCCCCGGTTTTGGTTAAAGAGAAAAATTGTCAAATATCTCATGCAGAAGATCCTGCGGGAGTTTAATAGCGATTATAAGGAATTTTACAGAAAAGAGGAATCTAAATCCAAAAGTGTCGGCCGGCCCTTTTTGTTAAAGGGAAGATCAAGAAAAGTCGGGGTGCTTTTAGTCCATGGTTATATGGCGGCTCCCCTTGAGGTAAATGAATTGGCGCTTTATCTCGCTCAAAAAGGTTATTGGGTCTTCGCCCCCCGCCTGAGAGGCCACGGAACTACTCCCGATGATTTGGCTCTCAGAACCTATAAAGACTGGCGACGATCCGTCGATGACGGGTGTGCCGTTATTCGCAATATATGCAAACAAGTTGTGGTAGGCGGATTCTCAACCGGTGCCGGACTGGCTCTCGATCTGGCATTGCGGGTTGAGGACTTAAAAGGCGTGTTTGCAGTCGCGCCGCCTCTAAGGCTTCAAGACCTGGCCACCCGACTGGTGCCCGCGGTTGACGCATGGAATCGGTTGATGAAAACCATTCGTTTAGATGAGGCTCAAAAAGAATTTGTAGACAACAACCCCGAGAATCCCGATATCAACTACTTTCGCAATCCTATATCAGGCGTTCGGGAGATTGAACGACTGATGGAGTCGCTTGAGCCACGTTTAACGAATTTGAAGCTACCCGTGCTTGTTGCTCAAGCGAATCGTGATCCGGTAGTCAATCCGAAAGGCTCGGAGAGGATCTTTGAGTTGCTGGGGTCGGACGAAAAGCAATATATTCTCTTCAACTTTAAACGTCACGGCATCCTGCGAGGTGATGGGGCTTGGAAGGTACACAAGAAAATCAACGAGTTTATCCATTCCGTCACCAATCCTTAAGTAATTTCTCCTCCTACAAAGAGCATTCTTTCTTGATACGACTTGACAAAGTGTTTTTCTCGTTTTATTATCGTCATTAAATGGATGATGGATTTTAGTTGAAGTGAATTTAAAAAGGAGGATTACAAAATGAAAAATTTGAAAAATGATCTGACGGCAATAGTCAAAGGTCTTGATGCGCTTTCCAAGAAAGTCGATGGCCTGGTTGCGGCACTAGCGCAAACGGAAAAGAAACCTCAGGTCAAAAAAGGAAAAGCCGCTCCAAAGCCGGCTGCCAAAAAGGCAGTCAAAGCCACCCCCAAAGTTGTGAAAAAAGTTGCTAAAAAAGCGGCCCCGAAGGTAGCTGTAAAAAAGAAAAAAGCTCCCCAAACCGATTCCGACAAGGTCTTTCAAGTCATTAAGCGTTACAAGAGAGGAGCCGATGTTCCCAAAATAAAAGCCAGGACAGGCTTTAATGATAAGAAAATAAGTAATATTATCCATAGAGCTTTTAAAAGAGGTTTGATCAAGCGCGTGGGCCGAGGACTCTATACGGCTGCGTAAGTGGGATATTCAATATAACCCGAGATCTCTTAAAACCTCGTTGATGCCGAGGCGTTGAACTTTAAGTCTCAAAAATTCTGATATCGTGGGGGGGTAGGCTTTCACTTTGGGGTACATATCGACCTCGCGTGGCGTACTCCCCCCTTTGCGATTGTTGCACGGTTTGCAACAGGCGACACAATTCTCAAAGTTGGTTTTCCCTCCTCTGGATTTCGGAACGATGTGGTCGAGTGTTAGTTTTTCCCGATCCGCTCCGCAGTAGGCGCATCTAAATCCATCACGCACGAGAACGTTTTTTTTGCTAAAAGGCACCTTGTTTCGAAATAAGGTTCGAATGAGCTTGATCAGCTTCATTACAGCCGGGACCTTCATTTCCAGGCCCTCACCGCTTTTGACGATTCTTGCGGAGTATTTCAGCACCTGAACCTTGCCTTTTACCGTAAGGCATAGCGCCCTTTTCCAGTCCACTATATTAAGAAAGGTATGATCGGCATTAAGTAAGATGCACTGAGTCATTTCGGCTCCAGTGTAAAATAATCTTAATCCAAGCTGAGCGTTTCAGAGACAGGCGAAATTCTGCTTTGATTAGGTCGGACCATACCGGACAAAACACCGGAAGTCAATACGATTTAGGAAGTACTGCTTTTTAATTGTACGGCTGTTCACAGACTCATATGTTCAGAGTTGAATGGTAGGTAAAACTGTGAACGCCTACAATTTGTCTTTGATAAGCATAGTGGATGGGTCGAGAAAAAGTTGGCGGTCATCTTTTGGTGCAGGTGGGCCCTTTATTACCTTGACAATGATTTCATCTCTTTGAGGCTGGAGTTGGATAATCATGCTAAATAATTCGGCCATTTGTATTAGCGATGAAGGGCCTTCTTCAACCTCGGCCGGCTGCGTGCGGTGGGTGCGTATCGTGAACCAGATCGGTGAAGCATATTTTTGCGACAAAGAACGCATATTTTGAAGCTCTTCCTGCCGCGCGTGATCAAAAGGAAACCCGTCAATAATAATCAATCGGGGGGAGAAAATATTCTGCTCGCTGAGATCAGTAAGCCTTTCTTCAAGAGTTGCTACAAGGAAACCCTCGGTATTGAAGGTCATGATGAATCGGTGAGGGATAATGGTGTCCCACAGCCGTTGCATTTGTTCTGCGTTATACTGCGGTGCGAGATGCTGAAAAACTTCTTGATACCATAAACTGACCTTGCTGATCGGTTCGTTCAAACTGATATGCAGAACGCTGTGATTCTGAAGAAGACTGTGCAGGGAAAGCTGAACGATAAACGCGGTTTTGCCTACACCGGCGCGGGCCGAAATGGCACCGAACTCTCCCGGTTGTAGAAGCGTTTGGGAATTATCGGCTAAAAAACTCAAAGGGTTGCGGAGAATGAGATCTTTTTTCAACATGGCAAAACTCCTGTCCTTGAGATTAATAATTTTTGCCCGAGTTTCTATCTTAGGCCACACTTTGCTTGCCTTCAGCGGTTTGCTTGACAATTTCGGCAATAATACTTTCCGGAACCCGTTTATAGGATAAAAATTCCATCGTAAATTGCGCTTTGCCCTTGGTCAGAGATCGCAGAATCGTGGCGTATCCGAACATCTCACCCAGCGGAATGTTCGCTTCAATGGCGCAAAGATAGCCTTCGTCCTGTGAGCCGACAATTAGTCCGCGGCGCTGATTTAAAGAACCCATGACCGCGCCTTGAAATTCGGGCGGTGTTTCCACGACCACTTTCATGACCGGCTCTAAAATGACTGCTTTGGCCCTGGCATAAGCTTCCAGGAATGCCCCTCTGGCGGCTGCTTGAAACGCCATTTCCGAAGAGTCAACCGCGTGCGAGGCCCCGTCGTTGATAACGATCTTGATCCCGGTGACCGGAAATTCTAATTTGGGGCCCTTGGCGAGCAATTTTCGGAAACCCTTCTCACAGGCCGGGATAAATTGGGTCGGTATGGCACCGCCCGTAATTTTGCTTTCAAAAACAAATTCCTGATCTGCAATCGGTTCCATGAACCCGGCCACACGGCCATATTGGCCTGCTCCGCCAGTTTGTTTCTTATGTGTATAATTGAATGGGGCTTTTTCGGTGATGGTTTCGCGATAGGCAACACGGGGAATTCCGGTTGAAACCGCAGCCTGGTATTCGCGGCGTATGCGTTCAATATAAATTTCAAGGTGCAATTCACCCATACCGGAAATGATCGTTTCACCGGTTTCCTGATTGACGTATGCCTTGAAGGTGGGATCCTCTTTGCTAAAACGATTGAGGGCTTTTGACATACTGATTTCAGACTTGTAATCCTGGGGAGAAATAGCCAAAGAAATTACCGGTTCAGGAACGTAAATGGAAGTCATGGTCAGGCTGGTGCCCCGGGATACCAGCGTGTCACCCGAGGCGCTGTCAATGCCGAAGAGTGCTCCGATGTATCCGGCGGCGATTTCTGCGATATCCTCCATTTGATCGGCATGCATCCGAACGACTCGGCCCACCTTGATTTTTTTCCCGGTGCGAAGGTTGATGATCGTATCGCCTTTGCGGATGCTACCTTGATAAACGCGTATGTAAGTCAGCTGGCCATAAGGTCGATCTTCAACCTTGAAGGCTAACGCCACAGGCGCTTTTTGAGAATCCGTTTGAAGGATTACAGGGGCTTCTTCGTTTTGGGTGTCAAAGGCCTGATTTTCAATGTCCAGCGGGCAGGGCAGCAGATGGACGGCAGCATCAAGAAGCGGCTGCACGCCTTTGTTTTTATACGCTGATCCCATATAGACCGGCGTAAGTTGTCGGGCAAGTGTACCCTGGCGCACGGCTGACAAAAGCAACTCGGGAGAGATTTCTTCTTCTTCAAGCGCGGCTTCGGTAAGAGCATCGGAGAACATGGCCGCGGCATCGATCAGTTCTTCGCGTTTTTGGTCTGCTAATTGACGTAAGTTTGAAGGGATGTTTTCAATCCGTATTGATTCGCCGTTCGGTTCGTCAAAATAGACGGCCTGCATATTGACCAGATCGACAACGCCTTCAAAATCAGCTTCAAGACCGATCGGAAGCTGCATGGCAACGGCATTGTGATGAAGCTTATTGCGGAGTTGATCGATGACACGCAACGGGTTGGCCCCGTTTCGATCACATTTGTTGATAAAGGCGATTCCGGGGACGTTGTATCTTTTCATCTGATGGTCGACGGTAATAGACTGGGATTGTACCCCACCCACAGCGCATAAAACCAGAATTCCGCCGTCGAGAACCCGTAGGGCCCGTTCCACTTCGATGGTAAAGTCGACATGCCCGGGCGTATCAAT
>CAZNFS010000036.1:0-21624 GCA_964572695.1 uncultured Desulfobacteraceae bacterium
AGGCGGACGAACGGTTGGCGCCGGCGTGGTCAGCGAAATTATAGAATAAATATAAAGAACAGGCTATGATAGCGAATACAAAAATCAGGATTAGATTAAAAGCATATGACCACAAGCTTCTGGATCAATCGGCAATGGATATCGTTGATACGGCCGCTAAGACGGGAGCTAAGGTCGTCGGCCCGATCCCATTGCCGACGAGAATTAATAAATACTGCGTTTTACGGTCTCCGCATATTGATAAAAAATCGCGCGAGCAATTCGAAATGAGAACGCATAAACGGCTTTTGGACATATTGGAACCAACCCAACACACTGTTGATGCGCTAATGAAACTGGATCTATCACCGGGAGTAGATGTAGAGATTAAACTATAGAATAGACGGATACCATAGAGAATTCAGAAATTAAAGAATTGCAAAATTCAACGTCAATTTCTGAATTTTTTATGTTCAACTTTTGGAATTTTATTAAAATAGGGACAAGTGAAAGTGATGAGTAACGGACTGTTAGGCAAAAAACTGGGCATGACAGGCCTTTTTGCCCCTGACGGGAAATATGTGCCGGTGACTGTGATTCAAGCAGGCCCGTGTGTGGTGACCCAGATTAAGAAAAAAGCGACCGATGGGTATAATGCGCTTCAGCTTGGGTTTGCCGAAGTCAAAGACGCGCGTGTCAACCGTCCCCTTAAAGGGCATTTTAAGAGAAGCGGAACCGGTGGGTTTGCTCATTTATGTGAATTTTCGGTAAATGATCCCGAAGAATTCAGCCCGGGTCAGACCGTAACCGTGGAAATGTTTAGTGTCGGGGAGCTTGTTGATGTTTCAGGCCGAACCAAAGGCAAAGGATTTGCGGGGGTAATCAAAAGACATGGATTCGGAGGCGGCCGCAAAACTCACGGCAGCAGAAGCCACCGCATCCCAGGCTCAATCGGATGCAGTGCTTGGCCGGCAAAAGTGATTAAAGGCAAGAAACTCCCCGGACATCACGGAAATCAGAACCAAACGGTCAAGAATTTGGAGATCATTGACATCCGCGCAGACCAGCATCTCATTTTAATTAAGGGTGCGGTACCGGGGGCGAAGACAGGCCTTATTGAAATACAAAAAAGGAAAACAAACGAGCTTTGAAGGTAAGATATGGCTGTTGTAAATGTACAAAATGTCAAAGGCGAACCTGTTTCGGAAATCGATCTGCCGGACGCAATTTTTAAGACACCGGTTAAAGCCAGTGTCCTGCATGAAATTGTCAAAATGCAACTGGCGTGCCGGCGTGCCGGATCAGCCGCAGTGAAACATCGCAGCGATATCAGAGGCAGCTCAAAGAAGCTTTTCAGACAAAAAGGAACCGGGCGCGCACGCCGCGGCAATATTAAATCACCATTGCTTCGGGGCGGTGGATCGGTTTTTGGTCCTGATCCACGGTCGTTTGCCTATAAGGTACCCAAAAAGGTGCGGCGGCTCGGCTTAAGGATGGCGCTAAGCGACAAACTAGAACAAGACGCGCTTATCGTGCTGGATCAGATTGAGCTAGACCGGATTAAAACGAAGGATTTTGTGGAAATTTTAGTTGCTCTGGAAGTAAACGATGCCCTCATCGTAACAGATGCCAAAAATGAAAATCTGGAATTATCATCACGGAATGTTTTGGGTGTCAAAGTGCTTCGAAGCGAGGGGCTGAACGTTTATGATATCCTTAAATATGAGCGTTTAATTCTGGTTGAATCTTCAATTAAAAGAATTGAAGAGAGGTTAGACGGATGAATTATCATGACCTTATCATAAAACCCTTGATTACGGAAAAAACAACGATTCAAAAAGAGGTCGCAAACCAGGTTTCTTTTGAAGTCGATCGCCGGGCGAATCGGATTGAAATCAAAAGAAGTATCGAAAATCTCTTTGATGTCAAAGTTGCCAAGGTACGGACCATGCAAATGAATGGCAAAACCAAGCGACGGGGGAGATTCGTAGGAAAACGTCGGGACTGGAAGAAGGCGATTGTCACCCTGATGCCGGGTGAGCGGATTGATTTTTTTGAGGGAGCCTAAGGGCAAGGGAGCATAGAATGCGAATCAAAAAAGTAAAACCAACGTCACCCGGACGACGTTTTCAAGCTTATTCGACCTTTGATGAGATTACCAGGACGACCCCTGAAAAAAGCCTGCTTCGCGTGGCAAAGAAAACGGGTGGCCGTAATTCAAATGGCCGCATTACATGTCGGCACCGCGGTGGCGGACACAGGCGGCACTACCGTATTATCGATTTTAAAAGAGATAAAACCGGGATACCGGCTAAAGTGGCCGCGATTGAGTACGACCCCAACCGCAGTGCGCGAATAGCCCTGTTGCACTATGTCGATGGCGAGAAACGATATATTTTAGCGCCCCTCCAGCTCGAGGTGGGAGATACCGTGGTTTCGGGGCCTGAGTCAGATATCAAACCCGGCAATGCCCTGCCCTTGATCAAAATTCCCTTGGGTACATATATCCATAACATCGAATTGAAAATCGGAAAAGGCGGGCAGATCGTAAGGAGTGCCGGCACCTATGCGCAGTTAATGGCCAAAGAGGATCGATATGCACTGGTAAAACTTCCCTCTGGAGAGGTTCGCATGGTGCTGATAAAATGCCAAGCCACCGTCGGCCAGCTCGGAAACGTGATTAATGAAAATATTTCCCTAGGCAAGGCCGGTCGGAGAAGATGGCTCGGAAGACGACCGACGGTTAGGGGGGTGGCGATGAACCCGGTGGACCATCCGATGGGCGGTGGTGAAGGAAGATCTTCCGGCGGACGGCATCCGTGTTCTCCCTGGGGTATGCCGACCAAGGGATTCCGCACTCGAAAAAACCGTAAAACAGACCAATATATCGTCAAGCGCAGAGGATAAAAGTCGCTTGCGTAGGAGCCGCTATGCCAAGATCATTAAAAAAAGGACCTTATATTGAACCGAAACTGCTAAATAAGGTGCTGAATTCACAAGAAACACGCAGCGCCAGCGTTATTAAGACATGGTCGCGGCGGTCAACCGTAATTCCGGAGATGGTGGGAATTACCCTTGCCGTCCACAACGGAAGAAAATTTATTCCGGTATTTGTAACTGAAAACATGGTAGGCCACAAACTGGGTGAATTTTCACCCACGCGAACGTTTTATGGTCATGCCGGAGATAAAAAGTCCAAGTTAAAGCGATAGTCGCATAAAGGAACTTTTCGATGGAAGTTAAAGCCGTCTCTAAATACATCCGCATTTCACCCTTGAAGATTCGTAAAATCATCGGAGCCGTCAAGGGAAAACCGGTAGAGGCCGGTTTGAATGCGCTCAATTTTATGCCCCAAAAGGGAGCCCGCCTTGTTGAAAAGGTTATCCACAGTGCGGTTGCCAATGCGGACCAGCATCCAGATATGGATGTGGATACGTTGGTGATTCACAATATTATTGCCGATGAGGGACCGACACTGAAACGCTTTAAGGCCAGAGCACGCGGGAGGGGTACCCGAATTCTGAAAAGGACTTCACACATTACGGTGATTTTGGCAGAAGAATCAGTATAGATAAAGGAGGTATAAATTTGGGCCAAAAAGTTAATCCAATCGGCTTGCGACTCGGTATTGTTAAGACATGGGATTCGCGTTGGTTTGCCGGAAAAAAATACGCCGATTATATAATTGAAGATCACCAGCTAAGGGACTTTATAAAGAAAAAACTCTATCATGCCGGTATTTCCAGGATTGAAATTGAGAGATCGTCAAAGAAGGTGAGGCTTAGAATTTATACTGCAAGGCCCGGAATCGTCATCGGGAAAAAGGGTTCTGAAATCGCTCAGCTTAAAAAAGAACTTGAAAAACTGATCGCCCATGAAGTTCATCTGGACATTCAAGAGGTTCGGAAACCAGAGCTCGATGCTCAACTTGTGGCCGAAAATGTGGCGCTTCAAATCGTAAGGCGGGTGGCTTTTCGACGCGCCATGAAGCGCGGTGTTTCTTCAGCCATGCGCTTTGGTGCCAAAGGGGTAAAGATCATCTGTGCGGGACGTCTGGGGGGGGCTGAGATGGCACGCACCGAATGGTATAAGGAAGGACGTATTCCGCTTCACACTTTAAGAGCTGATATCGATTATGGCTTTGCACGGGCACGCACGACTTATGGCATTATCGGCGTGAAGACCTTTATTTTCAAGGGGGAAATTCTAAAAAAAGACCACGTTCAGGTTGACAGCAGGAGAATAGAAGATGCTTAGCCCTAAGAAAGTAAAATTCCGCAAACAGCAAAAAGGACGTATGCGTGGAAAAGCCTACCGTGGCGGGAAATTGAGCTTTGGTGAATTTGGCCTTCAGGCAGCTGAATGCGGATGGATATCATCGCGACAAATCGAAGCTGCGCGGATCGCTATGACACGGCATGTCAAAAGGGGCGGAAAGATGTGGATCCGGATTTTTCCTGATAAACCGATTTCCAAAAAACCGGCCGAGGTCAGAATGGGGAAAGGGAAAGGGGCTCCAGAAGGATGGGTGGCGGTTATCCGGCCCGGAAAAATTCTCTATGAAATGGAGGGCGTAGACCGAGAAATGGCCCAAGAAGCCTTTCGACTGGCAGCCCATAAACTTCCCCTGAAAACCAAATTTGTCGAAAGAGGTATCCTCTGATGAAAATGAGTGAAATCCGCGACCTGAGCAGCGAGGAATTAGGAACCAAAGAAAAGGAACTCAAAGAGGCGCTTTTTAACCTCCGCTTCCAAAAAGAGGTCGGGCAACTCGAAAATCCTCAAAAAATAAAGCAGACCAAACGGGATATTGCAAGGGTACAGACAGTCATAAATGAGTCCCACTCGGGCGAACCGCAACATTAATCTAAAATCAGACAAGAATGATGGTTTAATATGGAGAAACGCAGGAAAAGCAGAAAGGTCGTTGGAACCGTCGTAAGCCATAAAATGGATAAGACGGTCACGGTCATGGTGGAAACACTGGTCAAGCACAAATTTTATCACAAATACATCCGAAGATGTACAAAATTTGCGGCGCATGATGAAAAAAATATTTGTCGCTTTGGCGATCGTGTTTTAATCATCGAATCTAGACCGATCAGCAAAACCAAGCGATGGCGCGTGAGCCAAATAGTCGAAAAAGCGGTTTGAATAATAAGGAATTCTAGAAGATGATCCAGGCAGAGACACGATTAACAGTAGCAGATAATTCAGGCGCCAAGGAATTATACTGTATAAAAGTACTCGGCGGTTCGCGAAGACGATATGCCAGCATCGGCGATATTATCGTCGTATCGGTTAAGGAAGCCATTCCGAATGCTAAAGTCAAAAAAGGCGATGTCATGCGTGCCGTGGTCGTCCGAACCAAAAAGGAAATTCGAAGACCTGATGGGTCCTACATCCGTTTTGACGACAACTCGGCGGTGCTCATCTCAACCCTGAAAGAACCCATTGGTACACGAATTTTTGGGCCGGTTGCAAGAGAACTGAGGGCCAAACGATTTATGAAAATCATATCGCTGGCACCAGAGGTATTGTAATTTGGGAAAAGATGGTTTGTCACCCGGGGCCCTTGGAGAAATCAATTATGATAAGCACGAAATCTCATATTAAAAAAGACGATAAGGTCAAAGTGACCACCGGTAAGGATCGGGGCAAGGTCGGCAAGGTCTTGAAAGTCGTTCATAAAAAAGAAAGAATTCTGGTAGAGAATATCAACATGGCCAAACGCCATACCAGACCCTCAGGAAGCAAACGCCAGGGCGGAATTGTTGAAAGCGAAGCTTCTATTCATTGGTCAAATGTGATGTTGATGTGCAATAAATGCGTTTCACCGGCCCGGGTAAGAATGCAGCGCCTCGATGATGGAAAGAAGGTCCGCGTTTGTAAAAAGTGCAACGAAATCATTGATGCATAGAAACGAAGTGATTTTTTTGGACGGCAAAGGAGTACCTCAAAGGAAATATGATGTCAAAATTTAGGCTATATTATCGTGAAGAAGTCATGCCGAAGCTCACGCAAAAGTTTCATTATAAAAATATAATGGAAGTTCCAAGGTTAAAAAAAATCGTCCTCAATATGGGTTTGGGAGAGGCGATACATAACATCAAACTGCTCGATTCGGCCGCCGAAGAGCTAAGGTATGTTGCCGGACAAAAACCGATCGTCACTCGGGCCAGAAAATCGATTGCCGCATTTAAACTGCGGGCCGGAATGCCGATCGGATGCATGGTGACCCTGCGACGAAGAAGGATGTACGATTTTTTTAATCGACTGGTAAACGTGGCGCTTCCGCGTGTACGTGATTTTAGAGGTGTATCGGGCAAAGCCTTCGATGGACACGGAAATTATTCCCTGGGAATAAGGGAGCACATTATTTTTCCCGAAATCGACTATGATAAAATCGACAAAATCAAAGGGTTAAATATCAGTATTGTGACCTCAGCCCAAAATGACGAAGAGGGAAAAGAACTGTTGGCACTACTGGGCATGCCGTTTAAAAATTAAATAGGAGGAGCGGTTTGGCAAGAAAAGCGCTTAAGATTAAAGCGGTACGAAAACAAAAATTCAAAGTCAGAGGATATAATCGATGTCCCTTATGTGGCCGCCCGCGAGGGTTCTTAAGGAAATTTGGAATTTGCCGGATCTGTTTCCGTAAACTGGCTTCCGAGGGGATGCTGCCAGGAGTCATTAAGTCGAGTTGGTAAAATCTGTTTTTGAACTTATATCGATCGGCGGCCGGAATTGGTAAATTTTAAAAACCGCTTATGAGTCGAAACACAATGAATGGAGAAGAAAATGCCAGTCAGTGATCCAATTTCCGATATGTTAACCCGTATTCGGAATGCCGGGAAGGCAAAGTTTCGCAAAATGGATATTCCCGCTTCAAGAGTCAAAAAAGAGCTGGCCCAGGTTTTGAAAAATGAGGGGTTTATCAAGGATTATAAATTCATCAAAGATTCAAAACAGGGCATCTTAAGACTTTACCTCAAATACGACCAAAATCGAGAAAGTGTCATTTTGAATTTGAAGCGTATCAGCAAACCGAGTCGACGAGTTTATGTTAAATGTAATGACATCAAACCGTTATTAAACGGAATGGGGATAAGCATTTTGTCGACATCAAAGGGAATTAAAACAGACCAACAGGCCAAAAAAGAGAATGTCGGGGGAGAATTCCTCTGCAACGTATGGTAACAGTCACATTTGCACATGGAGTAAAGTATGTCGCGTGTAGGAAAAAAACCAATCCCGATACCGGATAAAATAAAAATCACTTATAAGGACAGATATATTTCGGTCGAAGGGCAAAAAGGATCACTACAAAAGACCGTGCATCCGGCGGTTGATTTGGAAATTGGGAAAGATCAAATCCAAGTCAAAGTGGTTCGAAACGATCGCAAGAGTCGAGCGTTACAAGGGCTTACCCGGAGTTTGGTGGCGAATATGGTTATCGGTGTCCATGAAGGGTTTGAACGAATGCTGGAAATAAACGGCATTGGATATCGTGCGACAGTTGAAGGCAATCGTATCCAATTCAACCTTGGCTATTCGCATCCCATAAATTTAGATTTGCCGGAAGGCATTACGGCGTCGGTCGCCAAAAACAATGTCATAACGCTGGCAGGGATCGATAAGGAAAAACTGGGCCAGACGGCTGCTGCCATTCGAAAGCTTCGTCCCCCCGAACCATACAAAGGCAAAGGGATTAAATATGCCGGCGAACATATCCAGCGCAAAGCCGGGAAAACAGGTACCAAGTAGATTGAAAATTGTTGATTGATAATTGAATATTGAAAAGCCAGAAGTATATCTGAACAAAAGCAACATGTTATAAGAAATTTTCAATCTACAATCGTCATTTAAAAACTAAGGAACTTATGAGAATGGGGACACAAGGGACAAAACGAGACGCACGCCTGAAAAGAAAGCAGAGGATTCGGAAGAATCTATGCGGAACGACTGAAAGACCCAGATTGTGTGTTTTCCGCAGCCTGAAACAGATTTATGCCCAAATTATAGATGATACAACCGGAAATACCCTCGTTGCCGTTGCAAGTACAGAAAAAGAAGTCAAAGAAAATATTGACCAGAAAGATAAAACCGAAGTGGCGAAATATATTGGGGGCCTTATTGCCCAGCGAGCCGCTGCCAAAGGGATTGGACAGGTTGTATTTGACCGCAACGGGTTTTTGTATCACGGACGTGTGAAGGCGGTTTCTGTGGGAGCACGCGAAGGTGGATTGGTTTTTTGACAAATCTTTATGAATCGAATCCTTTAAGGAGGCAAATCTTTGGTAATGCAAGATACAGGCGAAATTCAGTTAATCGAGAAAGTCGTTCACATTAACCGCGTGGCTAAAGTGGTAAAGGGCGGCCGCCGGTTCAGCTTTAGTGCAATCGTCGTCGTCGGAGACGGCGAGGGCAATGTTGGCCATGGGCTTGGCAAGGCCGGTGAAGTGCCTGAGGCAATTCGCAAAGGAATCGAGAAAGCCAAAAAGAATACGATTGGTGTCTCCCTCGTGGATGGGACTATTCCTTATGAAATTATCGGAAGATTTGGAGCAGGGAGAGTATTTTTAAAACCGGCATCTAAAGGAACGGGCGTGATTGCGGGCGGGGCTGTGCGTGCTGTACTTGAGGCGGCCGGTGTTCAGAACATTCTAACAAAGTGTATTGGATCGCACAATCCTCATAATTTGGTCAAGGCAACCATTGCCGGCTTGGAACAACTTCAGAGCCGCGAACAGGTGGCTGCACGGCGGGGATTACGGATCGAGGATTTGCAAGGATAGGGATACAACCGATGGCTGGAAAAGTAAAAGTTACGTTGATCAAAAGTATGATAGGCAGACCTGAAAAACATCGCAAAGTCTTACGGGCCATGGGATTGACAAAAGTCAATAAAACCGTGGAATATATCGATAGTGCCTCGATTCGAGGAATGATGAATACGGTATCGCATCTTGTGAAGGTTGAGGAAAACAAATGAGGCTAAATGAACTATCACCGGCCGTCGGCTCAAGCCATGTCCCAAAACGTAAAGGCAGGGGCGTGGGGACCGGTAAAGGGAAGACGGCCGGAAGAGGAACCAAGGGGCATAACAGCCGTTCGGGTGGAGGCGTGAGACCTGGATTCGAAGGGGGGCAAATGCCGATTCATCGGCGCTTACCCAAACGTGGCTTTACGAATATATTTAAAAAACGGATTGCAATTGTAAACATTAGCGATTTGGCTGGATCTGATCCCGGGACTGTCGTTGATGAATCTTTTTTGATTAAGTCCGGGCTTATCAAAGGCGCTTATGACGGAATTAAACTGCTAGGCAAAGGAGAGATTAATCATTCGCTCAACGTCAAGGTTGACCAAGTCAGCAAAAGCGCTGCAGAGAAAATTGTCAAGGCCGGTGGAACGGTAGAGGTGGCTGAATGATCGGCAGCGGTTTTGGCAATATATTTAAAATACCTGAGCTTAAAAAGCGGATCATATTTACGCTGGCCCTTCTGAGTGTATATCGCATCGGCGTTCATGTTCCTGTTCCGGGTATTGACAGTGTCGCGCTGGCCGACATTTTCGAGCGTGCCAAGGGAACGATTCTGGGTGTTTTCAATATGTTTTCCGGCGGCGCGCTGGAGAAATTGTCGGTCTTTGCACTGGGCATCATGCCTTATATCAGCGCTTCGATCATTCTCCAGTTACTGACGGTCGTCATTCCCCATCTGGAGCGCCTTAAAAAAGAAGGCGAACATGGACGCAAGAAAATTACCCAATATACGCGCTACGGTACGGTCGTATTAAGCATAATCCAGGGTTTCGGCATTGCCGTCGGATTGGAAAGGATGGGGGCGGTCATAAATCCGGGATGGGAATTTCGGTTGATGACCGTGATTACCCTGTCCGCCGGAACGGCATTTATAATGTGGCTGGGAGAGCAGATTACGGAGCGCGGGATCGGTAACGGAATATCTTTAATTATTTTTGCCGGGATCGTCGTGCGGTTGCCCACTGCCATCGGAAATACCTATCGCCAAATATCGATTGGCGAGATCGGAATTTTTCCGGTTTTGATTCTGGTCGTAATGATGATCCTTGTGGTTGGCTTTATCATATTTGTGGAACAGGGCCAACGACGTATTCCGGTCCAGTATGCCAAGCGGGTTGTCGGTCGAAGGATGTATGGGGGGCAAAGTACCCATCTTCCCTTGAAAATCAATACCTCCGGTGTTATCCCGCCTATTTTTGCTTCCTCGATCATGATGTTTCCGGCGACGGTGGCCAGCTTCATTACGGTCCCCTGGATGCAGAGTATCGTCAATTCTCTGAGACCGGGGAGCATTATTTATGAATTGCTTTTTGTGGGTATGATATTCTTTTTCTGCTATTTTTATACTGCTGTAACATTTAACCCCGTGGATGTAGCCGATAATATGAAAAAGCAGGGCGGCTATATCCCCGGCATCCGACCCGGGCGGCGTACGGCCGATCACATCGATCGAATATTGACCCGTATTACTCTCGGGGGCGCTATATATGTTTCAAGCGTATGTGTTTTGCCCACGATATTGATCACACGGTTTAACGTCCCCTTTTATTTTGGAGGCACGGCGCTTTTGATTGTGGTCGGCGTTGCCATCGATACTATTGCCCAACTTGAATCACATATGCTGACACGGCATTATGAGGGTTTTTTGAAAAAAGGGGGCGCTAAAATGAAAGGGCGATTTTAGCATGGTGATTTTAAAATCACCTCAGGAAATTGCCAAGCTTAGAAAAAGCAATCAGATTGTAGCTGAAATCCTCCGGGAACTGGAATTGAAGATAAAACCCGGTGTCAGTACGCTCTTTTTAAATAATCTGGCCGAACGCCTGACTTTAGAGCAAAATGCCAGGCCGGCTTTTAAGGGATATAGAGAATACCCCTATACCCTGTGCACCTCTGTGAATAACGGCGTTGTACACGGTTTTCCCTCGAAAACAGCGTTAAAGGACGGAGACATATTAAGCATCGATTTTGGAGTCCTTTATGACGGCTACTATGGTGATGCTGCCATAACCGTCGGGGTGGGAAAGATCTCGGATGTCGCCCGGCGGCTCATTCGTGCTACCAGAGAGGCACTCTACCTGGGAATCGAAAAAGCAGTTCCCGGGGGAAGGCTTTCAGATATTTCGCATGCGATCCAATCGCATGTGGAAAGAGACGGCTTTTCAGTTGTACGGAAATTCGTTGGCCATGGGATTGGCAGCAGCCTCCATGAAGAGCCGCAGATTCCAAACTTCGGGAAACCGGGAACCGGTGTTCGGTTAAAACCCGGAATGACACTCGCAATTGAACCGATGGTGAATGAAAAAGACTATGATGTTGAAATCTTAGATGATGGATGGACGGCGGTTACCAAAGACGGAAGATTGTCGGCCCATTTTGAACATACCATTGCAATTACCGATAAGGGGTCAGTCATATTAAGTGCGAGAGACGGGGGTTGAGGAATGGCAAAAGAGGAAGCGATTAAGGTGGAAGGTACCGTGCTTGAAACACTGCCCAATGCAATGTTCAAAGTGGAATTGGAAAACAAACACCAGGTACTGGCGCACATATCCGGGAAAATGCGGATGCACTTTATTAAGATTTTGCCGGGTGACCAGGTAACGTTAGAGCTTTCACCCTATGACCTTTCACGGGGTCGAATCGTCTACAGGTCAAAATAGGGTATGCCATATTCAGCCGGCAGGACATTCGAGCAGCTCATAAGGCAGTGGCCGCATTTGAATTGGCATCCGGAAACGTTATATTGAAATAAAAGGTAAAACCATGAAGGTTAGAGCATCAGTGAAAAGAATGTGCAACAAATGTAAAATCATTCGTCGCAAAGGGGTAGTCAGAGTGATTTGTACCAATAAAAGGCATAAACAGCGGCAGGGATAAGAGGAGGGCAAGGTTTGGCAAGAATTGCGGGAGTAGATTTACCTAAAAACAAACGAATTGAGATAGGACTGACTTATATTTTCGGTATCGGCCGGTCAACATCAAAACAGATCCTTACCAAGCTCAAGATCGATCCCGACCTCCAGACGGATCGGCTTTCGGAATCTGAAATCAGTAGTATCCGCAAGGTGATCGATAATGAATTTAAAGTCGAGGGTGAATTGCGCACGGATGTATCCATGAATATTAAGCGCCTCATGGATCTGGGGAGCTACCGCGGATTGCGTCATCGCAAGTCACTTCCGGTCCGGGGGCAGAGGACCAGCACCAACGCCCGCACTCGCAAAGGCCCGCGCAGAACAGCGGTTAAGAAAAAGGGCGGAGTCAAAAAGAGTTAATTGAAAATATAAAGTTAGTTATTCAAAAATAGGGATTTTTCAAATGGCAAAAAGAACCCGCACCAAAAAAAGGGAAAAAAAGAACATATCCAGCGGAGTCGTTCATATTCAATCGACATTTAACAATACGATTGTGACGATAACCGATCAAACCGGAAACGTAGTCGCTTGGTCAAGTGCCGGTGTTCAGGGCTTTAAGGGATCACGCAAGAGTACGCCATTTGCGGCCCAGCTTGCGGCGCAAGATGCGGCCAAAAAGGCCATGGAACACGGCATGCGAAATGTCGAAGTCTATGTTAAAGGGCCGGGGGCAGGAAGAGAATCCGCGTTGCGCTCGCTTCAGGCTTCGGGCTTCAAGGTTCTATTGATCAAAGATGTAACCCCCATTCCCCATAATGGCTGTCGTCCGCCGAAGAGGAGAAGGGTTTAATTTTCAAGGGAGGAAAATTTGGCGAGATATACAGGATCGGTTTGCCGGCTTTGCCGGCGCGAAAATTTAAAGTTATTCCTTAAGGGAGATCGCTGTTATTCTGATAAGTGCGCCTTTGACCGGCGCGGTTACCCTCCTGGCGAGCACGGCCAGCGTCGGGGCAGAAAGACTTCCGATTATGGTATTCAACTTCGGGAAAAGCAGAAAGTTAAACGGCTGTATGGCCTCTCTGAAAAACAATTTCATTTGTTTTTTAAGAAAGCCGAGCGGAAAAAGGGAATTACAGGTACCAATCTTCTTGTCCTGCTGGAATGCCGACTCGACAGTGTCGTATATCGTTTGGGTTTTGCAAATTCACGTTCCCAGGGACGGCATCTGGTGCGACACGGCCATTTTGTGGTCAACGGGAAAAAAGTGAATATACCGTCCTACATCATCAGGATTGGCGACATTGTTGAAGTTAAAGAAAAAAGTCGTAAAATCCAATTGCTTGGTGATGCTTTGGATGCGGTTGTACGAAGGGGCGTGCCGCAGTGGCTCGATTTAGAGAAAGAGAATCTAAAAGGTGTTGTCAAAGCTTTTCCGGAAAGAGAAGACCTCACAACACCGATGCAAGAGCAACTGATTGTGGAGCTTTACTCCAAATCGTAAACGGCCGGCCCGCATGTGATAAAGTGCAAAACTATGGCCATAATTAAACCAAATCTGGAGATGCAAAATGTCATCCGATGAACTCAAATATCTCAACTGGCGTGAGATGATTATACCTAAAAAGCTTGAGGTGGAGAGCAAAGCGTCATACGGCAAGTTCGTTTGCGAGCCGCTAGAGAGGGGCTTTGGTATTACGATTGGAAACTCCCTAAGAAGAACCATACTGTCTTCGTTGTATGGTGCGGCGATAACATCGGTAAAATTCGATGTGGTCATGCACGAGTTCAGCGTTATTCCAGGTGTACTGGAGGATGTGTCTGAAATTATACTTAATTTAAAAGAAGTCCGTTTTCGGGTCACAGACCATGAATCCAAAAGTGTTACCATCGATGTGGGGGGGGAGCGGAAAGTTACGGCCGGTGATATCATCAGTGCGGATGGGAAATGTGAGGTGTTGAATCCGGATTTGTACATTGCCACCCTCAATGCTAAAGCCGAGCTCAATATGGAAATGACGGTCAGTTTTGGGAAGGGATATTCTTTAGCCGAAAACAATAAAGACCCAGAGGCCCCATTGGGAACGATTCCTATCGATGCCATTTTTTCACCCGTCCAAAAGGTTAATTATGTTGTCGGAAATGCACGCGTAGGCCAAAAAACCGACTACGACAAATTGACCTTTGAGATTTGGACCGACGGGAGTATTCATCCCGAAGATGCGATTGCTTATGCGGCAAAGATCTTAAAAGAACAAATGAGTATATTTATTAATTTTGATGAGGGACTGGAACCCGAGACGGAAAAGAAGTCTAAAGAAGATGATAAACCCAAATTCAATGAGAATCTATATCGGAGCGTCGAGGAACTTGAGCTTTCTGTTCGAAGCGCGAACTGTTTGAAAAACGCGGATATACTGAAAATATACCAGCTGGTTCAAAGAACCGAGGGAGAGATGCTGAAAACCAAAAACTTTGGCCGCAAATCGCTCAACGAAATAAAAGAAGTGCTAAGTGAAATGGGTCTTTCTTTGGGAATGAAGATTGATGGATTTGCCGCACCGGAAGAAGATATAGAAGAGGGAGAATAGACTGTCGTATGAGACATCGAAAAGCCGGACTAAAATTAAATCGAACAAGTAGTCATCGAAACGCCATGTTCAGAAACATGGTGACCTCACTGTTTAAATATCAACAGATTCGAACCACCGATGTAAAGGCCAAAGAACTGCGCCGTTGGGCCGACCACATGATAACACTCGCTAAACGGGGAGACCTGCATGCCAGACGCCAAGCTTTGGCCATTATCCCCGAGAAGCAGGTCGTGCACAAATTGTTTGAAGACGCATCTCAAAATTTTGGTTCGCGGTCAGGCGGATACACCCGGATTGTAAAAATCGGTCACCGTAAAGGCGACGCCGCACCTTTATCATTAGTAGAGTTGATTATAACCGAAAAAAGTAAGAAAAAGAAAACAACTAAAAAGAAAGCCAAAACGGCTCCCCCAAAGGCATCCGCAACAGACAAAAAAGAAGCATCCAGTGTAAAGGCGACCGAAACGGTTGCCAAGGGAGAGTCTCATTCGGGAAAGGGTCAGAAAACAGGTCCAAAACCCGCATCTGAAGCAACATCGGCTGTAACCGAAAAAACTGAGGCTCCTGATACCGGGAAAGAGACTCCAACAGTATAAGCACACCCCATTATACTACTGCTGCACGTCGCACTTCAACCGGAGGTTCTAGGTCATTTGACCGATTCTAAGCTGATTAGCCTTACAGAAGCGATTGCTCGATTTGTGCGCAATGACTGCTCTGTGGCATTGGGATTGGCTCAAGAAAGTCTCATTCCCTTTGCTGCCGGACACGAAATTATACGCCAATCCAAACGTGAATTGACGCTCATCGGGCCAATTTCCGACATGCTGTTTGACCAGCTTGCAGGGGCGGGCTGTGTTCGTAGAATTCGGGCGGCTTGGGTGGGAAACGTCATAACCGGTTCAGGCTACAATTTTAGACGTGCAGTTGAAGAAAAGGCCATCGAGGTTGAAGATCATTCAAATCTGACCCTGGCCATGGCGTTGCGGGCCGGGGCCATGGGTGTTCCCTTTATGCCTGCCCGGACCGCCCTTGGAAGCGATCTGTTTAAAACCAACCCCTCGCTGAAAACAATCCAGTGCCCATTTACCGAAAAGAGGCTTACGGCGGTCGCCGCCATCCGGCCTGATGTATCAATCGTACATGTTCAAAGATCAGATGCCTATGGAAATGCGCACCTATGGGGCAATCTCGGTATAACGCGCGAAGCCTGTCTGGCAAGCCGAAACATCATCATTACGGCAGAGGAAATTGTTCCCACAGAAATCATCACTAGTGATCCCAATCGCGTCGTTACCCCCGGTTTTCGGGTAAAGGCGGTCGTTCACGCCAGATGGGGGGCGCATCCTTCGCCGGTGCCCGGTCACTATAACCGAGATCATGAGGCCTTTCTCGAATATCGAGATGCCAGCAAGACTCAAGAAAGTTTTTTGGCCTGGCAACAACGGTGGGTGAATCCCGTTCAATGCAGTCAGGACTATTTAAATCTGCTGGGAGAAACAAGAACAACCGCACTCGCCTTAAAAAGCCATCTTTTTTCAGAGCCGGCCGATTATGGATATTGAACCCGGAACGCATCACAACCAAATGACCAAGAGAACATCGAATTATAACTTATCCCAATTAATGGTAACTGCGGCTGCCCGTGAGATTGCAGATAATGAGGTCGTTTTTGTGGGTATGCGCTTACCTTTACTCGGCTTTTTACTCGCAAAGAGTACCCATGCACCGAACGCCATTGGTGTTTATGAACTCGGGGTTATTCGCGATAAGGTTGCCCCCGTACCAATCCTGACGATGGGTGATCTGCCAAACCTGTTTAGGGCGCAGTGGCTTTCCGATACAGCTGATTTAATGGGCCTGCTCCAGAGGGGTGATGTCGATGTGAGCTTCATGGGGGGGGCCCAAATCGATCGTTTCGGGAATTTAAACACCACCTATATCGGCGGCCATCAAAGGCCACAAACACGGCTGCCGGGGAGCGGCGGGGCTTGCGATCTTGCGAGTCTGGCCCAGCGTCATATTATCATTATGAAACACGAAAAGCGCCGCTTTGTTGAACGCGTTGATTATATCACTTCACCCGGCTATGGCGAAGGATCCGGTTGGCGGAAAAAGGTGGGACTCCCGCGGGGCGGACCTTCGTCGGTCATCACAAGTCTGGGCATCCTCCGTTTTGATCCGGACAGCCGGGAAATGTGCGTTGCATCCACGCACCCGGGAATCTCTGTGGACGAAATCAGGGCCAACACGGGCTGGCCATTGAGGCTTGCGCCTCAACACTCAGAAACCCCTGCCCCAACAGATGATGAGCTTGATAAATTACGGCGATTTGATCCGCATGAATTTTGGACAAAAGCATAACCGGTTTTTACTTGACACAATTTTGTGATGGCTGTAATTTAGCTTTCTAACCGTCTCTGGGGAGTGAATGAAGTTTATTGATTATTTGTGGTTATAACCCAAAAAAAGGAGGTTGAGATGAAGATGAAACAATTGGCTATTATCGTGACGATCTGCCTGTTTGGCATCGGCGTGGCAGTTAGTCCAGCATTGGCTTTTAAGGTTGGAGCAGTCTTTTCCGTAACCGGGCGGGCCTCTTTTTTGGGGGACCCTGAAAAAAAGACCGCTGAAATGGTCGCCGAACAGATTAATGCGGCAGGCGGCATTAATGGGGAAAAATTAGAACTGATCGTCTATGATGATGAAGGGGATGCCACCAAATGCAACCTGGCTGTAAAAAAACTGATCCAGCAGGATAAAGTAACCGTGGTGATCGGACCCTCCCTGAGCGGTCTGTCGATGGCTGTTTTACCGCTGGCCGGTAAACATAAAACACCGCTGGTATCTGCTGCCGCCAGCTACAAAATTGTTTACAGCTCCAAAACCAAAAAACCGTACAAATGGGTTTTCAAAACGCCTCAGACCGACAGTATGGCGGTAGAAGCCATCTATTCTCATCTCTATGGCAAGGGCATCAGTAAAATTGCCATTATGAGCGTCACCTCGGGATTTGGCGCCAGTGGCCGGGGAGAGCTGATCCGACTGGCACCTTCATACGGCATGAAAATTGTGGCGGATGAAAAATACGGTCCCAAGGATACCGACATGACCGCCCAGTTAACCAAAATAAAAGGCCTGGCGCCCGAGGCGATCATCAATTGGTCTATCGGTCCAACCCAGGTGACCGTCCTGCGTAACTGGCGCGATCTTGGCATGACGGGTCTTACTTTTTACCAAAGCCATGGCTTTGGAAGCCTCAAAAACATTAAGCTTGCCGCCGGAGCCGCCGAGGGTGTCCTTTGCCCCCTGGGTGCTGTGAACGTGGCTGAACTCCTACCGGCCGGGCATCCGCAAAAAGCCGTAACCATGCAGTATTTGAAGAATTACAAGGCTAAATATAATGAGCCTCCGAGTTCTTTTGGCGGCCACGCCTGGGATGCCCTGCATTTGGTTGCAAATGCGTACAAAGCCGTTGGAAAGAGCAAAACCAAAATCAGAGACTATCTCGAAAACACTAAAGGCTTTGTGGGGCAGCACGGTATTTTTAATTTTTCAGCCGACGATCACAATGGACTTACTAAGGACGCTTTTCAGATGGTTGTCGTCAAAGGCGATGGTTGGGCCCTGGCCGATTGATTCTAAAAGTAAATTGATTTTAATATGAATGAGGGTGGTGTCGCTTTGCCACCCTCATTTCGTTGAAGTTTGCCGAAATGGAAGAAATAACTTTCGGAAGTCAGCTTTTACAGTATTTGATTACCGGCCTCACTGTCGGCAGTGTATATGCCATGGTGGCCATTGGGTTCAATATTATTTACAACGTTACCGAGATCATTAATCTGGCCCAGGGAGAATTCGTCATGCTGGGGGGCTTGGTTATGGTCTTCGTACATGTTTCCCTCGGCCTTCCGCTTGTTTTGGCCTTTCCGACAACAGTTGTACTCGTCACCCTGGTGGGCATGCTGCTTGATCGCATGGCGATTCGGCCGATCCGTGAACCATCCGTCCTGACATTGATTATTGCCACCATAGCGGCCTCCATTATCATAAAAGGGACAGCCATGTTCATTTGGGGCAAAGATCCATTTGATTTGCCCGCCTTTTCCGGCCGTAATCCGATCCATTTTTTGGGTGCTGTGATTCAACCCCAATATTTCTGGGTTATCGGTTTCTTAATTGCGGTCGTCATCGCAATGACGCTGTTCTTTGAGAAAACCATTACCGGCAAAGCCATGAGTGCCTGTGCCGATAATGCGGATGCGGCCCGCCTTGTGGGAATCAATGTTCAGCGAATGATTTTGCTGTCTTTTGCACTTTCTGCCGCCATCGGATCGGTGGCTGGAATTACGCTAACACCAATCGCCCTGATGGAATATGACCGGGGTGCGATGCTGGCCGTCAAAGGTTTCGGTGCCGTTGTACTGGGCGGGCTGGGGAGTTTTCCGGGCGCGATTTTGGGTGGATTGATCATCGGGACAATTGAGTCTTTTGGAGCAGGGCTCGTTTCTTCGGGTTATAAAGACGCATTCGCATTAATTGTGCTTTTGATCATACTGTTTTTTAGGCCGAGCGGGTTGCTCGGAAATATAGAGATCAGTAAGTTCAAAAGGTTTTAAGCATGTTACGGATCCATAAACTGCCAATTGCCATCTTTGGATTTTTTATCATCCTTTTCCCTCAGGTCGCCGGCCGAATTCCGGCCATTGCAAATTATTCCGACATCATGGTTTTTGCCGCGATCTACTGTTTCATTACCATCGGTCTTAGCATACTGATGGGCTATGCGGGACAGATATCTTTGGGGCACGCGGCGTTTTTCGGCATCGGAGCATATGTGTCGGCGATTTTAACGACCCAATACGGACTAAATCCGTGGGGATGTATGTTGATCGGGATGGTAGTTGCTGCCCTGGTCGCGCTCTTGGTAGGAGCCCCCTCGCTTAAGCTCAGAGGCCACTATCTTGCGATGGCAACCCTGGCTTTCGGGATCATCGTCTTCATTATTTTTAATGAAGAGATTGACTGGACCGGCGGACCGGACGGTATGGGCGAAATCCCGGGCTTGAGTCTTTTCGGGTTCGAGTTAGACACGGTCGAGCGATACTACTATCTGGTATGGTCGTTTGTATTTGGGGCGCTGATCTTTACGATTAATATTATTCAGTCCCAAACCGGCCGGGCTTTACGGGCGATCCATGCCAGCGAAACCGCCGCCAATGCCATGGGGGTCAATATCACCAGACTAAAAATAATCGTCTTTATTTATTCTGCTATTTTGGCTTCCCTGGCGGGAAGCTTTTACGCTCATTATATGAATTTCATCAATCCTTCTACCTTTAACCTTTTTTTCTCGATCAAACTCATCATTATGATTGCCTTGGGAGGGATGCACCAAATCTGGGGGGCTGTTATCGGTGCCATTCTGATCACGTTTTTGAGCTTCGAATGGCTGCACTATTTTGGGGAGCTCGAAATCATTGTTTACGGAGCCATCCTGCTCCTGGTCACCATTTTTTTGCCCCATGGTCTGGTCGGGGTTCCGGAGATTATTAGAGGATGGCTCGGGAGATCAAAAACAGATGCGTGAAGATAACGCCAAATATATCTTAGAAGTCGAAGATGTCCTCATGGCCTTTGGCGGTCTCATGGCGTTGATAAATCTGAGCTTTGGCGTAGAGAGCGGGAAGATAAAGGCCATTATCGGACCGAATGGCGCCGGCAAAACCACATTGTTCAATATTATTACCGGGTCATTTCCACCTACGGAGGGTGTTATCCGCTTCAAGGGTGAGCCGATCGAAAATCTAAAAGCGCATAAAATAGCTGACTTGGGCATTTCGCGGACTTTCCAAACGGTCGAACTTTTTAGCAATATGACCGTTCTTGAAAATGTCATGGTGGGTTGCCACAGGCGGACACGGTCTTCATTACTGTCGGCGGGCTTTCAAACGCCTCGAGTCAGGCGAATAGAAAGACAAATCCGTGACCAAGCCATGGAAATTTTAGAATTTATCGGTTTGGATAAAAAATATGCTGAATCGGCCGACGGTTTGCCTCTGGGCGAAAGAAAAATATTGGAGATCGGGCGCGCCCTCGCCACCGACCCCGAACTCGTGTGCCTGGATGAACCCGCGGCGGGATTGAATGAGACTGAAACCGAAGCGGCCGCAGCGCTTATCGGAAGTGTCAGGGACAGGGGCATCACGGTCTTGCTGGTGGAGCACGACATGAAAATCGTGATGAATACCTCCGATGAAATAATGGTGTTGAATTATGGTGAAAAGATTGCCGAAGGAACACCAAATGCAATCCAAAATAATCCCAAAGTGATTGAGGCCTATCTGGGCGGTGAAGAGGGGAACCGTGCTTAAAACTGAAAGCCTAAGCGCCTTTTATGACAAGGTGCCCGCCATTCAGAAGATCTCAATTGATGTTCCCGGGGGAAGTGTCGTATCGATCATCGGTGCCAACGGATCCGGAAAATCAACGCTTCTGAAATCGATTTCAGGTTTGATAAAGAGCAAAGAAGGACGAATTGTATACGAAGGGCGCGATATTTCCGGCTTATCCGCCAATCAAATTGTCAGCATGGGAATATCCCAGGTTCCTGAAGGAAGACAGATCTTTTCCCATCTGACTGTTCTGGACAATATTCATCTGGGCGCCTACCTGTATTTTAAGCGACGCTATCGCCGGGAGATAAGAGATCGAATAAAGACCACGTATGACCTGTTTCCCATTCTTGAAAAACGATCCAAACAGATCGCAGGGACACTTTCGGGAGGTGAGCAGCAGATGCTGGCCATTGCACGCGCTTTGATGGGACGCCCGCAGCTGCTTCTTTTAGATGAGCCCTCAATGGGGCTGGCGCCTCTCATCGTGCGGGATATATTTTCGGTGATTAAGCGGTTGAATGAATCCGGGACGACCATCTTGCTTGTGGAACAAAATGCTAAAGCCGCTCTCAATGTTGCCAAATACGCGTTTGTGCTCGAAACCGGAGAGATTGTGCTGGAAGGTCAGGCCGAGGATTTGTTGGACGATCCGAAGGTGAAGGCGGCGTATTTGGGAGGCTAGTTAGTATCCATCCATAAATAGCATCTTTCGGCCCATGACAGCGTTCTCGCATTTTTGCAATCCTCAACGT
>CAZNFS010000037.1:0-21402 GCA_964572695.1 uncultured Desulfobacteraceae bacterium
AGATAGGGGTTCTTTTAAGAAATTCCTGAGCGACAGATAGAATCGCAACAAAAGCCTGTCAGGTTATTTCCATACTTGTCATCATCCCACTAATTAAAAAACAGCCGCCTTACAAAAGGCGAACAGCCGTTTAAGGAAAAAGGAAACTTTAGGAACAGAAAGTTTAGCGATAAACTTATCTCATTCACATTAGGCAAAAGGAAAGGAAAGATTATGGGCAAAGGCGCAGGGTTTGGGAAGACAATTTTTATCGGAGACCAATTCGTTCTGCATGGTGTCCCGGCGATTGTGGCCGGGCTTTCTTTTAAAACTGAGGCAACGGTGGAACGGATTGATGGCGTCGGCTGGGTTTTAGAAGATAACCGCAACGAAGTGCCGGGATACAAAGAAAAGAAAAAAGAACAGCAGGTCGACTCTATCAATAGAATTCTCGATGTCATGAAGATTGATGTGAGCAAAATACCCATAAAAATAACCTATGGGGGAGATCTGCTGGCCGGAAGCGGTGTCGGCGCCAGCGCCGCCAGTTGTGTTTCTTTGGCGCGGGCATTGGATGATGAGTTTAATCTAGGCTATTCCATCGAACAGATCAATCATGTGGGGTGGGAAGGTGAATTTGCCTATCATGGAACGCCGAGTGGTGTCGATAATACCGCCTCTACTTACGGCGGTGCCTTATTTTATCAGGTAAAAAACGAACAAAAAAGCTTTGCGCAGATTCAGATTAAAAACCCGTTTGAGATTGTATTGGCAAACAGCGGCGTAACCTCCGACACCTCGACCCTGGGTCCTTTTGTAAAAAAGCTAAAGGAAAAGGACCCACGGCTTTTCGCAGACCGCACGAATACGATTTCAGAGCAGGTCTATGAAATGCGGAAAGCAATGGAAGCGGGTGATTTGATTCGAGTCGGAGCACTTATGACCGAAAATCACCAGATTCTGATCGATATGGGACTTTCTCACGATATCCTGGTCCACTTGTGCAACAAAGCTCTCGATAAAGGAGCGCTGGGAGCCAAAGTTACCGGTGGTGGTAGAGGCGGCTATATGGCTGCACTCACACCAGGGCAGGAGTTGCAGGGTTCCGTGGCCGCAGCACTCGAAAAAGAAGGATATAAAGTCATCCGCGCCACAATCGGCGGAATTTGATCGGCGATCCAGGGAATAAATCGCAAAGTGAAACGTTAATATGTTTGAGAGGGGTCTTAAGCGATTTACGGTATCTGAATCAAAAGGGGTTAAAGCATCGGCTTTAACCCCTTGGTTGTTATGGAGCCGGGATAAAGATTGAATCTGTGCCATATATGGGATAAAATTGTCCACCGATGTCGAATTATAAAACACAGGTGCTAATTATTGGCGGCGGCGCCACCGGGACAGGGATTGCGCGCGATCTTGCCCTGCGGGGGGTGGACTGCATTCTGGTGGAGCAGCAGGATCTCAATGCCGGTGCATCCGGGGCCAATCACGGGCTGCTTCACAGCGGCGGCCGATATGTTTTTACCGATCCGGGAAGCGCAACGGAATGCCGGGAAGAAGCCGAGCTTCTGAAACAACTTGCACCCCATTGCATTGAAGACACCGGTGGGATGTTTGTGGCGGTTGAAGGCGATGATGAGAACTATGCCTCCCAATTTCCACAATTATGTGAAAAATGCGGTATACCGGTGAAAACCATTGATGTGAAAGAAGCGCGCGCGATGGAACCCGTGCTGTCGGATAAACTGGTTGCAGCGTATCTGGTTGAAGATGCTTCCATCGATCCATTTATGCTGTGTCTGGACAATATGGCCCAGGCACAGATGTTGGGGAGCCGGCTGCTTTGTTTCAGCAAGGTCATCGGGTTTAAAAAAGAAGGCCGGCATATCAAAGCGACAAAGCTGCAAAACGTGTTAAGCGGAGAAATGTTTCACATTGAAGCAGATTTAATAGTCAATGCTTCCGGGGCCTGGGCAGGCATCGTTGCCGGCCTGGCAGGCGCAACCATTCAAATCCTCTATTCACAAGGAAGCCTCCTGATCGCCCACAACCGGATCACCAACCGGGTGATCAACCGCCTGCGCCCATCTTCCAACGCGGATATTCTGGTCCCTGGAGGGACGGTTTCGATTCTGGGGACAACGTCGGTGAGCATTGACCATCCGGATCAGGCAGCACCCACCATTGATGAAGTAGACGCCATGATCGAGGAAGCCGGCGCCATGATCCCCGCTTTGGAAAAAATGAGATACATTCGCGCTTATGCCGGGGTGCGGCCACTGGTCACGGCCAAAGGAGATGTTGACGGACGCGCCGTGAGCCGAGGATTTGTACTTTTAGATCATGCCGATGAAGAATTGGAAAACTTTGTCACCATCAGTGGCGGTAAATTGACAACTTACCGATACATGGCAGAAAAAACGGCTGATCTGGTCTGCCGGAAAATGGATATCAAGGCCTCCTGTAAAACGAGGAACGAGCCGCTTCCGTCGACCCAATCAGGCCGGTGGACCGAACCCGGACTGGCACCCAAGACATGGCTGAAACAGCATGACTCCGACGACCTTCTTCTGTGCGAGTGCGAAATGGTGCCCGGAAGTGCGGTAGATGCTGTTATCGTTTCCATCCGTAAACAAAACGGCCATCCGGATCTCAATGCCATCGGACTGCGCAGCCGGATCGGCAAAGGCGCCTGCCAGGGAACTTTTTGCGGTCCAAGAGTCACAGCCCATATGTACGATAAAGGGGAACTTAAACTCGATGCCTGCCTGGAGAGCCTGCGGGCGTTCCTTCGCAAGCGCTGGAAAGGGCAGCACCCGACTCTATGGGACCGGCAACTTATTCAGGCCGAATTCCAGGAAGCGATGCATTGTGGATTGTTCGGGTTAGAACTGTAATATGAAATCAGAACCAATCAAATGTGACCTGACCGTCATCGGTGCCGGCATGGCGGGAATGGCCGCCACCTTATTTGCAGTGAACCGGAAGCTTTCGATCGCTCAGGTGGGAAGTACCAGCGAAGTCGGATTTGCCAGTGGTTTCTTTGACTTATTGGGCATCCATCCGATCGGTGAAAGACGACCCTGGGATGATCCCTGGGCCGGGATAGAGGCACTCGTGCAAGATATCCCCAAGCACCCCTATGCGCGCGTGAAGACCGTGGAAATCAAGGCCGCCTTTGAAGAACTGCTTGTTTTTTTTCAGGATGCCGGCCTCTCCTATTATCGGAATTTGAATCGCAACGTGAACGTCATCACACCCCTGGGAACTTTCAAGACGACCTACTGTGTACCCCGGACCATGTGGGGCGGGGTGAAGGCCCTGGCGCAGAAGCCCTCCTGTCTGCTGGTGGATATTAAAGGGCTAAAGGGGTTCAGCGCACGGCTGATTGCCGACAAATTGCGGGCAGACTGGCCGGACCTGTACACCGCGCGCATCTCTTTTCCGGGAACAGGACACAAAACCGAAGTACTCCCGGAGCACATGGCCAATGCGCTGGTCATTTCGCAGAACCGCGAAAAGCTTGCCGAGGTGATCCGGCCGCACATAAAGGATGTCCAGAGCGTCGGCCTGCCTTCAATTTTAGGATTGTATCAGGCCCAGGAGGTGGTTTCTGATTTAGCGCAACGGATCGGTGTTCCCATTTTCGAAATTCCCACCATGCCGCCATCGATACCGGGCTTACGATTAAAGGAAGCCTTTGAACGGGGCTTGCGTGAAAAAAGACCCTATTACTTTTCTCAACAGAAGGTTTTGGAAGCCAAACATAGGCCGGCAGACGGGTTTGAGATCAAAATCGGTCATAAAGACAAAGCGCAGACGGTTTTTTCCCGGGGTGTCGTTCTGGCAACAGGCCGGTTTATCGGAGGGGGGCTGAGCGCCGGCCGCAAAGATATCCGCGAAACGATTTTTGATCTGCCGGTATGCCAGCCGGCAAAAAGATCCCAATGGCACCGGGAAGATCTTCTGGATCCGCTGGGACACCCGATAAACCAGGCCGGGCTAGAAACCGATCACCAGTTCCGGCCTCTGGATAAAGACGGCCAACCCGCATTTGAGACGCTGTTTGCCGCAGGATCGATTCTGGCCCATCAAGACTGGAAACGGATGAAATGCGGTGTCGGCCTGGCTGTTGCCACGGCCTACAAGGCGGTGAAGGCGTTAGCAGAATAACTGCGATGAATAATAAATTCCTGCATCCCGATTTTGAATTCGTAAAAGAGGTCGAAACAGCCGGACCGTTTCAAACCACGGCCTGTTTTCAATGCCGCAAATGCACCACCGGCTGTCCGGTTACCTTTGCCATGGATCTCTATCCGGACGAAGTCGTGCGCAGGGTCCTCTTGGGCCAGCGCCAAAAAGTGTTGTCCTGTCAAACGATTTGGGTGTGTGCGGCCTGTGAGACCTGCACCACTCGCTGCCCCAACGAGGTTCGAATATCCGAACTCATGGATTGTCTGAAAGAAATGGCGCTAAAGGCGAATATCGCCTGCCCGGAACCGCAAATTTTAACCCTGCATGAATCCTTTTTGAAAAATATACAGAAACGGGGACGCGTATTTGAAGCAACGTTTCTACCCGGCTATTTGCTCCAAAGCGGGGAACTCATGCGCCAATTCCAGGATGGCTCTTGGGGCGAGCAGGCGAAAGTGGCCTGGGCGATGCTGTCCAAAGGCCGTATGCCACTGTGGCCTCAAAAAATAAAAGCAAGAAAAATAGTCCGGCAGATGATCGCGCGGGAAGAGCGGAAAACAGGGAAATGAAACTGTCGTATTATCCAGGATGTGCATTAGGCGGGACGGCCAAAGATTATGCCGAGTCGATCACAGGCATTTGCCGCAGCCTGGATATTCATTTGGAGGAAATCCCGGATTGGAACTGTTGTGGTGCTACGGCGGCGCACAGTACCTATTTGCAGGCGAGTATTGAGCTCGCCGGGCGAAACCTGCAACTTGCGGCCGATATGCCCAACTCGGATATGGTGATCCCCTGCCCCATGTGTTTCAATCGATTGAAAACCGCCGCCCACGCGCTGCAGGGAGGCCAGGCAGATCGCTTTCAGGCCTCTTTGCCCCATGATGTGCCCAATATCTGGGATCTGGCTGAATTCTTCGCTCAAGAGGCCATGCTGAGAGCGGTGTCCGACCGCGTCAAAACCCCGCTTAGGGGTTTAAAAGCAGTTTGCTATTACGGATGCATGGCGAATCGTCCGCCCGAGGTTACCGGCGCCTCGGATTTTGAAAATCCACAAGCCCTGGATCGTATCGTTACAAACATAGGCGGAACAGCGCTTGATTGGCCGTTTAAGACCGATTGCTGCGGGGCCGCTCAAATATTATCCCGGCAGGATATGGCATTTAAACTGGTGGGAAAGCTTTTTGAAATGGCCCGACGGGTCGGGGCCCAAGCCGTGGTGGTGTCATGCCAGATGTGCCAGGCCAATCTGGATATGTTTCAAAAACAGGTCTCAGCTCAAGCGCAGGCCCAATTTCGTTTTCCGATATACTATTTTTCCGAACTGATCGGTGTCGCGATGGGATTGGACGAGGCCCGCACATGGCTCAGCCGCCATATTACCGAACCGTTTTCTCTTCTAAAAGAATTGAAACTTTGGGAACGAAACTAATCGGCGAGGAAGCCGCACTTGACGCAAAAAAACTCTAAAATAGGTGCCGTCACCGTCATCGGCGGCGGGATTGCGGGGATCCAGGCGGCACTAGATGTGGCCGCTTCCGGGTTTAAGGTATACCTGGTGGAAGAAAAACCGAACGTGGGCGGAGTGATGGCCCAATTAGACAAGACGTTCCCCACCAATGATTGTTCGGCCTGCATGATGGGGCCCAAACTGGTGGAACTCGCCAACCATCCCAATATCGAAATCCTGACTTATACCGAGGTTCTGCGGTTTGGAGGAGAGGCGGGATGTTTTGATTTGACGCTGAATAGAAAAGCCCGTGCGATCGATGCTGAAAAATGTGTGGGATGCGGCATCTGTACTGAAAAGTGCCCGGTGGCGATTCCGGATGCGTTTAATTTAGGTTTGAACCAGCGCAAGGCCGCCTACATTCCGTATCCGCAGGCGGTTCCGCTCGTATACACTATCGATAAAAGATTCTGCCGCTATTTTACCAAAGGCAAATGCCGCTTATGTGAAAAATTTTGTGACAGCCAGGCCGTCGATTTCAACCAGAAAGATGAGATCGTTGAGCTCAAAACGGGCGCCATCATTTTCGCCGGCGGGTTTGAGCCTTTTGATGCGACGGCAAAGGCAGAATACGGCTATGGACGCTGGCCCAATGTGATTACCGCTCTTGAATACGAACGAATTCTTTCGGCCGCAGGTCCCACGGCAGGACATATCCAGCGTGTCTCCGACCAAAAGAAACCGGCGCGTATGGCCTGGATCCAATGTGTGGGTTCACGCGACAGCCATATCGGGAAAGATTACTGCTCTTCGGTCTGCTGTATGTATGCCGCCAAGCAGGCCATGATTACCAAAGAACATGATCCTGATATTAAAACCGTTATTTTTCACATGGATATCCGGGCCCACGGCAAAGGCTTCGATCGTTTTTACGAAAGATCCAAAACCGAAAACAATGTCCGCTATCGGCGCTCGATGGTATCGCGAGTGGTCCCGAACCCCGAAGATGATACGCTGCAGATCGCATATGTCACCACCACGCATCAGCTTTTAGAAGAAACCTTCGATATGGTTGTTCTGTCGGTGGGGCTTTGTCCGAGCAGGTCCACAAAACGGCTTGCGACCGAGATGGGGCTGCAACTGAATCCGGAAGGTTTCTGCGTTTCAGACCCGCTGGATATCGTCAAAACTTCCCAACCGGGCATATACGTTTGCGGTGCCGCGCAGGGCCCCAAAGATATTCCCGATGCAGTTCAGCAGGGAAGCAGCGCGGCGGCAGGCGCAGCGGCGCTGCTTGCGGATGTAAGGGGTACACTGGTTACGGAAGAACTCAAAGCCCCGGAGCGCGATGTGTCCGGGGAAGAACCACGCATTGGCGTATTTATCTGTCATTGTGGAATCAATATCGCCGGCGTGGTGGATGTCACCGCCGTGGCCGCATATGCCCGTTCTCTGCCGGACGTGGCATATGCCGCCGACTGTATGTTTGCCTGCTCGACCGATCAGCTGGTCGAAATAAAAAAAGCCATCGCCACACAGGCGCTCAACCGGGTTGTGGTGGCATCCTGTTCGCCGCGCACCCATGAGCCCCTTTTCCGGGAAACCTTACAACAAGCCGGGCTCAATCCCTATCTTTTTGAGCTGGCCAATATTCGCGAACACGATTCCTGGGTTCATCAGTCCCAACCGCAGGCGGCGACCCAAAAAGCCCGAGATTTAGTACAGATGTCGGTTTCCAGGGCCCGGCTTTTGAGGCCCCTTTGCGATACGACCTATGACGTGGTCCAAAGCGCCCTGGTGATCGGGGGTGGTTTGGCGGGATTGGCGGCCGCCCGGGCCATTGCTGCGCAGGGATACCGCGCCACACTGGTGGAGCAGACATCCGAATTGGGCGGGCAAGCCAGAACTCTTTTTTATACGGAAGATGGCGCCAATCCGGCCCGATACGTTGAAAAATTGATTCAACAGGTGTCAGATGAACCCCTGATCACGATCTACACCCAGGCAGAGGTGGCTGCAACTACCGGGATCTGCGGTCATTTCACAACGACTGTTTCGGTTCAGGACACGTCCAAAGAAATCGTGCATGGCGTCACGATAGTGGCTAGCGGCGGTCAGGAGCATGAGCCGGATGAATATCTTTTTGGAAACCACCCGCAGGTGATCGGTCAAAAGGAATTTGAATCCATTTTGGTTTCAGAACCTGAAAAAGCACAACAATTTAAAAATGTTGTGATGATTCAGTGCGTGGGCTCGCGGGAACCCGAGTCACCCTATTGCAGCCGGACATGCTGCACCGCGGCGGTGAAAAACAGTCTCAAGCTCAAAGCCTTGAATCCGGATGCGCAGATATCCGTGTTGTATCGCGATATGCGCACGTTTGGCTTCCGGGAGTCTTTCTATCGACAGGCGCGCTGCGAGGGTGTCCGGTTTTTTAGATTTAAAAGGGAGCAAAAACCGGAAGTGTCGTCTCAAGGCAAAGCCCTGGGCATATCCGTTTTTGACACGCAGCTTCAAAGCGGCTTTTTTTTAAAAGCAGATCTGTTGGTCTTGAGCACGGCTATTCGTCCCAGAAAGGAAAACCGGGCGCTGAGCGAGGTTTTGCGGCTCCCATTGGATGAGGATGGTTTCTTTATGGAGGCCCATCCGAAACTGAGACCGCTCGATTTTGCGAATGCGGGGTTTTATCTGTGCGGGCTGGCGCAGGGGCCGAAATTTGCCGGTGAATCCATCGCCCAGGCGCATGGCGCTGTCTCAAGGGCCATGACGATTCTGTCCCGCCGCAAAATGGTGGGCGAAGGGATGATTACGAATGTGGATCCCGAACTCTGCCGCGCTTGCGGTGAGTGTGAGAAAGCATGCCTTTTTGAAGCCATTAAAGTGAGTGCAGACGAGGAAGGACAAGAACAAGCCCGGGTGACCGGAAACCTTTGTACGGGATGCGGAGCGTGCAATGCGGCTTGTCCCACATGTGCCGCATCTTTGGCCCATTTTCAGGATGATCAGATTGATGCGATGATAGAAAATTTGAACTTGATTGGTTAACCATACAACTTGGAGTGTAATCGAAGATTGGGAAAAGATAATACCATAGAACCACAAATCGTTGCCTTTGTTTGCCATTGGTGTGCTTATGCCGGAGCCGATCTGGCAGGGGTCTCACGCATGCAGTACCCACCCAATGTGCGTCTGATTCGACTCATGTGTACCGGGCGGCTGCATTACGGTTTTTTGTTAAACACATTTTACCAGGGTGCGGATGGGGTTTTTGTTTCGGGGTGACACACCGGGGACTGCCATTACCTGGAGGGTAATATCAAAGGCCAAAAGGTGGTCGATGAAACCCGGGCGATCCTTCGGCTTTTGGGGATCGATGACCGGCGCCTGCGCTTAAAATCGATTTCGGCTTCCGAAGGGGCGGCGTTTGCAGACGAGATCCGCGACTTCGTCAATTTGCTGGCGCAGATGGGGCAGAAGCCCTTTGCCGGTCAAAAAACAGCACCTGAAATATCAGTCGCCGACCCCCCTATTGAAACCCGGGCAAACAAAACGCTGCAGTTGACCCAGGAACAGGTTGAATACTGCATGGAATGCAGTAACTGTACCGGAACCTGTCCCGTGAGTCGTGAAAATCCGCGCTTTGCACCCAAGCAGATTATCAAACAGACCGCCATGGGGCTTGAGGCGGAATTGATTCAGAATCGCGAAATCTGGTCTTGCTTAAGTTGTGGACAGTGCAACACGCGTTGTCCGGCGATGATCGATTTCCCGGAATTCAATCTTTATCATCGCCGGGAAGCCCGCAAAAGGGGAAATCTGCCCCGCGAAAGTCATCACGGTATTCATCAGTTGATTGCACGGATGCAAACACACCCCATCCGGCAGAGCCGGACCGCCTGGGCTGAGGATTCCGGCGTCTTTCGGGAAACAGGGGAATATTTCTATTTTGTGGGTTGCCTGCCCTATTTTGATATAACGTTTCGCTATTTAAATCTGTCACCGCTGGATAACGCCCGCAGTGTACTCAAGCTGCTGAACAGAATGGGAATTGAACCGGTGATCAGCAACACTGAGCGCTGCTGCGGACACGATGCTTTTTGGAGTGGTGATGAAGCCACTTTCCGTTTGCTGGCCGGGTGGAATCTTGAGGTGATTAAAGCCTCGGGAGCCAAAACCGTTCTTTTCAGTTGCCCCGAGGGATATGCCACGTTTAAATACGATTACCCGCGCTATTTCGGAGAGTTGCCGTTTAATGTCGTCCATATGACGGATTTTTTAATGCGCGCGCCATCACGTTTGCAATGGGTGCCGCGATCAGCTTCCGGGGAGACCGTCACCTACCAGGATCCTTGTCGACTGGGGCGCCGGTCCGGAATCTATGAACCCCCGCGTCAGATGTTGAATCTGATTTCAGAAAATAATCTGATCGAAATGGAGCGGAGCCACGAAAACGCTCTCTGCTGCGGGACCAGCGCCTGGATGGAGTGTTCGCGATGTTCTAAGGCCATTCAAACCGAACGGCTGTGGGAAGCAGCTCAAACTGGCGCTCAAACGCTGATCACCGCCTGCCCCAAATGTCAGATTCATTTCACATGCGCGAGGGGTGATATCGATTTGGATCTGGAGGTGAAAGACATTTACACTTATTTTTTAGAAAGGTTATAATGTCTGTAACCAGGTTGCAAAAACGGGGTCAACGATCTGCCATCGATTTTGATCCTTTTCGATCAAATCAAGACTGGAGAGTTTGGGAAGCGCTTTTTGAATCATTCCCTGGGATAATTTATATTTGCTTAAAAAATCCAGCGAGAAAACAGAAAACAAAGGGTTTTTTGCAAGGGCTTTTAGAAAAAGGACCTGTTTTAACGTGAGCCCCTGAAGGATGATCTCAAAATAATGCTTTTCGTCTTCCAAAACCTGGTCGAAGGCCCGGGCGACAGTCTCAATTGAAGCAAATTTATCGGTGAATTCAAACACATAAAAAGAAAGTCTTTGGGAATAATAGGGGTGCTGCAAACTTTGGGCTGATATGTTTTCGGCAACTTCGGTGGGGCAGGATTTTCCGCCGGCCTGGAAACAGGCGACTATAGAATCAACCAGTTTTCCATGCCCAAAGCGGTTGAGCCTAAAGATAAGACCGGTTTGAAAAAAAGGCCGATTGCGCAGGCTGAACATATCCATGAGTGATTTTCTGCGGCTGCCGACAAAAAAATAGGATGCGCTCTGTTTCAGGATGTGTGATCGCATAACGCCTTCGATGTGGGGGTCATTCAGTTTTGTAATTTCCTGGAATTCATCAAACACAATTTGAACACCGGTGCGCATTTGACGGATAAATTCACCCAAATCGTTCATGACGTTATCAAGAAGGTCTATGCTGGAATAATTTCGAGATAGCGCTTCAACCGAAACGGCAAATGATTTTGCGGCCGCATCCTGTTTCAAAATGGGCCGATGTGTTTTTAGAATGCTGATGGATTGTCTGAACAACGCATCATCGTGTCGGACTCCATGATAGACACCCTGGGCGATTCGGTTGGCAACTTCATCCAAACTGGTGACGCCGAACAGGTCGACATATAGGGTAATAAAGCCTTTATGCCTTAAATTGGATTGAACACGCTTAACCAAAGCGGTCTTTCCATAGCGCCGGGGCGCATGCATGACAACCTTTAACTTGCTTTGAGCATAGGACGTAAGTTTCTGCAACTCGCTGATTCGATTGTTAAACGGTGCCTCCGGAGATGTCGTATCCATCATAAAAGGATTGGTCATATTGAAATATTCTTTTTGGATTATTCTAATTAGATAATTACCAGCTTAAGAAACAAAAGTCAAGCATTATGAGCCTAGTTTAGGCGCTTAATAATGGGTTTTGTGTTATTTATGGCAAAATAAATTAATGAACATTGGGATATTAATTAGAGGTTGATGGTTTAAGGATAGTTATCATTTTCTATAAATTGATGGAGCGCAGCGAATTCCATCAATCGACAATCATCGATCGCCAATAGTCAATCCATTTCCGGCTTGTCCGAGTTAGGGTTGCATGGAAAGAAATTTAATGCTTGGAGAGGGGTGCCGAAAACCGGACAGACAAAGAAAGGGAAAAAAGAGATGCTAGACGAACTCATTCAGGCGATGGAAAACGCCATTTCGGAAATGCGCCAATGGCCATCTAAAAAGGTTCAAATCTTTCACCACAATGATTGCGACGGACTCAGCTCCGGGGCCATACTCAAACGTGCCTTTGAAAGAGACGGATATGACGTGAGTCGTTTCTGTTTAGAGAAGCCTTATCCGCTGGTGCTGCAAAAAGTTTTCCAACAAGAAGGTGAACTGATTGTTTTTACAGATTTTGCCGGTCGGATCGCACCGCTGATTTCGAATTTGAATCAGGGCCGCAATCTGACGCTCATTCTCGATCACCATAAAGCCTCGGCGGCAACCGATCCGAGGGTGCACAACCTCGATCCCGAGCTTTTCGGATTGAAGGGGGATCGGGATATTACGGCCTCCACCACCTGTTATCTTTTTGCAATTACACTGGATTCGGCCAATCAGGATCTGGCCTATGTCGCCTCGATTGGTGCCGTGGGGGATCAATTTTTCGTGGACGGTCGCCTGGCAGATCAGAACCGGGCGGTTGTTTTGAAAACTCAGCAACAGGGATTGATGGAAATCAAAGAAAACGAAACGGGCGAGGATTATTTTTTCAAAACCGACCGGGGAATGATGTCCGGTGAGGAGCTGGGGGCCTATTTGGATACGCTGGGAGCTGCCGGTTACTATCAAGAGGGTCCTGAAATGGGAATTAGCGTCTGTTTGGATGGATTTTCAAGCGATTCGGATCAAATGCTGCAAAAACTAAAAACCGTCCAGGACAAAGCTTTTAAGGCCCAGTTTGATCGTCTCCGGCAGGGAGAGCTCCATCAAACCGCCCATATTCAATGGTTTCACGTGCAGAACCGGTTTGCTCCCATGGGGGTCAAAATGATCGGTGCTTTCTGTGATGTTTATAAGGATAGCGATGCCTTTGATCCGCAAAAATACATCGCCGGATATATGCTGATTCCAAATGAGATTCCGGGATTCGGATCGATAACGTTTAATGAGGTTAAGATTTCCATGCGCGTTTCAGCATACATGCAGGCAGAAATCCGCTCCGGAAAGGCGATGGCCTTGGATATCTTTCTGCCCGAAGCAACCAGCCGGCTGGGGGGATTTTCGGATGCCTGCCACAGCCTGACAGCCGCGACCACGGTGGTCATCGGTAAAGAGGAGGCATTGGTCGAAGAAATGGAAAAAATACTGAACAATTGAAAGGAGAAAACTATGGGAACGGGTACGGCTTTTGGAAAAACTATTTTTATCGGGGATCAGTTTGTTTTGCGGGAAGTCCCGGCTATCGTCGGCGCACTCCCCTATGTCACCGAAGCAACGGTTGAACAGACCGGGGGTGAGGGCTGGGTGCTGGAGGACAACCGCAATGAGGTTCCGGGATATAAGCAAAAAAAGGCCGAACAACAGGTCGATTCCATCAATCGTATCCTGGAGGTCATGCAGATTGATGTGAGCAAAACGCCAATAAAGATAGTCTATGGGGGTGATCTGCTGGCCGGCAGCGGTGTCGGTGCCAGCGCTGCCAGCTGCGTGTCGCTGGCGCGCGCATTGAATGCAGAATTCAAACTTGGATATACGATTGAACAGATCAATCACGTGGGTTGGGAAGGTGAATTTGCCTATCACGGAATCCCCAGCGGGGTTGATAACACCGCTTCAACCTATGGCGGGCTATTACAGTTTCAGATTAAAAATAAGGAAAAGATGTTTGAACAGCTAAAGATCAAGGAACCGATCCGGGTCGTCGAAGCGAACAGCGGCGTGACCGCCGACACCTCAAAAATGGATATTTATGTTGAAAGATACGAAAAACAGGATCCGGCAAGGTTTGCATCGCGGCTAGACACCATTCGAAAGCAAGTCGGAGAAATGAGAAAAGCACTGGAATCATACGATCTTGAAAAAGTGGGTCAGATTATGACTGCCAATCATCAGCTTCTTATCGAGATGGACCTTTCGCATGAGATTCTGGTCCGTTTATGTGACAAGGCTATCGGGATGGGGGCGCTGGGCGCCAAACTGACGGGTGGCGGAAGGGGCGGTTATATGGTGGCGCTGACACCGGAGAAAGCGCTTCAGGATGAAATCGCGGCGGCCTTTGAAAAAGAGGAGTATAAAGTGATCAAAGCCGTCATCGGCTAAGGGCGCTTGCCCGATTGTTAAAGATAACTGTCGGGCTAAAACGTCGAACAAATATCAATTAGAATCTGTTATATTAATAAGTTTTGCCTGTAATTTCATATAATTTGATTTGACATTCTTACAAACACCATATTAACTTGGGGCATACATTAATAGGTACCTCTAATGTCCTTTTCGAAAACCATCGAAGAAGTTTCGGACTTTTTTTCAGCGCAAAATTCCCCTGGATTTTTGTACAAAATCCATTTTGCTCGCGTATTCGTGGGGTATCTCCCCATTTTCTATTAATTCCTAACACTTGCAAAAAGGAGGTAAGTAATGGAAAAAACCAGATCGATCCGTAACGCAAAACAGATACAAACAGGAATCACCAGACGCAAATTCATAAAAGGTGCGGCGGCTGCTGGCGTGACCGCTGCCAGTATCGGCCCCTGGTTCATTAAAGACGCACTGTCAAGTTCCGGAGAGCTCAGGCTTTTCACATGGATGGATTATTCGAAACCTGAAATCATAAAAGCTTTTGAGAAAGCAACCGGGATTAAGGTTAAGGTGACGAATTACAGCACCAACCAGGAATGCATGAACAAGTTGCGGGCCGCCCGCGCCAAGGGATTTGACATCGCACAACCTTCTTTGACCGAATATAAACTCCACATGGAATTCGAGCTTTATCGGGAGATCGATGAAAGCAAAATTACCAATTTGAAAAACGTGGAACCTTCTCTTTGGGAAAGTTCCGGCAAGCAGGGGGGAATCATTCGTGGAAAGCGTGTCGGCCTTCCCTATGACTGGGGAACTGAAGCCATGACCTGGAATACCGACGAATTGAGTTTTAAATACGGTGAGCTTTCCTATGGCACAATGTGGCAGCCTGAATTTGCGCAGAAGGTTACCTGCCGGCCGCATTCGGTGTTTATCGGCGCCGGCCTCTACCTGGATGCCATCGGAAAAGTGCCTTCAGATCGGATGTTCGATACCTATAAAACAGAAGCAAAAATGCGCAAAGTCTATGATGAAATCTTCAAGTTTCTGGTGGAGAAAAAAAGAACATCAAGATGTTCTGGAATAACGCCCAGGATCACCAGCTGGCGTTTCTCCAGAACGGATGTGTTATCGGCCAGACATGGGATGGACCCATACTGACAATGAAAAAGCAAGGCAAACCGGTTTCTTTTATGGCGCCCAAAGAAGGCGCCATGACTTGGGTCGATTCGATGGGCATTGTTAAAAATGCGGAAAATGTGGAGCAGGCCTATGCCTTTATCAATTGGGCCTACACGCCCGAAGCCGGTGCCATTATGGCAAACGCAACTGGCTACAATAGTGTCGTGAAGGGTGCCGCCGATCTTCTGGATGAGGCCACCAAAAAGGGCTTTGCCGAAGCCTATCCGGGCGATGCCCTGGAAAATCTCTGGTGGTATGTTTCTGAAGAACCCTGGTTTGTACCGGCGCGCACCGAATACAGAGATAAATTCCAGGCTGCTTAAACAATCAATCGGTTTACCAAACGCCCTAAATCCTATGTCGGCCTCCGGCCGGCATAGGACCCACTAAGGAGGATGTATGGTTCAGGGTGTCGGTCAAGGTGTTGACCTCGCGGGTGTCAGCATGCGTTATCCGGGCAGCGACGATTTTGCTGTTACCGATGTGAACGTCCAGATAGAAGCCGGTGAATTTTTTAGTTTTTTAGGTCCATCCGGGTGCGGCAAAACGACCCTTTTACGCCTTATTTCAGGGTTTATCGAACCCACAAAGGGAGAGGTACGGGTCGGCGGGGAGAATATGCGCGGGATCGGGCCGAACAAACGTCCGACGGCCATGATTTTCCAAAATCTGGCCCTGTTTCCCTTAATGTCCGTGGCGGAAAATATCGGTTTCGGACTTGAAGTGCGCGGGGTTTCCCGTGCCGAACGGAAGAAAAAAGCCGTCGAACTGCTCGAGTTGGTTGATTTGCCGGGGGTTGAAAATAAAAAAGTGAGTGACCTGTCCGGGGGACAGATGCAGCGCGTTGCAGTTGCAAGGGGGCTTGCGGTCGAACCGGCGGTGCTGTTGCTGGATGAACCCCTATCCGCCCTGGATCTGAAACTGCGGCAGCACATGCGAGCGGAGCTGCGCAAAATTCAAAAACGAACCGGCGTCACGTTTATCTATATTACGCATGATCAGGGGGAGGCGCTGACCATGTCAGATCGGATCGCTGTTATGACCGATCGCGGTGTATTAGACCAAGTGGCGCAGGCCGATGCGTTATACAATCAGCCCAAGACCGCTTTTGTGGCCGATTTTGTCGGTGATAACAATTCCTTTGCCGGTACCATAGGGGAAGTGACCGATAGTTATGCCGGCATTGAAACAGAGGGTGGTTTGATCAAGGGACGCAATCCCCATGGGCTTCATTCCGGGCAGCGAGCAATTGCATTTGTTCGGCCTGAAGCCATTTCGCTGGTTGCCGATAGCAGACCGGCGGCAAATATCATAAAATGTAAGGTCGAGAACCTTAGCTTTGAGGGTGCCTTTGTCACCGTTTTTCTGACCGCCGGTCTAGCCCACGCATTTGTCATGCGCCAAAACAACGACGGTGCTACACCGCTTCTGGAAATAGGTGCCGAAATCGAGGTCTGCTTTGGTTCCGACAACACCCTTTTACTGACCTATGGAGAGGTTTCCGATGCGTAGACTCTGGCAGGAGGCGATGCGCATTTTTGGGGGGCCCGGCATCGCCTTTATCTTTTTTACGGTGGGCGGCTGGCTCATTTTTATGATTCTGCTTCCGCAATTGATCATGCTCGATTATTCCTTTCGACCGCTCCTGCCGCTACGCAAAATCGGTGGGCCGGAAGATATCTATACCCTGAAAAACTACATTCTCCTTTTTTCGACACCGCTTCACCGGGCTGTTTTTATGAAGACGATTTGGTCCAGTGTCATCGTCACCGGTGTGGCCCTGGGCCTCTGTTATCCGATTTCTTTTTATTTGGCAAAGGTCGCGCGAGGCGCCCGCTTTAGCTGGATATTAATGGGGCTGGTCATCCCATACTGGATTAATGAGTTGCTTCGGATTTTCGCCTGGCAATTGATACTGGCCGACAAAGGAATTTTGAACGAATTGCTCATCTTTTTTCACATTATTTCAAATCCGATCAATTTTCGCGCCGGGGACGGGGCGGTTATAATGGGCATGACGTATGCCTATATTTTGTTTATGGTCTTTCCGCTCTATAACGCGATGGAGAGCCTCGATCGGAATCAGATCGACGCCGCCCGCGACCTGGGCGCCTCCTGGTTTCGCATCCACCGCCGCATAGTTATTCCATACGCTAAACCCGGCATCGCCGTGGGGTGCATTATGACGTTTATGCTGGCTGCCGGATCGATTGCGGCACCTCAGCTTTTGGGCAGCCCGAGCAGCTTCTGGTTTACCCAGGTTATTTATACGAACTTTGAAACTGCCAATTGGAATCAGGGTGCCGCATATGCCATGGTCTTGGCGATCCTATGTCTGGTTTTTGTCATGGTCATGCTAAAAGTATTCAAAGTTAGTTTGAAAGATATGGCTAAATGAAGTCATCAAATACCGTTTTAAAAGTAGTTACGGGCAGTTATTTGGTATTGTTTTTTGTCTATCTGTTCCTGCCGCTGGCATTTATGGGAGTGGTCGCGTTTAATCGAAGCGAGATCCCTCAGGTTACCCCCTGGCAAGGGTTTACGCTTCATTGGTTCCAGGATTTATTCGCCGATAGCCAGATGTGGGACGGTCTGATAAACAGCTTTATTGTGGCTTTTTTTGTGATTATCATAGCTGTTCCCATCGGGCTGGGAGCAACTTTACTGCTGACACGATTGCAGTTCAAAGCACGCGATGGTTTCTATGCGGTGCTGGTTTCACCAATCCTTACCCCGGGAATCATACTTGGTATATCCACATTTTTGTTTTGGGATAAAGCGTTTGAACTAGGGGGTGGGCTATGGACCGCCATTATGGGCCAGGCAACATTTATCAGCGGCTATTGCATGTTATTGATAATGGCCCGCGCGCAACGATTTGACCAAACACAGGAAGATGCGGCGTTTGACCTGGGGGCTTCACACCGGCAGGTTTTTTGGAAAATAACCCTACCGTTTCTCAGACCTGCGCTGCTTTCGGCTGCCGCCCTGGCATTCATGCAGTCGTTTGAGAACTATAACACCACCCTGTTTGCGATTGGATTTGAGCAGACACTGCCGATCTACATCGGCACCAAACTGCGTCAATTCATCAGCCCGGCGATGAATGCCCTGGCGTGCATCTTCATCGTGCTGACCGTTACGGGTGCTGCGGTTTATGAATTCATGCGCCGGCGCGAGGTTTTAAAAAAGTAGCGTAACGGCAGTACAAATCCCCATTCGGCCTATACAACATGTGGTGGTGTTTTCTTATTGACAAACCTTTCCGCCCCACACTACCTTCCAGAAAGCAAGTTCTTATCCCTTCCCTTAAAGAAGTGTTTCGCAGAGATGGCGAAAAAGGTGATTTGCCGAGAATAAAACTCACTTATAATGGTAATAGGTAATAGGGCAACCAAGATTCAGGACAATCGTTATGGCACCCAACAATCTGTTATTCATCACCGCCGATCAATGGCGCGGAGAGTGCCTCTCGGCATTGAACCATCCGACCGTAAAAACACCGCATCTGGATGCGCTTGCCGCCGAAGGTGTTCTCTTCTGCAACCATTATACCCAGTGCATCCCCTGCGGACCGAGCCGCGCCTCGCTCCATACCGGGATGTATCTCCAAAACCATCGGGTTATCGAAAACGGAACGCCGCTCGATGCCCGCCACACCAACATTGCCCTGGAGATGCGCAAACTGGGTTACGATCCTGCCCTGGTCGGATACACGGACACGACGGCCGACCCGCGTTTATATTCGCCTCAAGATCCGGTACTCCAAACTTATGAGGGTATCCTGCCCGGGTTTAACCGCATATTGGCCATGTCCTCTGAAAGTTTTCCCGAGCCTTGGGCGCGATGGCTTGAGAAGCGCGGCTATGCGCTGCCTGAAAATCTTCGCGACCTGTATTACGCTTCGGTAAAGGACTATCCGGGAAGCCAGGAACGCGGAAAGACTTACGCCCCGGCCCCTTATTCAAAAGAAGAAAGTGAAACCGCCTTTGTAACCGATACGGCGACCCAGTTCATCCGCAGGCCGGGTAAAAGGCCATGGTTCCTGCATATCAGTTACCTAAAACCGCATCGGCCTTATCTTGCCCCGGAACCCTACAATCGTCTTTACCACCCAAACGACGTCCCCGATTTCAAGCGTGCCGTTTCACGCACAGAAGAGGCGCGGCAGCATCCCTTTTTGGCTTACCTGCTGGAGCAAAGTCTAAAGTCCAGCGGATACCGGGCCAGCATCTATCCACGAGATGAAAAGTCCATGCGGCAGTTACGCGCCACCTACTATGGTCTGATAACCGAAGTAGACGATAATATCGGAAAGATCGTCAGTCAGCTCAAAGCAACCGGACAATACGAGAACACCGTGATTGTTTTTTTGAGTGATCACGGCGCCCAAATCGGTGATCATCATCTACTAGCTCCGGGGCCATACTTTGATCAAAGCTTCCATGTCCCTCTTATCATTCGCGCCCCGGGTGAAAATATACAGCCGCACTGCGGCCGGGTGGTAGACGCGTTTAGTGAGAGTGTAGACATTTTGCCGACGGTTATGGACACGTTGGGTGCCGAAATACCACGACAGTGTGACGGACGTTCGCTTGTTCCTTTCCTTAAAGGCGAGATTCCGGAAAAATGGCGTACGGAAGTCCACTGGGAAGTCGATTTCCGACATATGGAGCCAAGCTGGGGGTATGAACCACCCGATCAGAAGCTGGGGATCGGTTTTGAAGAATGCAGCTTCAATGTCATTCGGGACAATAATTATAAATATGTCCACTTTACAGCACTGCCCGCATTGCTTTTCGACCTGAAAAATGACCCGGATGAATTGCATAATCTGGCAGCGGATCCGGCTTACAAAGATATCATCATCAAGTATACTCAGAAAATGCTTTCATGGCGCATGGTAAACGACGAGCGAACATTGACGCATCTGATGGTTGGACCCAAGGGCTTAACCGAGAGGATTTGACTCTTTTAAGCGGTGCCTCAAAATCTTCGGCATCCCGAATGCAGGACGCGTTTATGGGCTCCTTCATATGTTGATATGTTGAATGCAATTGCATCTCAAAATCAAAATCGCCTTTCTATGTTTACGTTACATATCTTGATTCGGTAGAGAACTCGACAAAGGTAAATTTCCTATTTCCTTTCTTCTGATTGTCGGCATATCCCTGGCGGCCATAGCAAATTTGTATTTTGGTAAAAAAGAGAATTAAAAGCCCGATCCCGCCAATAAAATCAAATATCACATTTTTTATTCAAGATTTCCTGAATTTAATCCGATCAAGAAAATGACACGCGTATAAATATACGTGAGGGGTCGGGGTGTTTTTCTCACGGGGTGCCTTCAGCTTTTGTTTTTCTAAGCGATTTTGCAACGGAGGATTCTTTGCCCCCCTGTTCATATAAATGTGTACCTATCGCCGGGTCAAACAACCTCGTATGCAGAATTAATCTCATATAAAAGAAAAAGGGGAAGTGGATGAAATTAAATATGACATTGGGAAAGCGGATTGCCTTCGGAATCATCGTAATGCTTATTCTGATGGCCATGGTTGGCACGGCAGGCTACTATGGACTCAACCGCGTTTTGTCTGTAATGGCATTTAATAACACCATTCGCATGTTTCAAAATAGCGTTTCATCCATCAAAGAACAGACGGACCAATATCAACTGATAATTTACAGTGGGGAAAGCGACCTCAAGGAGGCGGCGCGCAAGGAGGTCTTTATCGAAATGGATAAGGGGCTAAAGTTGATTGAGAGGATAAAGAGCCTTGCCAATATCGGTGATGCCGGCAAAGAAAAGCTTGCTTCGGCCGAAGCAGAAATAAAGGGTTACAAAGATGATTTTAATGGATTGATTCTGACTGTAGAAAAAAGAGGCCAGTTGAATGAACAGATTGGAAAAACATACGATCGATTCGTTAAGGACGTTGAAGGCCAATTCATGGCCGAAGAAATTGATAGAGTGATTTCAATTTTTATTTCCAACTTTAGCGCATACAACACTCAAGCTTCGGAAAAAAACTGGGCAAGATTAATGAATAATACGACATTGCTCAAGAAGAAGATGGACGCTTGGCATGAGCAAGTCGAAACCAGTGAGGAATTGAGCGCTGTGAGTAATAAGCTAAAGGTTCACTATCAAAGCATGAATACCGATATGGAAATCTATCACAATCAGGTTGCCGATCAGTTTAAATTCAGATCCGACATGGACATTCGTAAAAAAAATCTTAATGATATTGTTGCCATATTGAGTAAAATCAGCTCACAACAATTGCAGACGCAGATCATTGCTGTCCAAGATAGTTTGAATTTTCGAGAACCAGGTTAATAAAAACAGT
>CAZNFS010000038.1:0-20806 GCA_964572695.1 uncultured Desulfobacteraceae bacterium
AATCTTTGCCATACTTACAGTTTTATAAATTGACAGCAAATGGTTCGGCTGATGAAGACTTATTTTAAAAATAAAGTTGCGCTGATTACGGGCGGTTCAAGGGGCATCGGGAGCGCGATTGCATTAAGACTGGCGCAAGCAGGGTGTGATGTGGTTATTAACCACCGCAAGACAGGCGGGTCATCACAGTCAGGGGGCGCCAAGCTGTGTGAGGACATCGCAAAGTCCGGACAGCGGGCATTTTTAATTCAGGCCGATATTTCTTCCAAAGCATCTGTCAAGGCACTTTTCAAAGAGACCAACGACAGATTTGGGAGGCTCGATTTCTTGGTTTTAAATGCAGCCCGAGCACCCTTTAAGCCGATCGAGAAGCTCTTTGAGAGAGAATTAAGGCAGCTGGTTGATACAAACTACCTGGGAAATATCTTCTGTATCCAGGAAGCCCTCCCTTTGTTGGAAAAAACCCACGGCCGGATCATTTTTATTTCAAGTTTGGGTAGTCGATTCTACAATCCTGATTATCCACTCGGCAGCATGAAGGCTGCCATGGAATCCGTCGTCAGAGATAGTGCCGAAAGTTTACGCAACAGAAAAATCGCCGTCAACGGCGTATGCGGAGGAATCGTAAAAACCGATTCTTTTAAAGTGTTGCGTCTGTATTGGGAGGGCATCGATAAATTGCCCGAAGAGATATTTATGGAACCGGATGAAATTGCGGATGTGGTTCTTTTTTTAAGTGGACCGGCCAGCCGGGGGATTAACGGTCAAACGATTGTTGTTGATAGAGGTCTCAGTAATTCGTTATTCGGAATGGCCAGCCAAGCGCCGGCGCCGGATAAACAATAGATAAGCTGTTACCGGTTTTACTTTTAAGAACGGCATTGGCATTCATTCGGTTTTCTTGTGCAATTTCGATTTCGCATATAAGCAAGTAATCATTTGAGGAGGAACCATGAGTCAAAATCTTATTGTCGAGAAGGATGTTTTGGATGAGTTGAAAAAAGCGATTGTAGAAACACTTCGCGTGGACGAGAGTGCGATCAAACCTGAAATGTATTTTGTAGGGGATCTGGATGCGGAGTCACTCGATTTTTTAGACATCAATTATAGACTGGAGCAGGCTTTCGGGATCAAAATGGCGCGGCATTTTGTTCTTGAACATATCGAAGAACTGTTTGGAGAGGGATCGGCCATTGATGACAACGGCCAATTGACCGAAAAAGCGATTCAACTTCTGAAAATAAGATTCGGAGCCGATATGGACGGCTTGGAACCGGGAATGGACATGGATGAGGTTCCGGCGCTGATCACCGTAGAGTCAATGGTCAAAGCGGTAATGGATATTGTGGATACGCTTCCGGATAAGTGCGCCCATTGCGGAGATTCGGCTTGGGAGCTGGCGGATTCAACCCACATTAAATGCGGTGCCTGCGGCGAGCAGGGAACCTTTACCAATGGAGACGATCTCACGCAGGAATGGCTGCAGAAGATTCAGGCTGAAAAAAACCTCTTTTAATATAACAGCCATGCCAGAAAAACTATCTAAGCGCAGGGTCGTCGTTACCGGCTACGGGATGGTCACACCGCTGGGGAAGACAACCGCAGAGACATTCGAAAAGGCCAGCCGCGGGGAATCGGGAATCGATTTTATCAAGTCCTTTGACACCACCGGGCTTCCATGCCGGATTGCCGGAGAAGTGCCCCATCGGCAGCTTGAGGAATTTGAAAGCCAACAAAATCAACGCCTGGCAAAATTCTCCTCCCGGGCCGTGAGGCTGATGCGCATGGCGACGTCAGAGGCCGTCAGGCAGGCGCGGCTTTCCGAAATTGAAAACCGGGAGCGGATCGGGGTTTCACTCGGCTCTCACGGTGATAACCCATCGATTGCCGAAATCGTACATCTACAGCGGTTTAATGACGGAGAGGGCCACTGGGACATACAGGGCCTGACCCAAAAAGGGGGTTATCCCTACCTCGCCTTTTTCCGTCGCAAGCCCGATGCCGCTACCTCGCTGTTATCGATGACCTTCAATGCGCGCGGGCCCAATCTGTCTATTGTTTCGGCATGTTCAGCAGGGTCGCAGGCCATTGGCGAAGCCTGTCGCATCATACAGGAAGGGAGTTGTGATGTGATGATTGCCGGCGGCTGTGAGGCAACGGTCGACTTTTCGGGGATGAGCGGTTTTATCTTACTCAGGGCGCTTTCGGAACGCTACAGCGAACCTCAAAAGGCTTCACGGCCGTTTGATCGCAAACGCAACGGGTTTGTTATGTCGGAAGGTGCCGGGACCGTTATTTTGGAAGATTATGCTCACGCCTGTGCGCGCAAGGCGCCTATATTGGGCGAAATTCTCGGTTACGGTGCTTCAGCCGATGCGTATCGGATTACCGATACACATCCCAAAGGGAAGGGGGCCATTTTTGCGATGCAGGCCGCTTTGGAGGATGCGGCGCTTATACCGGCGGATATCGACTACATCAATGCGCATGGGACCTCGACCATTCAAAATGATCTCACCGAAACTCGTGCCATCAAAACCGTCTTCGGACAGCGAGTCAAAGAAATTCCGATCAGTTCCAACAAATCGATGCTCGGGCACACCATTGCCGCCGCAGGCGCCATTGAATGCATCCTCACCCTGGTAGGGATCGAACGCTCGATTCTTCTACCGACCATTAATTATGAGTTCCGCGATCCGAAATGCGATCTCGATTGTGTCCCCAATGAGGCCCGGGCGCAAAAACATCTCCGAGTTATTTCGAATTCCTTCGGTTTCGGGGGACAGAATGCCTGCCTGTGTATCGGTGGGGGGGAAGCCTAAATCGCAGACAATTCTATGGTCAAGATGGGCAACAAAGCGGTCATAACCGGAATCGGACTTGTAAGCGCGCTCGGACTTAATCCACTCGAAACGTGGACGGCCCTGCTGTCCCGAAAATCCGGTATTCGACCGATCGAGGAATTCGATGTGCGCGGGTTTGAGTGCCGGGCGGCCGCCAGGGTTTCCGGATTGGACCCTGCCGATCTGGATCTTCATCCGCGAGATTCCCGCATAATGGATACGCACGCGTTCATGCTGATGAAATCCAGTCAGGATGCTTTCAGGCAGGCCGCCCTGGACCAGGCCTCAATACCCCCTGCAGAAGTCGGTTTTTTTGCCGGGATAGGGATGGTGGACTACAATATCGAGGATCTCCTCCCGGCCGTCTCAAAATCAATCGATGCCGGCGGAGATTTGGATTATCAGGCGTTTTATGCCCATGGCTTTCAGGAAATTTATCCCCTCTGGCCCCTTTCAATGCTGAATAACATCAGTTTTTGTCAAGTGGCCATCAATTTGGGGATAGAAGGTGAGAATGGTGTTTTCTCACCGCATGCGGATTCGTGCGTGCAGGCGATAGCGGAAGCGACCCAAACTGTTTTGGAACAAAAAGCCACCGCAGTTCTGGCCGGGGGTGTAAGTGAAAAAGTTTCCCCTTTGAGCCTGGCGCGGGCGTTGCTGAGCGGCAATTTGAATACCGATGACAGAAATCAGGAAGTCAAATGCCGCCCATTTGATAAAAACCGCCAGGGGAGCATCCTGGGCGAAGGGGGCGGCATGGTGGTGCTGGAGTCGCAATCGAACGCCGAAAAAAGAAATGTACCCTGTCTGGCAGCGATCGCTGGCTACGGGAACGTGTTCGGGAAGAGCGACACCTTCAATTGTCCCACGCGTGAAGCAATTGCAGGCTCCATGCTCAAGGCCCTGGAGCGCGCCGAATTGACGCCGGCGGACATCGACGTGATTATCGCGCATGGCGACAGCACGAAAGAAGGAGACAAAAACGAATCTGAAGCCATTCGGCAGGTATTTGATGAGGCGACCCATACCGTAAAAGTTTTTGCATCCAAAGGCGCCATCGGCCATCTTCTTTCAGGCGCACCGGCTGTGGACGTCATATTGGGGATCCAGATGATTCAAAATGGTATCATCCCGGCAATCGGCGGCTATACGGCAGGGGATGACAATCTTTTAGGCGGCCTTTTGTGCCGTCGGCCCATAAAAAAGGCGCCCGCGAGGATCCTGATAAACGCGCATAGTTATGAAGGCCAGGCAGCTTCTCTGATCATCGAATCGGTCAAACCAAAACGTCAGGGCGCGTAATCGTCACGACGGCAGCAGGATGCAGGCGGGGATCGCAATGCGATTTTTGTTTTACGATAAAATTGTAAAGCTCGAAAAAGAGCGCTCGATACGGGGAATTAAATCCTTTTCTCTCTCGGAGGAATTTTTGCGCAACCATTTCACCAAAACCGCCCGGGTTCCGGGGGTTATTTATATCGAAGCAATGGCGCAGCTTCTGGGATGGCTGATCATTTATTCTCACGATTTCAGGCTTTCGGCCATCATGACACTGGTCGGCGATGTCGATCTTCCGCAAAGTTTAAGGCCCGGATTCAAGGCCGATATTTACGGCGAGATCATTTCGACTTCGCGTAGCGACTCTCTCGGCCGGGCCTGGATAGAGGTGGATGGGAATGTCATCGCTTCGATGAAACGCATTATCTTTAGCCATTTTCATAAAATCGATTCGCACGAGATGGCCAGACTCTTTTATTACTATAGTGGAATTGAGGAAGCGGCCGGAACGAAATGAAATCCAAACGAAAAGTGGTCGTAACCGGTCTCGGGATGGCAACAGCGCTCGGTCTGAATGTCACGGAGAGTTGGGAAAAAGCGCTGGCCGGAGAGTCGGGCATCCGGCGATTAAAATATCCCGATACCGAAAAAGCGCCTGTGCGGGCGGCTGGAGCGGTTGCGGCAAAAGATGTGGAACGGATAAAACAGGATTTCCCGGAATCAGCAAGCCGGGAGGGCGAGCAGCGAACGCTTTTTGCGTTATGGGCGGCGGCGTCAGCATTGCGTGATGCCGCCGCAATCAATCCAAACGGTGACCGTGGTCGCTACGGCGTTTCACTTGCCGCCGGTTTGGGAATTAATCGTCTGGAAGATTTGCAGCGCTGGATCAAAAACAGGAATGAATTCGACCTGTTTTTATTCGGTCAGGAATATGCCGCTGTTCATCGCGAATCGATTATCAAAAACAATTCAAACAGAGCGTCGACGCGAGTAGCGCAAGAATTCGGATTGGGCGGACCGAACCTTACGGTTACGACCGCTTGTGCGTCGGCAACCCAGGCCATTGGTACGGCCTATCGGACCATTGTGCGCGAAGAAGCGGACATGATGGTGGCCGGCGGGGCGGATTCCATGATCAATCCGATCGGGCTGATTTTCTTTGTCCTGCTAGGCGCCGCTGCCACCAAGGGAGCAAATCCGGCCGAAATGTGTAAACCTTTTGATCGACGACGGGCCGGGCTTGTCATGGGCGAAGGTTGCGGGATCGCCATCCTTGAAGAAGAGCAACATGCCATCCAGCGCGGGGCCAGGATATACGCCGAAGTCGCCGGGTACAGTTCGACCATGGATGCCTATCAGGTAACGGCACCCCATCCCCAGGGCCTCGGAGCCGAGAAATGTATGCGTAAAGCGATAGAAGATGCCGCCCTGTCACCTCAGGATATCGATTACATCAACGCGCATGGAACCGGTACCAAACTGAACGACAAGGCTGAAACGACGGCGATTAAAAATGTGTTTCAGGCGCACGCCTACAAAATCGATATTAATTCCAGCAAATCGCTGTTCGGCCATTTGCTGGCCGCCTCCGGCGGACCGGAGTTTGTCTTTACCGTGTTGAGTGTTCAAGGGGACATTTTACACCCCACGATCAATCTGACCCACCCGGATCCGAAATGTGATTTGAATTATGTCCCCAATGTCAAAAAGACCCGCAGGGTCAGGGCTGCCATATCGAATTCGTTTGGTTTTGGCGGGCAGAATGCATCTGTGGTAGTTAAAAAATATGCCGCAAATTGAGATAATAATTGCAGCAAAGGGGCGCTAACCGATGAACATCGATTTATCAGGTAAAATTGCCTTGGTTACCGGCGGGGCCAAAGGAATCGGAAGAAAAACGAGTTTGCAGCTTTCCGAAGCCGGGGCAACCGTTATCGTCAACTACCGGAAGTCAAAAGACCAGGCCGAAGCGATCCGATTGGAAATCAGCAAGCGTGGTGGAACGGTCGAAGTCATTAGAGCCGATATTTCAACCCCCCCGCAAGTTGAAGCGCTTTTTGAGCATATCCGTAACCGTTATCAAAGACTCGATATTCTGGTCAATAATGCCGGAATCATCAAAGACTACCTGTTGCTGGCCATGGAGATTTCAGATTGGGACAAGGTCCATGATGTCAATTTGCGGGGTTCGTTTCTGTGCACGCGGCAGGCGGCAGAGATGATGATGTTTCATCATTGCGGCAAGATCATCAACATTGCGTCGGTAGGAGCGATTCGCGGGGGAAGGGGTCAGACCAACTATGCCTCGGCCAAAGGAGGACTGGTGGCGTTTACGCGTGCCTGCGCAGTTGAGCTGGGGGGCAAGGGGATTCAGGTTAACGCTGTTTTGCCGGGGATGATCGACACCCAGATGAGCAAACGTGCGCGCAAAAGGGCCGGCGCAAAAATCATGCAGGAGATTCCGACGGCACGCTTCGGCGAAACGGGTGATGTCGCCAATTTGGTTGTTTTTCTGGCTTCGGATAAAGCCGATTATATTACGGGTCAGGCCATATGCGTAGATGGAGGGCTTAGCATCGCATGATGGAGATATATCAGGGCATCGATATCGTAAACATACCTCGATTCAAACAGAGCTGTCAGCGCAATAAAAATTTTGTTACGGATATCTTTACGACCCGCGAAAGGGAGTATTGTCTCAAACACAGAGAACCTTATCTTCACCTGGCCGGGCGCTTTGCCGCCAAAGAAGCCGGACTGAAAGCTTTGGGAATGGGGCTGTCGGGCACGGGGATTGATAAGTCTTTACAGGAAATAGAAGTGCTGGCCGGCAAACGGGGTAAACCGGTCGTATCGTTCAGCGGGTGGGTCCAAAAAATCAGTCGTAAAAAGAAAATCAGCAGTTTCACGGTTTCGATCTCACATGCATCCGATTATGCGGTGGCAACCGTGATTCTCATGGGAGAAAAGATACCGCAATAGCTTTGCCGGTGAAAGGAGGATTGTGCGCTATTTACTCATCGATCAGATTACCGATTGGCAAGTGGGCCGACACATAAAGGGCATTAAAAATATCGCCATGAGCGAAGATTTTTTGGAATATCATTTCCGCAGCCAGCCGATAATGCCGGGCGTCTTGTTGTTGGAAGCGTTGACTCAGCTGGCCGGCTGGCTGGAGGCGGTCTCATCGGACTTTACAGACTGGATTTCCATCAGTAAGGTTCGCAAGTGTAGTTTTTATGGCTTTGCCCTGCCGGGGGATCAGGTCGAGTTGGCGGTCGAATTCCTCTCTGAAGAAGAGGCCGGCACCCGACTTTACCGGGGAAGCGGCACGGTTAAGGGTAAAAAGAAAATAGCCGTAGAATTTGGGGGAAAGATAGGGCCATTATCCGAATTGGAAGATCCGCAGGAACAGCGAAAATTTTTTCAAATATTGAACAGGGAGTTACAATTATAAAATGGGGCGCAGACAGGTCGTTATTACGGGAATCGGGCTTATATCACCGCTTGGACAAACCGTCCGCGAGAACTGGGAAAACCTGAAATCTCATCATAGAGGGATTAAGCAACAGGCGGAAGCCGAACAGGCATCATTTTTAAAGTATAGAGGTACGGTCGCAGACCTCCCAGCTCCGGAAGGTGTCTCCCCCAAGCTGATGGGGCAACTGAAATTTCTGAACCGGGGGGCGCTGCTCGGGTTTCATGCGGCGCATGAGGCGACGACTCAGACCAAAACAGATATTGCGGCAATACCACCGCAGCGCAGAGCCTTGTATATGGCTTCCGGCGATTTTACCAAAGTCGGATACGATTATATGCACCCTGCGGTAAAAGAAAGTGCGGCTGCAAACCGGCTGGAAATCGACTTTCCTAAACTCAACCGGTCCACGCTGGACAAGGTCTACCCGTTTTTTCTGCTGGAATCACTTTATAATAATCTCTTCAGCTTCTTATCGGCCTATCTCGAATTTATGGGGCCCAATACCAGCATGGCCAGTCTGTCCCCCTGCGGTGGCAATGCCCTGGAGCTTGCCTATCGGAGTATTAGCCAGAATACGGCCGATATTGCTTTAGCTGTGGGGTACGGGAACTGGATCACCGATATACTCCTATTTGAGCTTGACGGGTTGGGAATTCTTTCCAAATGCCGGGAGGGTATCCGCTCTTTCAGACCTTTTGATAAGCGCCGTGACGGTTTTATCGGCGGGGAAGGCGGTGCCGCCCTGATTCTTGAAGCGGCTGAAAATGTTTCCCCGGGCGGAGCATCCGTTTGGGGAGAGTTGCAGGGTTTTGGCAATTGTATCGAATTTGCTTCACCCTTTAAATTGAAGGTGCCTTTAAATGTAAGCCAACGCAGTATGTCGGCCGCATTAACACAAGCCGGCTGCGGCATCGACGATCTTGCCTTTATCATCCCGCATGGCAGCGGTACCCGCAAGGGGGATCGATCCGAGATGAAATCGATGTCCAATATTCTGGGCGGACACAAAGGGGACGTTCCCATATGCGGATTGAAGCCTTATACAGGACATCTGGGTGCCACCAGTGATCTGGCCGAAGTTATCTTTGGTCTCCTCGGGGCCAGAGAGGGTCTTGTACCGGCCACACCCAATTTTGAAAAAACCGAAAATGAGTTTGCTGACCTGCAGATATCGAATGCGCACCAGTCGTGTACCCAAAAACAGTTTTTATCGATTAGCTATGGCCTGGGGGGACAGTCGACGGCAGTGGTCGTAGAAGCCAAATGAGACGCGGATCCAAAAAAAAACCAAAATGGATCGCACTTTTGGAATATGGTGCGGTTTATGCGATCATCCTGGCCGGAAGATCGGTACCCTTAATAGCGGCCAGATTCATCAGCAACTTTTTAGGTGACTTGCTTTATTTCTTTGTAAGACGCCGCCGCCGGATCGCCATCGAAAATCTAGAACATGCCTTTGGGAGACATAAAACCGGCCAAGAGGTCCGGGCGATTGCGCGCCGGAGCTGCCGGTCGGCCATCCACACCTTTTTGGAAATGATCAAATTCCACGATCTGTTTGCCAGACCGGATATTATGGACCATCTCCGCCAGGCGACCACAAATCTGGATGCCCTTTTTCTGAAGGCCAAAAAAGTACATGATCAGGCCGGCGGGTGTATCTTTGTAACCCCCCATTTCGGCAACTGGGAGATTCTTCCGCATGTCAGTTCCGTGGTTGGAATTCCACTAGTAGTGGTTGTCAGGCCGCTCGACAATCCCTATCTGGAGAAACTCCTTTTTGGAAGCCGTGCCGCCACCGGTCAGATGATTATCCCCAAGCGCAACGCTTTTTTTGCCTTGCAGAAAACTCTCATGCAAAAAAAATCAATCGGCATGCTCCCGGACCAGGGTACAAACAAGGGCATCTCGATAAACTTTTTTGGCCGCGAGGCACGCACAACTCCCGTGCCTGCCATACTGGCCATTACCTACCAGCGACCGATCATCGTGGTGGCCTGCTGCCGCATGCCCGAGCACGAAAAATATGAGGGGTTTGTCAGTGATCCCATATGGCCGGGAGAATTTACCAGCGAAAAGGCTGAAATTATTCGTCTGACCCAAGAGATCACCCGGCAAATGGAAGCCATCATTTCAAAATACCCCGAACAGTATCTTTGGATTCACAACCGCTGGAAAAGCTATGAAGGGACCCGCCAGGTCCTGGGATAAGTAAAGGGCCGTTTAAGCAAGAGTCGATCGCGTCTGGATACGGCCAGCAACCCGTCAAGCGCTGACACCAATTGCCTTCTTCGGCTTCAAATTGACGTCCCGCAAATCATTAACTTCATAATCTGACCTACGTAACCCACCCACTTTCTCCTGACCCTCTTGTTTTCTTCGAGTTGCGGATTACGGGGTCATTGCATAAGTATCTTTCAGGGCATAAACGTAATTTTGCCACACGTTTTCAAAGCGTTCCGGGTTTACAAAAGGCTTCCTTATCATCTTCAAGCACAGTTCCATCTGCTGCGGAGTGCTGCTTGTTTTGGAATAGAGCTGGAGTGCGAACGTTGAAAAATCCCTGACCATGAAATCAAAGATCTGGTCAGTTATATGATCCTCAATATTTTCGATCTTTGATTTTTCGATAATTAATTGCCCATAGGCGACTATTGTAAAAAGCTCACCGATGGATAAAAGAAAGTCCATGTTTTGACCCTGGTCTTCGCTGGGTGCTGCCGTCAGGAAGAATTCTTTTAAGACTTCGATCTGTTCCTTGAATATGTTGATATTGGGAAGGTCAACACTGCTGTAGGCGATACCGGGATCATGGAAGCGAATTTTTCCAAGCCCCTTGGTCGGCCCCTGGGTGAAAAGGAAGGCGTCATTTTTTGGATCATTGCGGGTTGGGATTTCCGGGAATTGGTCGGGATTAAAAAAATAGTTTGCAATAAATTTGATGATCAGGGCCATGTTTACATGGACAGTTCCTTCAAGTTTTGGCAGCGCTCGAATGTCTTTGGCTGCCGCCTCAAAATACATATCCTTTTCAAAACCCTTAGCTGCAATCACATCCCACAGCAGGTTGATTACTTCTTCTCCCTGGGTTGTCACTTTCATTTTTACGATCGAGTTGTAAAGAAGATACCGCCGATCCTCTGCAGAGGCAGAGCGCATGTAATCGATGGCGCGTAAAGAAAACAGTCTCATTGCAACAAGACGGGTGTAGGCATCGATAAACAGTTGCCGGATATGCGGAAAGTCTGTCACATATCTGCGGAACAGATTCCGGTGGGAGGCATGCGTGATCGCTTCGTAAAATGCGTGCGTACAGATTCCGATGCTTGCCCAACCAAGGTTAAATTTTCCGACATTGACCGTATTAAGTGCGCAGTCCCATGCATCACGGCCTGAAGAAAGGATCTCGGCCTGGGTCAAGGGGTAGGAATGCAAGGCAAATTCGGCAACAAAGTTCTGGGAATTGCACACATTTTTTACGCACTCGTAATTCTCATGTTTTGAATCAACTGCAAAAAAGGCAAAATCACCGGTTTCTGAATTTTTTCCGAACGTTGAAACAAGTGCTGCCTCGTTGGCATTTCCGATATAGTATTTACCACCGTCTGCAACATACTTCCCATCACCCAGCGGGGTCAGCGACATATCGCTGGAATAAAGGTCTGCTCCATGCGTTTTCTCGGAAAGGCCGAATGCAAAGATGCCGCCCGCCTTAAGTAATTTTGCTGTTTTTTTCTTTGCTTCCTCATTTGGGCTCATCCAGATGGGGCCAAGACCCAGAATCGTGACCTGCCAAGTGTACCAGTAGGGCAGACCGTAAAAACCGAGGATCTCGTTAAAGTCACAGTTGCGGGCAGTATCCCAGCGGATATCCGGGTTGTCGTCTCCGTATTCAGAAGGGGTGAGCAGAGTTGCGAAAATCATATTCTCTTTTACAAAATTCAGGAAGTCTTCGTACCATACACATTTGTGGTCATCTTCCTTGAGTTTTATCTTCCCCTTGTTTTCAAAAAATTCAACCGTTTTGAGCATGATTTCTTTTGATCGTTGGTCGAGATGTTCGAATTTTTCATTTTTCGGATTAAAAAGCATAATATAATACCTCCTTGATTGTAAGAAGCCTGTACCCCAACGTTGCAAAAGTCGAGAATGCCTCAGATTCAAGGCGTCCAAGGGTGACGCTGTAGTGTATTACCGCGAACCTTTGGCAACGAAGGATATGAGGTATGCTCGGCTTTCCCGAAGGGTAAAAAACATGATAAATTCGGTACTATTATTGGATGTCACCGCAGGTCGATTCCAGAAACTTGGGCCAATTATCTCTAATCCTATACTATTATTGCTTTTAATACCACTTTGTCATGTTTTTTATACAACTAAGGGGTGTACTTCACGAAGATGATACATACTCTCCCGATCACTGTTCGCCATTCATAGCCCTTTGTGCATGGTTTGTTTCAAGACCTTGTTTGACGCATTTTTTAAACGTTTTATTTATTATATCAAGATGTTCTTGTGGCCCGAGCCCTATTTGCATCTTTTTAGGCGGTCACCCGTTACCGGAATCCCTGACAGAAGGCATCGACATGGGTTCCCAGGTCAGGATGATAGTACCCACCCTCGAAAATTGCATATCTTCGACCTTGACAAAGCTTTTCTGCGTATTCTTTCATCAGTCTTCCCAAATTAAGATAGTCCTCGGCGATCAGTAAACCACCCCAATCATTTATCCCCTGATCGAACCCGGCGGAGGCTGCAAAAATGTCAATATCGTCTATATTGTGCATGAATTCTTCTACCTCGGTTAAATAATCGGTTCGAAAATGGGAGGCAGGGTTCAGTATCGTTACCCTGAAATTATCATTACCTTGAGTCAGAATATTGATATTGCCGTCGCCAGTATGTAAATCAAAATCAAGAACAAAGGCAGATTTAATTTTTCCTTCGGAGTACAGTTTCAGCAGACTTATGCTCAGGTTGTTAAAATAACAAAACCCCCAACAGGAATCGGCAGAGGCATGATGTCCGGGAGGTCTTATCACAGCAAAGGCAGGTTTTCCCTGATAAGCTTCATCCGCTGCCAAGATTGCCCCTCCAGCTGCCAGGGAGGCCAATTCGTAAAGCAAAGGGTCCGTTTTGATCCGATCAAGGTGATTTCTGGTATGTGCCCTCAGAATATCATCGTCTTGCGCCGGTTTGGGCATAATCACCTCATAATCCTTTTTTTGACCGGATAAGGTTTTCATAATGCTTTCCAAACGCCCGGGTTCAGCGGCAGGATCATTGGCATATTGAAAATTGTAATACCTTTCATGAAAGATAAGTTTCATATCCTCTCCGTTTTCGTCAGCAAATAAAATGCTGAATCCATTTTAAACTGCCCCTTTTCCCCTTGGGTTGGATTATTCTTCCCATAAGTCCAGTTAATCAAGGATATCCCCAAAAATGCATGTTTGGCCGCCTGATATGATTTTCTTTAACACTTGGTTTCTTTCCCTATTTTCATTTATCCAAGGGAATATAGGTAGATACAAAGAATTTGATTAGGCGTATCGCTCCGGATGTTGAGTTAGCTCCTCGATGAAGTCATCCATCAAACGTTCATGATCGTATTCCGGCTGCCAGCCCCACTCTTCGCGTGCGCAGCGGTCATCAAATGATGGTATGCTATGGTAGATCTCAGTCAAACCAGGATCGGGCTCGAAGGTCAATCGAGCTTCGGGGAGCCTGGCCTTGACCATGTCCACCAATTCTTGGGCAGTCTTGAGAGGTTCAATTCCGTTAAGGAGATAGTTAACCATCTTGATATTGCCTTCAGGCGCTTGGGATAGTTTTATCATGGCCAAAGCCGCATCTTTGACATAGAGCAGAGGGAATTTAGCGTCCGATGCCATTTGAAGAGTGAAGGGTCGGCCCATGGCGCTTTCTTCGATCATCTTTGACGCATATTGTGCCAGGGACGGTGTACGAAAACCCGGTCCAATGATTCCGGGATAGCGTAGACTTCTGAAGTCTAAACCATATTTGAGTTTATAATAACGCCCCAGATTTTCACCGAAAACCTTGCTCACCCCATACATGGTATTGGGTCGCTGAACAGAGTAGTCGTCGATGATATCGCTTTGAACATCGGCGCCATAGGCCCCGATTGAACTGGCGAAAAGGACCTGGTTCACTTCAAAAAGCCGAGCTGCTTCGAGAATGTGGAATGTGCCGGCTATGTTGGATTGGAAAGCCGCAGGCGGATCGGCATCTGAAGGAAGTGTCAACATGGCTCCAAGGTGATAGATGGTTTTGGGGCGATGGTTTTTTACCGCTTCCAGGACATGGCTGAAATTACCCAAATCACCTTGCACCAGGGCCACCCGTTCGGCTACGTCATTTAAGGTTTTTTTGGCTGGGTTGCGGTGAAAAGCCACTACGCCCTTCTCATTTCCTTCAAGCAGCATTCGGACCAATGTAGTACCAATTAACCCGGTCCCTCCGGTAACCATCACTCCCATGACCGCCTCCTCTGGTTTTGGTGTTTAGCGTAACTGTTTCATTTTTGCCTTTTAAGGGAGACCTTTTAACCTGGTTGCAATTCAGCCGGAATTTTATTCTCTGTACTCAACCCCCGGCAGGCTGCAAAGCAGTTCGTACAGCAGGCTCGCCGCCACCAAGGCCGTATTGCCCGATGTGTCGTAAGGCGGTGACACTTCGACTAGATCGCCGCCTACGATGTCGAGCCCCCTACACCCCCGCATGATTTCGATTCCCTGGGTCACTGTGAGACCACCTATTTCAGGGATTCCGGTTCCCGACGCAAAAGCCGGATCGAGTCCGTCAATATCGAAACTCATGTACACTGGTCCCTTACCCATCTGTTCACGGATTTCGACCATCAACGGCGCCAGGGACCGGTACCAGCATTCTTCGGCCTGCACAACCCTAACTCCCTGTTCCCGGGGCCAGTCGAAATCTTCGGCAGCATATCCGGTGGCCCGCAACCCCACCTGAGCCATGCGCTGCGGATCCACAAGGCCTTCTTCAATCCCCCGGCGAAAAGGCGTGCCGTGGGCGATGGTCTCTCCGAACATGGTGTCGTTGACATCGGCATGTGCATCCACGTGGATGAGGCCTACCTGTCCGTATCGTTGTTTCATAGCCCTCAAGATGGGCAGGCTGATTGTGTGATCTCCGCCAAGGGTCAACGGGATACAGCTCTTGTCCAGAATGCTGTGAAAGGCATCTTCGATGATTTTGACCGATTTTTTAAGATCAAATGTGTTGATAGCCACATCACCAATATCCGCTACTGACAGCGAGTCAAATGGCGCGGCCCGGGTGGCCATGTTATAGGGCCTAATCATGGCCGATTCAGAACGGATCTGGCGGGGGCCGAATCGTGTTCCGGAACGGTTGGATGTACCGATATCCAAGGGTACACCCACAAAACACACGTTCAGACCGCCCACTTCCTGGACGGCCGGCAGGCGCATCATGGTTGCCGGTCCACCGAAACGCGGCATTTCGTTGCCGCCCAATGGCTGATGCATTTTATTTTTCATAACACCTCCTGAAATGTTAATTGATCCCAACGTTGCAAAAGTCGAGAATGCCTCAGATTCAAGGCCTCCACAGGTGACGCTGTAGTGTATTACCGCAACCCCTTGGCAACGAAGGGGTTGCGGTCAGCATTTTAAACTGCCCCTTTTCCCCTTGGGTTGGATTATTCTGCCCATAAGTCCAGTTAATCAAGGGCGTCGCTAAGAGTTCCACAAAATATCGATTTAGGCAACAGCCCGTCAGGGAACGGCATATATTTTTGAAATAAAATCTTGACATATGCTCAAATAAATTATATTTGAATAGTCAAATTTGATTATTTGAGAATAGATATATATGAATGTAACAAAATTCGTGGTTTTAGGCGCATTGGGATTAATAGAAGAAGGCAGTGGTTATGATATAATCACTGAGCTGGAAAATAAAAAAATCAGCAGCTGGACTGAAGTTAAAAAAGGCTCAATATATCACGCGCTTAAAACATTACAGGCAGAAGATGCCATAAAAGAAGTAATTAAAATGAAGACCGGCCTATATCCGGAAAAAACGATTTTTAGAATAACGGATCACGGGAAATCCATCTTTGACAAATACCAGGCAGAAGCTTTTTTGGGGCTCTACCCTAAGTTTTATGGATTTAAGCTGGCATTAAAGTTCAACACACGGCGTTCCTCTGAAGAGATAAAACAATTTGGAGAAAAGGCCCTCCACGCCATAAATGAAAAATTGGACCTAATGGATATGTATCTCAACTCGCCCTCGCTGCTAAAATCGGTTATATATCTTCCATCATTGTGGGGCTTATGTGTTTATTATCCACCGGCCCACAAAAATTTTTCATTGAACCAAACGCAACATTGTTAACTCCTGTAATCATTCTGGATACTGCTTTTTCAGCTACTTTAATTATCTGTTCAATCTTGTCTTTAAAAAGAAGAATTTGAACTGTAACAATATGACGTGGTTTCAAAATCTTCAATCAGGTTCAAGTTCAAGTTTGCAGTATTTGATATATCATGTGTCTTTAGGGGAACCAATAATCCAAAGGACATCCCCAAGTTTTCCCTGTTCCGCGATGGCACGCGTCAGGGTGTTCCAATCGAATATGGGCATGGGGGCAACCGCTTATCGATCGCCGGGACCCCGGCCCCTATTTCAGGTTTTTTTTCGACTATGGTCCCGCATATGATGTCCGACAGGAATTAATAATAATAAGGCCAAAAAGGCGAGCATCATGGCGACAATTATGGCCATTTTATAGTTTCCGGTTTTATCGATCAAATATCCTGCTATTGTCGGGCCGAGCAATCCGCCAAATCCCGCCGCCGTATACATCGCTCCCAAAATGGTGCCAAGTCCGACCAGACCGAATATTTCTGCAGTCACCGTGGGGGAGAGAACAATAAAGCCGCCATAACCCACACCCATCAGTACCGCATATATTATCAGCAGGGTGAAAGAGTCAGATGCAAGCAGCCAGACCAGATAACTAATCGCCACGACAAAAAACGTGGCTTGAAAAAGACGAATCGAGCTGATTTTGTCACCGAAAGCGCCAAATCCAAGTCGACCGACAATACTGGCCCCCCCGATTATCCCAACCAGGGAAGCCGCGGCCACTTCATCGATACCTTGGGCCTTGGCATAGGGTACCAAAAATACAAAAGGAACAAAGAGTGCCAGCGAAGTTAAAAAAAAAGATAGATACAGGTAGCGAAAGACAGGCGCCTTGACTATATCTCTTAGGCGTATTCCCGCCTGTTGCTCGACAGACGGTGGTGGACGTGGTGTTAAAAAACCACACAAAAGCAAAACAACAACACTACCGGTTCCAAAAATAACATAGGTTTGACGCCATCCGTATTGGTTGATTAAACTGGCCGCCAGGGGGGCCATTAAGAGCGTTCCGAATCCGACCCCCGTGACTGCTACACCCAGGGCAGCAGCACGACGCCTTTCAAACCATGCGCCAACCACCGCCACCATCGGCACATAACCGCAGGCAACGCCAACCCCCACTCCCAATCCGTAAGTAATATATCCGACCCATAACACATTGACCAGCGAGGTTAAAAAAAGACCTAATCCCATGCTTAAGCTGCCGAAAATAAGTACCGGTTTAGGCCCAAAACGATCGGCCAAATTTCCGCTGATAATCCCTCCGGACAAAAATATGAAGGTGGTAATTGAAAATACAACTGAAGTCGCACTCCTGCTTGTATTGAAATCCGAAGACATGGAATCGAAAAATGCACCAAAACTGTAAGTAATGCCGAAACAAATAAACATTGAAACAAATGCACAGCCAACCGCCAGCCACCCCTTCCAGGAGTCAAGTTCATCAGTTGGATTTTGTATTAGGGGATTAGTTGATTTATTCATATGCCGTCATTATGAAAAAAGAAAAGTTGGATCAACATCCGAAATATTAAAAAGCGAAGGTCGACTCCCCAATTATTAGCTTATAATCTGACGTACCCGCAACCACGAAATGCGCCGGCAGCCAGTCCCACCGCACCAATCAGGGCGTCAGCTGCCAACTCGTAAAACTCTTTTGGAATGTGGCCATAGGCTTCTGCCATCAATACGCTTGTCAAATATGATATATCATCAAGCCTGTCCTGGTTCCTGCGGAAAACAGCCATCCATTGGTTGTACATCTGAAGGGTTTCTTCTGGAAAAGAACGGGCTTCATCTCCTTGCAGGCAGCCGAAATGCCCAAGACTGATATTTTCCAGGTCAAATTTTTTTATGGTTTCTATGGAATGCAAAAAACCCTCTTCCTGCCAGAAATCGGAATTGGGGTTGGGGACGATAAACCCATCAGCCCATTTCATACCAATAGCATCGCCGGTGAAAATATTCTTATTGGTTTCATCCAGTATGGAGATGTGATCGATCATATGCCCGGGGGTGTCGATGATCCGAAGTCGAAAATCCGGTCCCAAATCGATTAGATCATTATTTTTTAAGCCCGTTACACCCTGGATACTGAGGAAAGGCGCCTGATCAGGGTTGAAGCAGGTGTTGTATGATTGATCCTTAAGGTAGGGTATGGCTTTCTCGGATGCCATCACTTCAATGCTGTGCCCCGTTTCGGCTGCCTTTTCCCTAAGGAATCCGACCCCCTGGGTGTGGTCCCAGTGGGAGTGAGTAAGAATGATCATATCCAGCGGCCAGACGTCCCACTGCTGCAGCCGATCATAAATAACCGAAACCGAATTCTTGGTTCCGGCGTCGATCAAACAGGTTTTACCATCCTGGCTTTTTAGCAGATAAACGGCAAATCCGCCTTGAATGCCATCGTGCACGGCATCGATCAAATATGTATGCGAATTAATCTGTCCTTCTTGACGTACGGCTGTCATATTCTTCCTCCACGTGAATATTGGCACGACTTTTAGTTTTCCAGTTTATTGACTTTTAACTGAATTTTTTCAATCAAAAAAGAGAAAACCAACTTTTCCACCCTGCGTATCGAAACCTCAAAAACCGAAAGGTGGAAATATTTTTCCATTGGTGCATCTAATCTGCTACCGTGATATAAGAGGTCAGCCTGCTCGACGCTTTTCCGATGGCAACCCGGACTCGACACCTGCTGCCTGTTTCATTATAGAGGAGGAAGCCATTACATTTTACCGAATCAAACAATTACAATTTACCTGTTAAGACTGTTACAAATTGCCGAATACCACCAATGGGCAGCCAAAATGCACTATCTGTCAAGGATTATAGACAAAGAACTCGCTACCAGATTGGCATCGACGGGAGCCGTTGTCATAGAAGGGCCCAAAGCATGTGGCAAAACAGAAACTGCTCGCCGGATTGCCGCCAGCGAAGTTCTTCTCGACATCGATACAAATGCCAGGCAGACGGTGGCCATCGATCCGAAACTGGTGCATGATGGAAACTCTTCACCTAAGGCTGAGCGCGCCGTATTTCTACCCGACCCGGATTTCCTCGCTTTGGTTCCAAAAAAGAGAGATACCAATAAACCAATGGACGTCCCGCATATCTCCGCACAGGAGTCCTATCGAATCTGCTTGGTGATAAGAAAGTATGGACCCTGTCATGGTGAAAGCCTTATACATCCAGGTTTTATTACAATTCTACACACATAAAGTTTTTAAATGTCAATATTTCACCAGCGTCCAGTAAGTCCCTGTCAAAGAAATTTCAGAAAGTTATTTATATGTTTATGGACGTCCCGCAAATCAAGGATGTCCCCTATTTCCCAAGCTAATTCCCTTGACCTGTTTCTGGCAGTGGACGCAGATCCTCGTAGGACGCGTCGAGTTCAATGCCGAAATGAGTCTTTAAAGCATCGAGATACGCTTGGCCTTCTGCCAGTTCCCGCACATGTTCTTTTTCCTCAGTTACTTTTGTTAAAGTATTATTGAAAAGAGTGATGACGCCGTTATAAACAGGGAGTGCTGCAACACGAGCAAAAGTAAATATCGCACTGGGGTGGGTTGAATTAAAGTGATTTCCATAATCGATGTCAGCTGGACACACATGACTTAAATCAAAACTGTAAAGATCTTGCCATTGATCCCCTTTTAAGGTCTGGAGCATGATACCGAAATGATCTGAATCCACCAGACGGACTTTCTGTCCATCGTGAATTTTTGGTTGATTAAGTTCTAACGGGATCGGTGCACGCGGAGTCTCGCCTCCAAACCCCACGTCGGCAATCCATTGCCTTCCCTCAAGTGTTACGAGTTCAACCTGATGCCCACGACCTGTTGGTGTACCAGTTACATGAACTCGGCCAAGAAGGGCGCGGGCATCGAAACCAAAAGCCTTGAGAGCCATTAAGAATAAACCGTTTAGCTCGAAACAATAGCCGCCGCGCCCCTTGTGCACCAACTTGTGAAATAACTCTCCAGGCTCCAGTTTGATGTCTCGACCTAATAAGATATCAAAGTTTTCGAACGGTATTGTATAGAGCTGAGCGTGATGAAGGGCCTTCAGCTGATCTAATGTAGGTATTATCTCTCCATTGTAGACAATGCGTTGAAGGTAGGCATCACGATCAAAATCTTGCTTGTTCAAATGTAATCCTTATCTGTTGGTGCAACGAATTATCCTTAACAACACTTAACTTGCTCAGTTGACCAAACTTACTTTTAAGAATGATATTTTTTAGAAAATGTAGAATCCCTCATATTGTGGTTCGACTATAATCATAAAACTTCAGATATATTGAGAATATCCCAATGAAACGAGCGTTCAGAATGTTGTGTGATCTTTCGTTATCACAAAACGGGTTAAAATTCAAAATCTTAGGATAAATTGAGGATCGATGAGTTCGGAACGAATACCAGAATGTCAGAGGATGCTAAGATATTTAAAGATTTGATGACGAACCAGAAACCCAATCACATGCCGCCGAAAGCATCTATTATACATTAAAGGTAATCAGACGATGTTCAGAATTCCCCGAAATTTTCCACCCGGTTCAGCAAAACGGCAACAAGCGTTTCAAGTTCAGATTTTGACAGTTTGGAAATGAAATCCCTGCTATATGAACATATGAAGGAGCGTCCACTATACAGAAACCCAGACATCTTATAAACTAATGTACGTCCCCCAAATAAATAAAATCTGTCAATCACTCAACACAGGAGGATTTGTCATTTTTATGACGTAGATG
>CAZNFS010000039.1:0-20315 GCA_964572695.1 uncultured Desulfobacteraceae bacterium
GTTTTGTGTTCGGCCGAGGCTTCGATGCGCTTGGATTCCGCTGCGATCTTTTGGGCTTCTTCTTGCAGTCGCTTTTTTGCCTCCCCATATTTTTGTTCCAAGCCTTTCTTTTCGGTTCCGAGCGTATATTCCAATTGTTGGCGTGCCTTGGCGATCTGTTCCAATCTGATTTGATTCAGCGCCTCGATCGGTGCCAGGAACTCAGCCTTGCACTGCTTGCAATGGAGTTTGTTTTGGCCCTTTAATTTTGATGTATAAGGCGTATGGCATTGCGGGCAAGATATCTGCATATTGGACACCTTGGAGTGCCACTATTTAGTCGTGGATGGCACTATCTATGCTTATTACTCTTTGGCTTTAATTTTGGTAAAACAGTGGTCAAACTTGCCGTTTTGTTTTATTTCTTTCAGCCCTTTATTGAAGACCGCCATAAGGTTTTTATGATCCGGATTACGTTTGGATAAAAGCAGGTGCAGATTGGCCATTGAGGGCCTCACAGGCTTCGGATGAGACGTAAACAGCTGCGCCTGTTGGCTGCTGAAATGTTTGCGCAGCAATTCATAACCGACATCCTGCGCGACGACAAAAACATCGATTCTTTTCTTTAACAGCTTTTTTAAATTCTGTAAATCCGTCGTCACCCGAAAGACCTTTATCAGGCCTGAATTCTGGGCCTGCTGAAACGCTTCTCCATAAAGATACCCGGTGGTGACACCGATTTTTATGCCCTTTAAATCAGCCCAGGATTTCCAGTCAAAAGGGTAGCTTTTGAGATGGAAGAATACATCACTCACTTCGATTACCGGATCACTGTATAAAAAATCTTTTTCCCTTTCCGGCGAACGGGACCATATTATAGATCCGCCCCATTTTTCGCGTCCGGCAAATTGAAAAGCACGCTTCCAGGGAAACCAGCCAAACTGCGTCTTAATACCGGCGGCAGCAAAAGCCGCTGTCACAATGCATGCCGCAATACCACTGTGGGGGGCCTCTTTGGACAGATAAGGCGGCCATTCACCTGTGGTGAGACGGACAACTTGCTCGGCATTGACACTGCTGCAGAAACAGAAAATCAGGAAAATGGGTAGCAACTTTAGTCGGCATTTCATGGCAATACTCCTGCTAAATCGCTTTGCATATAAAACCCTATTAGCTTTAATTTCGATTTTCTGCAAGTGTAACTAATGAATCTGATTCATTTAAATCAAAAATAATATTCTTGTCGGGCGGTAAATAAAGACCGTAATTGCGATCGATATCAGTTTCTTCCGAACCGATCCGAACCCCGAGGCAAACTTCTCCCCGGTTTTGGGCGGCCAGCATACAGTCGGCGAAGCTGGCCGTTATGGGGATATTTTTAAAGTATAATTCAATTGGTTTGACATAAATATCACTCCCAGTTTCCTCAAAAAGATGATCGTAGATTTTTTTTAAGTCCGGTTGTTGCGAAATCTGCGCAATGAGTTCGGAAACAAATTTGTGGGGGATTAAAAAATCTTTGGCGCCGGCTTTGAGAAAAACATCCGCTTTTTCGGAATCAATTACCTCGGTAACCAGATTGGTATTCAAGGGTTGGCCGTTTTTCAGTTGAAGGTTTTCAAACGCATATCTGAATTCCATCAACAATGAAACGGTCTTAAGATCGACATCATCAACGACTCCCGATTCTTCGGCCGGCACAAGAACGGTGTCATATTTAGTAAAGTCCAATTGGGTTAAAAAATCAAATACGGTTTGATCATGCGCCAGCAAATTAATCTTAATATTTTTGTAACGTTCCTGGGCGGCGGTGATCTGGGTCTGCATAACACGGTCCGGATTTGATGCCACGATATCAATAGATGATCCCTCGCGCATCGATTTGGCGTATTCATCAATGATGATATGAATTTTGCTGTTCCAGCCGAAAATGAGTTGTTTCTCGAGCAGGATACGCGATTTTTTCATGAAAAATGTTTGTTCCCGGGGGGCAATCACCTGTTTGCGAAACAGTTCTATTAAAGAATTATTTTGGGCCAGGAAAATTCCCTCATCTTCATCCGCCGGGATAAAGTCCGGGCGCGGATTTAACAGAATTTCTTCCCGGGCTGTACGAAATCCCAAAAGGACGCTGTTGTTTAAATGAAATTGCAGTTTGCCAAATGGATGATTCATCCATCCGGATTTCGGTTTATGAATAAAAATGCCGCTTCCCTTGAATCCGACCAAATTGGAGTAGACCGATGCAAGTCCGCGATTGAGAGAGGTAGCGACCAGAACCCGGGCCAGGATGTCATTCGTATCGATAACGATAATCTTGCCCGGGGCGATCGTTTCCGCCAGGCGTTTGGTTTTGTCCGAATGGAGTTGCGCGACTACCGGCGGCAGGTGCGCTTCTTCTGTCGCGGCGGCTACGGCAATGATGGATTCCAAAACCTTGGCATCGGCTTTGTCCCTTATCTCAGGCGGGTCGATGACTGTGGCGGTATTTAAGATAATGATCGAACTGGCTTGCGCGGCACTCATTTTGCGGATGGTTTTGGTGTTGGAAATGTCTCCGCTGCGGGTGATGATGCGGGTGCTTTTACGATCTTTAATCTCCTCCTTTAAAAGGTCATCCATTACCGCTTTGTCGGTATTTGAGAGGGCAACGACACAAGATTTTTTCTTATATTCATTGGCCAGGATGAGCTGCTCGATGATTTCGATGATTTGAGCGCCAAACCCGAGTATCAGCGTATGGCCGTTTTCGATAACACTGCTTTTTCCTTTGCGCAGGCTTTCCACCTTGAGGGTAAACTCATTTGTGATGAAGGCCACCAGGGCTGAAAAAAAGACCAATCCCAGCATCACCGACAGAATTCCGATGAATTTGTTTAAACGGGTGGAGGGTTCATCGGCCTCAATACCGCCGGCGTCGATAATCTGCGTAAAGGAGCGCCATAACATGTCCGGTATATCTTGCAGGGAGCTATCCGGCAGGATGGCGCCCGCAGCGAAACGTAATAGAAAGATAATCAGCAACGTGAACATGATCAGTACAAAAAGCCCCAGTAAAATGGCCGATCCGCCCCTGGCCATGAGATTATCGAATTTGTATTGGAGCCTTTCGCGGACGGATATCATCCTATTACGTTTGACCTTTGATCCTTTCATAGGTCTAGCCCTCTTCTGTGATCCCCCATTTTAAAAGACTGAAGCGGTTTAAATCCAGAAAAGCGGATGCCAGGCGGTTTTTGTCTATTTGTTGCCGGACAGGTTTCTGTATCACTTGCGCATAAGTTTTCAAAAGCTTTTCTTTGTAAATCTCTTTACTATAGCCGTTTACAATCGCTCTGGCATTATTTTTTGACAGATTTGGGCCATTTTCGATTTCTCCTGCAGAGGATAAAAATGGATTCAACCGGACGAGGATTTTGCGGCCGGCATCATCTGCAATGACATGTGCGATGACCTGCTTTTGAAATGACTCATCGAGGAGTCCAAAGTCAATGGTATGGTTGTCTGTCATAAACCGGTAGGCGTTTTCAATCATCGCTTCATCGACTGTACCGTTTAACCGTGCGCAAGCCATTTCAATATTTTGTTTCCAAATAGAAAAGAATCTCTTTTGGTCGATCCATTCCAGCGGAACCCGCAGCGTTTTATAAAGGTGCTCAAGATTGACTCCTTTTTTTTCAAAGTCGGCGCAGATGTCCGCAAGTTTTCGGCCCCATAAGACCTTGTTTGCCAGCCAGGGCTCAAGAAAAGAAAAACCAAATCCTTCGCTAATACTTGTCGTAATGATAAATTTGGCGGAAGCGACAAGGGTCCTAAAATCTTCTGTTAAGCCTGCATCGAAGGCGACATTAAGGTGGTTTGTCCCTACAAAGTCTTTCCATTCCCGATGGCGCTTGATATCGGCCGGGCTGTTGGGGGGTAGGGAAATGGCAAGGTCAGGCTCGTTTTTTAAAAATAAGGAAATCAGGATCGCCTCTCCGATATTTTTTCTGCGAATGGCTCGAACCGGGTAAAAAATGTAGTTTTTGACAGGGGGTGTTTCAGATTGAAACATAGGGGGGATGATTGGGTTGGGGACTTTATGCAGTCCCTCCGATGTTAAACCGCAGGCCGTCAATATTTTGTAATCGCGTGAGTTAAGAACCGCATAGTGGCAATCGGCCACATAATCTTCGTCAAAGTAATGCATCGTGCGTCCATCTTCAGCAAAATCATGGATTTGCAGCAGAAGTCGAATATCCCGTTTCTGAAGCGCCTTGAGAATACGCAGAAAGTCCCTGTTTTTTGCCAGAGTCGGATTATGAACATGAAGTATGTCACATCCATCTTTCCATTTTGAATAGATGGTTTGAACGATTTTGTCGGCCACCGCGAGCGGATCGTATTCCGGGCCCTCGGGGTGGTCATACCCGATACCCGCAATATCGGCCGTATCGGCTGGAAATGGAAATTCGGGTTGAGAACCGGTGAGAACAAGGCTTGAACAGGTGTTCTGAATGGCCGTGGCCTGATGCTTGATAACCGTCGTGACACCACCCGGTTTGAGGTGGTAATGCAAAAATGCGATCTTCATCGGGCGTACCCCGTTGGATCTTGAACTCCGGCTTCTTTAAAGCCTTTTTTCCTTAAAACACAACTGTCACACTCGCCGCAGGCATGGCCTTGCGGGGTGGGGTCATAACAACTGTGGGTCATGGCATAATCGATCTCCAGCTCGATTCCCCGGCGGATGATTTGAGCTTTGGTCATGGAGATCAGGGGTGTGCGGATGTTGATCGTTGAAGTCCCCTCCACGCCGGCCCTGGTGGCCAGGTTGGCCATTTTTTCAAATGCCAGGATATATTCCGGCCGGCAGTCCGGGTAGCCGCTGTAATCGATTGCGTTGACACCGATAAAAATATCAAAAGCGCCCAGAACTTCGGCCCAGGCAATCGCATGGGCCAGAAAAATCGTGTTGCGGGCCGGCACATAGGTAACGGGAATTTCGGCCGCCATGGTCTGGCTGTCACGGCTTTTGGGCACATTAATTTCGGCCGTCAGGGCTGAACCGCCGATCTTTCTGAGATCCAGATCGATGACCAGGTGCTGCCGGGCTCCCAATTCACGGGCGATTTTTTGAGCCGCCTTCAGTTCAAAAGCGTGGCGCTGTCCGTAGAAGAAACTTAAACTGTAGATTTCAAACCCCTCGGTTTTGGCCATAGCCATAACCGTGGTGGAATCGAGTCCGCCGCTGGATAAAACGATCGCTTTTTGCGGGGCAACCCTATTCATCGCCTGTCACCTTTGTCTGTGCACCCTAGCCCGGACAAGCCGGGAATGGATTGACTATTGACTGTTGAGGATTGTCGATTGGTTGAAGTCGCCTGGCTATTGGCGACTGATGATTGTTGATTGACGATTGAACTACCCAATCATCCCCGGCAAGTCGGGATCTACGCTATGCTCCGACAATCAACAATCGAAAATCAACAATCAAAAATCGTGCCTGAACGGTTTTTCGTTTAGGCACTATTTACCCCTGTCGGCTTCCGGCCATATGGTTTTATGAAGCTGCAGGTGGAGTCGAAACGGAAATCGATCCCTTAAAAGCCATTGCGCCAGTTGTCGCGGGTCCAGCTGGTTAAAAACCGGAGAAAATAGAATGTGATGCTTGGGAACATCTGTCGCAACCCATTTGGCAATCCGGGCGGCATAGTCGTAGTCGTCGCGGTCGCCGATCACAAATTTAACCTGATCCTGAGATGTTAGTCTTTTCAGATTGTCAAGATCCGTTTTGGTGCTCTCACCGCTGGAAGGGCACTTGACATCGACGATCTTGATACAGCGCCGATCAACCCAATCAATGTCATAACTTCCATTGGTCTCGATCAACATCTCGTGGCCGCATTCAAGTAGCCTTCGAATTAACGAGGGGGTTTCCGCTTGAAACAGCGGCTCGCCACCGGTTATTTCAATTAAGGGGCAATTATAGTCGGAAATTCGATCAACAATTTCATCGATGGTTAACCGGTACCCCTCCTCGTAAGCATAGCGGGTATCGCAGTAGCGGCATCTTAAATTGCACCCGCTGAGGCGTACAAAGACACAAGGGCGACCGGCGTGCAGTGACTCGCCCTGGATGCTGTGGAATATTTCGTTTACGGTAAGGGGCATTGATACGCACTTGAACCTAAAGTGAGCGGTTCAGGGTTCAAAGGTTCAGGGGTCCAATTATGTCCTTGTCCCCGACCCGATTCGGCTGAGCCCTTCGGCCGTGAGCTCAGGGTCGAACGGCTCGTCGCAGGCTCAACGGTGAACCCTGTCGAAGATCACGCAGGGCGGGGAACCTGTGAACGATTACGGTTTTTAATATCAGCAGGGCTTAAAATAGTAAACATTTTCTTTATTTATACGGGGTCCCGTGATATCTTCACCTCGATTCCGAATAACCCAATCGCCCGCAAAGATAATGAAAAAAATCAAATCATTGCGAAACAGTGTGCAAACATATGCCTGGGGATCCAAGACTGCAATAGCGGAGCTTCTGGGTCAGAAAAGACCTGCCGCAAAACCGCAGGCGGAACTGTGGATGGGTGCTCATCCTAAAGCACCCTCATTCGTAGCCTGTGACGACAATTGGGAATCTTTGATCGATTTGATCCAAAAGGAACCCGAAGACATTCTGGGAAGACCCGTTGTCGAAAAGTTTGGCCGGCGGCTCCCTTATCTGTTTAAAGTCCTGGCTGCATCCAGACCGCTTTCGATTCAGGCGCATCCGAGTTTGGCGCAGGCGCAGGCGGGGTTTCAGAGAGAAAACGACCTTGGCCTGGCGCTTGATGCGCCTAGCCGCAATTACCGGGATGATAATCACAAGCCCGAATGTATTTATGCCATTACCCCTTTTTGGGCCTTAAACGGATTTCGTCCCATCGCTGATATCCATGTTTATCTGGGCAGAGTATGTCCTCACACCTTGACGGTCGAGCGGGATGATTTGAGGCAGCAGCCGGATGCGAAGGGGATGGCCCATTTTATAAAAACGTTGATGACCATGCCGGTTTCGCGGAAAAAAACACTGATTGATGAAGCTCGCCGGAATGCCGAAAACTTATTTGAGAAAGATAATGTTTTCGAATGGATTGCCAAGATTTACCAGGCATATCCGGAAGATATCGGTATCCTGGCCCCGGTGTTTTTGAATTTGTTAAGACTCGAGCCTGGGCAGGCCTTGTTTCTGCAAAGCGGAGAATTGCATGCCTATCTTCACGGTGTGGGGATTGAGCTGATGGCAAACTCGGATAATGTCCTGCGCGGCGGGCTGACACCGAAACACATTGATGTGCCCGAGCTTTTGAACGTCCTCAACTTTAATGAGAGTCAAACCAAGATTCTTCCCGGAACCCGGATCAGTTCGTGCGAGCGCATTTATCACTGCCCGGCCCGGGAATTTGTCCTTGCGGTGATCAGAACGGAAGAAGGGCTCAGTTACCAAAGCGCAAAGGACAGAAGTGTGGAAATGATCTTGTGCACCGAAGGCAAGGCCACGATAACGGATAACAGAACTTCAGCGAAGATAAGTCTCAATAAGGGAACTTCCTTGATAATCCCGGCCGCTGTTGAGCAATACCGCATCGATGGCAGGGCCAAAGTGTACAAGGCGGCGGTTCCGATTTAGCCCGCATATTTCATGAAAATTTTTCAGCTGAGAGCATCCGGTGCGTGAAAAATCCGGGTTAAGGTGCGGATACATGACGAAAGTCTTCGATTTAGAAAAAGATAAATATATTCGAAAGATTACATGGATCGGCCTCATCCTAAACCTTTTTTTGTCGGTCCTGAAATTTTGGGCCGGTGTGGTGGCGGCAAGCCAGACACTGCTCGCCGATGCGGTCCACAGCCTTTCCGACTGCACAACCGATGTTGCCGTTATTGTCGGCTCGTATTATTGGTCCAGACCGGCCGATGAAAATCATCCCTATGGTCACCGGCGTCTGGAAACGCTTGTGACCGTCTTTATCGGAATTGTTCTCTTTGGCGCCGCCATGGGGATCGTATGGAAGGCGATAACGACAATCAATGAGCCGACGGCAGCGCCTCCCGGCTGGCTGGCGGTTTTTGTGGTCCTTTTTTCAATCATTTCCAAGGAAATCCTGTACCGCTGGATGGCGGCCATCGGTAAACGCATCAGAAGCCCGGCGCTTGCCGCCAATGCCTGGCATCACCGTACCGATGCAATCAGTTCCATACCGGCCCTTATCGCCATCGGCGGGGCGATTATTCTTCCGGCCTGGACGGTCCTTGACCATGTGGGTGCGGTCGTGGTGTCGATATTTATTTTTCAGGCCGCCCTTAAGATCGCATGGCCGGGACTCAGAGAAATGATGGAGACAGGCGCATCAAAAGAGACCCTTGAAAATATAAAAGCGATTGGGTGCCAAAACGAGGCTGTGGTACAGGTACATGGTCTGCGAACCCGGTATGTGGGAAATAATCTACAGGTGGATATGCACGTCGTGGTGAATGGATCGATTACGGTAGCAAAAGGGCACGATATTGCTGAAGACGTAAAAGCGAGGATCATGGACGAAAACAGGGCGGTATTGGATGTGGTCGTGCACATCGAACCAAAGGAGTCGGCCATCAGAGAAGACGATTTTTGCGCGAATCCTAAATGAAATCGAACACACCGTGATCCCACAGAATTTTAAGGCCGATGGTCAAGAGGACGATTCCGCCGATGACTTCCGCATAGCCGCTGAGCCGTTTGGCTGAACCGATTTTGCCCCCCAGAAAGAGCCCGGCCAGCGTGAAGGTGCCTGCCACGATACCGATGATGAGGGCCGGTGCCCAAATCGATACATGTATAAGCGAAATTCCAAGCCCTACCGCAAGGGCATCGATACTGGTGGCCACCGATAAAATTACCAATGTCGCCCCTTTGGTGGGATCTTTTTTGGGTGCGGCCGTCTTGGGCGGGGAAATGCTTTCACGGATCATGTTGACCCCCACAAAGACTAGAAGGCCGAATGCGATCCAGTGATCGAATGCTTCAATATAGGATCGGACGGTTAGCCCGGCACCCCAGCCCAAAACCGGCATCATGGCTTGAAACAGACCAAAATGCCATGACAGCCGAAAGGTTTGCCGGAAGCTGATATGTTGCAGGCGGGCACCCGCGGCAATCGCCACCGCGAAGGCATCCATGGCCAGGGCGACAGCAATCGCCGCGATGGTTAAAAGGGGCACAGCGTCTGTTCTCTGTAAATCAAAGTGTCTATGAACCGCCGGTTTTATAGCGTTTGATCATTTCATCAACCGATTGACCATTGGGGGCCATTGCAAAGGGATTCACCTCGATCAATTCTTCCCAGGCTTTAATCGCGCCTTCCAGGTCGTTGAGATCGTGCAGCAAAACAATACCTTTGTTAAACCGCGAAATCTCGTGTTTGGGATCGGTTTGCATGGCTCGATCAAAGGCTTCAACCGCTTTTTTTGATTGGCCCGCGCGACGGTACATAACGCCTAAATCGGTAATGACATTCGCATTGTTGGGTTCGATTTCAACCGATTTCTGGTATGCAGCGATGGCTTTTTGATACTTTTTGTTATCAAAATAGAGGTTCCCCATCTGGGTCCAGGCGCTTGCATTTTGAGGATTATTTTTGACCTCTGTTTCAAGGGCTGCCAGCATTTTATCCTTTTCGGAATTGCCGGCGGTTTTTGGTTGAGGCGAAACGCTCGATTCGGTTTTATACACTGTTAGGAGGATACCGATCAAAAAGCCGGCCGCAAATGCAACGCAGACAGCCGCAATCAAGGTTTGGGTCTTTACGTATCTGTTGTTTTTCTGATTTATTTTTGTCATTGATGGCTCCGATATGAATTAATTAAAAATGATGGTTTAATAAAAGCTGAGAGTTTCGTAAAAAGTCGGATTTTTCAGTTTTTATGGATTCCCGCCTTCGCGGGAATGACAGTAAAATATTTAATATCAGATAGATAAAAAAGACGTCATACCCGCGAAGGCGGGTATCCAGTCATTAGAACGACTTTTTACGGTTTCATCAAAGCTGTGAATTCAACAATAGATGGCTCAGTAAAAAGGTTCATTTACGACGCCATCAAACTTCATTAATTTCTAATCATCGGCCTCTCGGTTGTCAATCGGAAAGTCAAAGCAGCGATTGGCACGAATTTGTACCTAGGCGGGCCGGTCATCTAAACGCTGCAAATAGACAAAGAGCAGGATTGCGGCAAGAATCATCAGACTGCACAGGATTTGGCCCATAGAAAGCGACCCCATTATAAACCCAAGATGTGAATCGGGCTCCCGGAAATATTCGATCACAAATCTGACCGCCCCATACCCCGCTAAATAAAAAGCAAAGAGGGCGCCGGAAGGCAGCTTGCGCTTGCGAATGCCCCACAGAACGCAAAAGAGAAAAATTCCCTCAAAGAAGGCCTCATAAAGCTGAGAAGGGTGTCGTCTTTCGATGCTCTGTGACAATGGGAAATACATGCCGATCGGCGATGAGGTAACCCGGCCGAAAAGCTCGCCATTGATAAAGTTACCAAGACGCCCAAATGTATAACCAAGCGGAACGACGGGCGCATACAAATCGAGTATTTCACGAAACGTCACGTCGGACTTGCGCACATATAACCACGCACCCAGCAAAACCCCGATCAGACCGCCGTGATATGACATTCCGGAAATGCCGGTAAAGGTAAAGCCGTTTGAGAAACTAAACGGAAGGATGATTTCCAGTGGATGGCTCAAATAGTACAGGAAATTGTAAAAAAAGACATATCCCAGCCTTGCCCCGATCATGAGTCCCAGAATGATGGATAGCGATAGTTCTTTGACTTGATCTTTGGAAATATCAAAACGCGATTCATGCGTTATGCGGTACAATACCAGGGCGTATGTAAGTCCGAATGCGACCAGGTACATCAGGCCATAGTATTGGAGCCTGAAAAATCCCACCTCAAAGATGACCGGGCTTATATTTTCAGGCAGATGCTGCCACCAGTACCCAAAACTGTTTGGATCCAATCTGTATTTCCTCCATTGGTTTGAAGCCGACGCTTAGATTTACCTGTACGGGGCTGATAATGCGCCATCATCCGGACCTTGTCAACTTCAACCTGTATAACGATTTTATAATACACTTGAATTTTAGGGGTGTTAATCTTAAGATCATGATGTCCTGCACCACTGAAAAAAACCAGAGGGCGAACGACTTTCAACAAGTCCGAAAAACAGAAGGGAATTTCGAAACTGAAAAAAAACGACCGGAAATTTAAGCGACTCATCCTCGTTCCGCTGTGTGCGGCACTGGCGGTTCTCCTTTCCACTTCCATCCTCATTACATATGAACTTCAAAGGCTCCATATCGATAAGAACGTCCAGGCAAATGTGGGGAGCGTGCGGCAGGTTACCCTGATGCACCTGGAAGGAATCACGCATACACTAAATGGCCTTTTGGATTTTATAAAAGAGGATAAATTCCTGCAGGGTGCCTGGCTTGAAAAGGATCGATCCGACCTGCTGCGGTATGCCCGGCCGATTTTAACAAAGACGCTATCCAGGCAAAAGGTGACTCACTTTTACTTCATCGGCTCAGACAAAGTTTGCTTTTTGCGGGTACACAAACCGGAATCGCATGGCGATATCATCCGGCGCTACACCCTCGATCGGGCTCAAAATGAATCCCGGTCGGTCAGCGGAATCGAGTTGGGCCCCTTTGGAACACTTACCTTTCGGGTAGTGCATCCCTGGCGGATAAGAGGTGAATTGGTCGGCTTTATCGAGCTGGGTGTTGAAATCGAAAATTTGGCCCCAAAACTGAAAAAAATCATTGGGAGTGATCTGATCTTTACGGTCAATAAATCCCATCTCGATCGGACAAGATGGGAACAGGGCTTAATTATGATGGGACGTAGCGGAAACTGGGATCAGTTTCCCGATTACGTCATCTTCAGCCAAACGCTGGAGGAAATTCCTGCCAAAATAGGTCAGCACAAACAGCTCGACCATATAGAACGGGAAGGGCATATCTTTAATATAACAACCAGCCAGCGCAAGTATTACGGCGGATTCGTACCCCTTATCGATGCCGGAAACAATGTCCTTGGCGATATCATTGTCCTGAAGGACATCACTGCCGAAGAAAGTGCCCTGCGAACACTATCCATCATCATGATCGCCGCCAGCGTGGTTATCGGCGCTTTGCTCTTTGGATTCTTTTTCTTTTTTGTCGGCCGCATAGAACGCAGACTCGTAAAATCGCAAAATGATTTATTGGAAGAGATAGCCGTCCGAAAAGAGACGCAAAGAGCGCTGCAGCAAGCCCGCGACAGACTGGAAGTACGCGTGTATGTACGAACGGCCGAGCTTTCACAAGCCAATGAGGAGCTGCGGCGCCAGATTGAAGAGCGGAAACAGGCTGAGACGGCCCTGCTGGAATCTGAGAAAGAGCACCGGATTCTATCCAGTCAACTCCTGTCAGCCGAGGAAAATGAAAGGAAACGGATCGCCGGGGAAATCCATGACAGCATCGGCCAGGCCCTAAGTGCCGTCAAATTCAGCCTGGAAAACTCGATCAACGTATTGCATGACAATTTCACCCAATTAGATGTGGCGCCCCTTGAGGCAATTGTCCCGTTGATACAGAATACGATCGAAGAGGTCAGGAGTATTGTAATGGACTTGAGGCCTTCGATTCTGGACGACCTCGGAATCCTGGCGACTATCAATTGGTTTTGCAGAGAATTTGAAGGCATTTATTCAACCATTATCATTCAAAAGGAGATCGCCATCCAGGAGGAAGAAATCCCTTCCTCTTTGAAAACGGTTATCTACCGCATCCTGCAGGAAGCCTTGAACAATGTTGCCAAACACAGTCAGGCGGACCGGGTCAGGTTGTCTATGGGGAAAAAAGATGGCGGGATGGAATTAGCGCTGACAGATAACGGTAAGGGCTTTGACGTTGGGTCAACCCTGTCATTAAATCCTTCCATAAGGGGGCTCGGATTGGCCAGCATCAGGGAGCGGGCCGAGCTTTCGGGAGGCTTATACAAGATAGAATCAGGCCGGGATAAGGGAACGCAAATCTTTATTTGGTGGCCTTTATAAGAAGGGGGGGGTAACGTGTTACCATCCCCTTTTGCATGGCAAAAGCGGTCAGGGCGGCTGCATTGTGAAGATCCAGTTTTTTCATCAGATTGGCGCGATGATTTTCGACTGTTTTTAAGCTGACGCAAAGAAACTCGGCGATTTCCTTATTTTTATACCCCTCCGCAATCAGTTTCAAGACTTCCTTCTCACGCTGGGACAGCATATCCCATGATGAATCGGATTTTAGCGTCTTTTTTCCTTCCAGATACCCTTGAATTACTTTTTCCGAAACACCGGGGCTGAGATATTGCCTGTTGTCGCTAACGCTCTTGATGGCCATTATCAGTTCATTGTGAGTCGCATCTTTTAGAATATATCCATCGGCACCGGCTTTGAGCGCCGCGAGAATGTATTCTTCGGTCTTGTGGACCGTCAGCGCAATGATTTTAATTTTCGGATATCGTTTCTTGATATCGGTGATGGCTGAAATGCCGCCCATTCTCGGCATGGAAAGATCCATTAAAACAAAGGTCCGGTTCAAGTTTTTCCACACACCGAATGGCATCCCGGCCATCTTCGGCTTCGCCGACAATATCAAATTCCGAATGAGATGACAGCAATGCGCGTAATCCCTCTCTGAGAATCGTGTGATCTTCGGCAATGACGAGGCGTATTTTTTCCCCCATGTTTATTATCCCGATTGTGAAAAAGCCGGAAATGAGCCAAATGCCAGGTTGAGCGAAACGAAATTCCGTTATCAGCTTTTGCGGTTAGGCCCGGTTAGGGTGTATATTCGCTCAATATAGGGTGTTCACCCTATTTATTTATATTAAATGATAATAGAATATGTCCACCATAAAATAATATTAATAAACAATTAATCTCAGGGGAGGACGAAATGAAAATGCGCAACCTGATCCGGTTTTTTCTTGTCGGCTTGGCTGTGATTATGTTCTTAGGCTTTGGGGCTGGACAAGCGCTAAGTGACGACGATGAAAACCTTCTCGGAAAACCAAAGCAATTCGTCGGTTCCGGAAAATGCAAGGAATGTCACTTACAGCAGTACTATTCCTGGCGGACTACCATGCACAGCCGGATGGCTCAGGACGTCCGCAAAAACAAACGCGCCATGATTGTTGAATGGGACGAAAAGCGGATTCGGGCCGATCTGGCCAAAAAGGGTAAAAAGCTCAAAGTGACCGCGGATAAGATCTACGTACCCAAGGTCGACGAAATACAGTATACCATCGGCAGCAAGTGGAAACAGCGCTATATCATCAAAAAAGACGGTACACTCTTCATCTCTCCTGTTCAATACAACTCCGAAACCGACAAATTTGTAAACTACCACGAAGCCGACTGGAATAAGCGGCCCTGGCTCCTCAAATGCGGCGGTTGCCATACCACCGGGGTCGATCTGGAGAAACAAACATTTTCCGAACCGGCCGTCGGCTGCGAGGCGTGTCACGGAAAGGGTTCATGGCATTATGCTTCGCCCACCACTGAATACTACAAAAATGAACCGGCCATCATCAATCCGGCCAAGCTGACCAGGGGAACGTCCGTCCAAATCTGCGGCGCATGCCACAACCGGGGCAAGGCCACCAAAAAGAAAGGCGCCGGTTGGCCTGTCGGTTACGAGCCGGGTCTGGCGGTTGAGGCGTTTTATAAATCAAAGTCTTATGCCACCGGTGACAAGAAGCACTTTTACGCAAACGAGTATTCCAAAGGCCATCATCAGCAGTATATCGATTGGTCAAAGTCTGCCCATAAAAAGGAGGGAGTGACCTGTACCTCCTGCCACTATACCCATGCGCATTTTCTCGAAAAAGCGAAATTGTATAGAGCAGGGCGCGACTGGCAAGCCAATCCGGCACAAACCATCGCCCCGTCTGGTGAAAGGCAGTGCCTCTCGTGCCATGTAAAAGTCAGTCAGACCGCTGTACATTCCATCCATACCTTTGGCAACTGCGTCGGATGTCATATGCCGCGGATTGCCAAAAGTGCCGAGTCGGGCGACATCCACAGCCATGTGTTTAAAGTCCTGCTACCCAAAGACACGATTGCCAATCCGAAAATTCCCAATGCGTGTCAGGCCTGCCACAAGCATAAAGATACGGACGTAAAGAAGCTCGATGATGCGCTGAAAACGGTTCAGGCAAGACTAAGCTTAGTATCCAAAAGTTCAACTACGAAGTAGTCAATAGAGAAAGTTTAGGGAAAAAATAAGTGTGAATGCGGTTGTTTCAAACGCATTCACACTTTTTTTTGTGGAAAACGAAGGGTGGGGGTTACAATAGAGTGATGCGGAATAACGTGGGTATGAAATACCCATTTCCCGGCATATTGATGTCCAGATGGATAAAAAGTATCCAGGCCAAACAATATTTTCCATCCGTGAATTTTTTCCTCTTTAAAAAATCCTTATAAATCAAATTGTTAATTAGCATCTTGCAAATTTGGCACACCCTTTGCTATGTATAGAAGGCAGGGAACTTTAGTCCTTAAAGAAAACCAATTTTTTTGATTTTAGAAGAAAATGGAGGGTATGACGATGAAAGCGAATAAAAATAGGGTTAATGGAACAAAGACAAAAGTGTTTATTATAATGGTTCTTCTAACGGCCGGCTTTTTTGCAGTTACCAATTTGGGACTGCTTGCGGATGTTGAAGCAAAATCGAGTACGAGCTTTAATGCCCCGAATGGTTTCAGCGATCTTGCCGAAGAGGTCAGTCCGGCAGTGGTCAATATCCGCACGGAAAAAACGGTTAAGGGAGGCGGTCGGGTCTTCCGCCAATTTCATCCCGGTCCCTTTGGAAAGAATGATCAGTATCGCGATTTTTATGATAAATTTTTCGGTCAAGAACACCAACGCAAATTCAAACAGCGAAGTCTCGGCTCCGGCTTCATAATTGATGCAAAGGGTTATATTGTTACGAACAATCATGTGATCGAAAATGCTGACAAGATTAAGGTAAAGCTGAAAAACGGTGAGGAGTTCGACGCCGAGATCGTTGGTCGCGATCCCAACACGGACCTGGCCCTGATCAAGATCACGTCTTCGAACAGTCTTCCGGTTGTTGCATTGGGCGATTCAAATGATTTGAAAGTCGGTCAGTGGGTGGTGGCCATCGGGAGTCCATTTGGACTGGAGCACACCGTAACAGCCGGAATTGTGAGCGCCAAGGGGCGTGTTATCGGTTCCGGTCCCTATGACGATTTTATCCAGACAGATGCCTCCATCAATCCCGGAAACAGCGGTGGCCCCCTTCTAGATATGCAGGGCAAGGTGGTTGGGATCAATACGGCGATTGTAGCCAGCGGCCAGGGGATAGGATTTGCCGTCCCGATTAACATGGCTAAAAGTGTAATTGCACAACTCAAGAAAAGCGGAGAAGTCAGTCGTGGCTGGCTGGGTGTAGGCATACAGCAGGTTAGCAAAGAGATGGCCGAATACTATGGCCTCGAGGATGAAAAAGGTGCTCTGGTGGTTAAAGCTTTTCCAGGGGATCCGGCCTACAACGCCGGAATCAGGGCCAAAGACATCATTATTGAAGTGAACGGGAAAAAGATAGCAGACAGCCGGGATCTGACCCGCAAGATCGCCGACATCTCAGTGGGATCGAAGGCCGAAATCAAGGTGCTGCGGGCAGGCAAGGTCAAGACGTTTGATGTTGTGATTGCAAAAAGAAAAGACGCCAAGATTCTTGCTCAAAATGCCCCCAAAGCACAGGAAAATGAATTTGGGATTCGGGTAGCGAATATGACAGCGGAAATAGCTAAACGATACGGAATAAAAGAAGCCGAAGGCGTTCTGGTGATGAACGTCGAAGCAGACGGCAAGGGCGCTGAGGCCGGGGTTATGGCGGGCGATGTGATAAAAGAAATCAATCACCGAGTTGTCAACACGGTGGAGGAATACAATGGTGCTGTCGGCAATCTTAGCAAGAATGAGGCCATAAATCTGCTTGTCTGGAGAAGAGGTGCGGGATTTTTAATAATTAAATTAGGAAATTAAAAAGTGGAGAAGAAGGCCCCACTCTTTTCAGAAAAGAAGTGGGGTCTTCTACTTAATCCCGTTTTGAGCCGGGCTTGAAAACCGCCCAGGCCTTTGAGCCGGTCCGGCGCATTCCTTTCCACGTTCCCGAGGCAGTCTGCTTTGCCCTGTCATTAATTCCCTTTCCGGTCTTAGCGATCATATCACCCGTCCAGAAAATACCGTTCTTGGTTTTTTCTGACCCAAAACCGATCGGCTTCTTGACCATCACAACGAGAGTGTCGGTCGCCTCAAGCGCTCTGGAAATCCCGTTAATCGTACTATCCCAAAAACCCGGATCATCCGTCTTTTCAGATGGCGTAGTCGAATATACCCTGCTTTTCATACGGGGCAGGATATCTTTAGTGAAAATGTTCTTCACATCCCGTATGAGTTCTGTTATGTGGGAGGACATCGTATCGACTGCAGATTGTTGATTCCAGCCCCTGTACGCCTCACATCTGTAAATTGCGCCGTGGCCTGTTGCGGATGTTAAAAGACCGGCGCCGATGCCTTGTGCGAAGTCATCCAAAGCTCGGCCGACATAAGGGACGCAAGACAAGAACCGCTCCATCAGTTTTTCACCGAAATTTAAATAGTTGACCGTTGCCACAACTTTAAGGACATCTCGTAAAACCAATATTTGTTCTTTCAAGAGTGGGCGGCTGTTATAAATGCGCATTACACGCAGCACCATAGCCCCATTTCTATAAACAACGATGAGAAGATCTACGGCTCTGTAAGGACTGAGTGTCACTCCCATCATGATGTCGCGGACTGAGTTCCGAACCTCTCTCTCCGCTTTTTGCTTTAACTTGGATAGCAGGGGCTCAATGGACTCCTGCCCGGTTTTCTCGATTTCTGATAATAAATCCGAAGATTGTTGACCTGATTGAGACAGCTTTTCTAACACCTGTACGTCCTTTTTCGCTTTCACCATATCATCTGGCGACAGATTAGGATTGTCTGCCAGTCGTTTGACGTACCCAATCAAATACTTAGCGTAGTTTCGGATCTGAGTTTCAGCAGGAGGGTCGTGAATGTCCGGTGGAGTCAACACTCTGGGTATTCTCCTAATTATCCGAATACTGAAAATTGATATCCACACGCATAAGCCAAAAATTGTCGCCAGAAAGACATACCCAAGAGGGGAATAGGTGTTCTTAAGGACAACATAAACATGCAGGATTTCGGCGAAGACAAAGAAAGTTAACAGAACGCCAATAGCCAGAATGACGGTGCGTATTATTTTCCACCAGAGTTTCAATTGGGATATCATCGGCCTTTCGTTGACATTCATGGAAATAGCCCCGAATATTATTTAGACATCTAATTTTATTGAAAATTCTATCTTATTTATCACAAAGCAATTATCCGGGCAAATAAATTATGATGGCGTTCGGTAAAGGCGTTTAGGATCATGCAAAATCAACTCCCTTTCTATCCGTTATGGCGGCTATAATGGCGTACAGCGGGCGAGGAAGAAAATTACATAAAAGCAGGTTCGAAATGGCATAAAGGTGGCGATCACCTCGAAAAGCATGTTATAGAAACGAAACTTTAGAGTGTAGGAGGTTGGGATGGAAAGAGCAGAGATTCAACGAGAGATCACGCGTTTTCTTCAGGAAAGATGCATTCCACTTGCGGGAATATCAGCTCACTGTCAGATACCATCAGTTCCCAAGAGTTTTACACCCGGGAGTATCCTAAAAACGACACAGTCAATTGTTTGCTATGGAATGCCGATGCCAAGGGGAGTGATTTACGCAGAGAGCGGTTCCCTGGCCTTATACTGGCGCTTTTGCAATATGGCTTACAGAACCCTGGATGCGGTATCGAATCATCTTTGCTTGCTTCTGGAGCAAGAAGGCTTCCCGAGTAGCCCCATTTATGGTTGTTACCCGTGGAGAGCTGCCGAGCGCGAGTTTTGGGGTCTGCTGCCTTTGGTCTATTGGGGCGAGCAGGCCGGCCTGGGTAGGATCACGAAGTGTGGGCTGCTGGCCAACCCGACTTACGGCACCCGGTTTCTTTTGGGCGGTTTGATTACCGCTTTGGATCTCGAACCGTCTGAGAAATTGACCGATGCGCCTTGCCCTCAAAACTGTGTTGACTGCATCGATGCTTGTCCTGTTAACGCCATCGGCGCAGCAGGCAAAGTGGATCACAATTTGTGCATACGGCAATCCGGCTCAAATCCGCTTCTGGCACACATGGCGGCAGATCCATTAATGAAAAAAAAGTTTTCGTTTGAAACAATGGTCAATACCCTTGGGGTCGACGACCATGGAACCTACAATTGCTTCAATTGCTTGGAGGTATGTCCGCTAAACAGATGAAAGCATTATCCTTATTGATTTGGAGATATTAAAATGAATCGAAACGATTTGACGGAAAAAGCCAAAAGCGTTGCCTTGACACATGGTGCGGATCTTGTCGGTGTCGTTAACATGGCGCACCTTACAGAACACGCTGAAAGTATTCATAGAATATTGCCCAAAGCCAAGAGTGTTATCGTGGTAGCCTCAAAGCACAGTTTAGCCGCCATTGGTTCCGACAATATCCAGATGGCTCAGTTTGACACCATCCATGCATATGATGCCTGCGCGAGGGCGGCCCATAATGTGTGCCGGTTTCTTGAATCCGAAGGCGATCTTTCTGTGGCCGTGCCTGCATTTATTCCAATCGATATGGAAAAACCCAAATATGGCATGCAGGGAGAGATTTGCTGGCGAAGAGCGGGGGTGCGGGCGGGGCTCGGCTCTTATGGAGAAAACGGACTGCTTGTCACCAGGGAATTTGGAGCGGCCATACGCATTTCAGGGGTTGTTACCGCATCTGATCTGAAAGAAGATTCTCCTCTAAAAGAAGATGTCTGTGATCACTGTATGGCCTGTATGGACGCCTGCCCGACAGGCGCCTTATCCGGAGAAGGGAAGGTAAACAAGAAACTTTGCGGTGATGTGATTTTTAAATTCGGTTTCCGTTTCTTCAGAGACTTCATGCGGGATCTTGTGCTCAAACCCCCGCATGAAGCGGTAGAGATAATCAACGGACATGGATTATTAGAAATGTGGCAAACGTTCATGACCGGGAACTACTATTACTGTTTCCAATGTCAAGCGCAGTGCCCGGCAACAGAGCTGCCCAGTGTCCATCCATAAATGGTCTTTTTTGCGTTGTACAGCGTTCTCCGCGGGTTTC